>RFXW01000052.1 GCA_009921245.1 Candidatus Fonsibacter lacus | reverse complement strand
GGGGCGAGCAACGACTTTGAGCGTGCCACGCAAATCGCGCGCGACATGGTGATGCGCTACGGCATGTCCGACGCGCTGGGCCCCATGGTGTATGCCGAGAACGAGGGCGAGGTGTTTTTGGGGCGCTCGGTAACCAAGACCACCAACATCTCTGAGCAAACCATGCAAAAAGTGGATTCAGAGGTGCGGCGCATCATTGACGAGCAGTACGCTTTGGCGCGCAACCTCATTGAAACCCACGCCGACAAAATGCACGCCATGGCCAAGGCGTTGCTGGAGTGGGAAACCATTGACATGGAGCAAATCAACGACATCATGGCCGGTCGCGACCCACGCGCACCGAAAGACCCGCCGCCTTCCAGCCCCAAATCGGACGACGACGGTGGCGATGCTGCGGTGGGCCCAGCGCCTTCGCCCAACGCGGCCTAGGCTAGCTGCCTGCGGTCTTGAGCCCAAGCACCCGCCCCGCACCAGCCGCCAGCTGGCACGCGGGGCGTTTTGTTTTGTCGCTGCAGCGACCGTTGGTGATGGCGGTGGTGAACCTCACGCCAGACTCATTTGCCGTGCACGCGCCGACCGGTCAAGCCCTGGCCCAAGCGCAGGCGCAGCTCAAAGCCGGTGCCGATATTCTCGATTTGGGGGGCGAATCGACCCGCCCCGGGGCGCAACCGGTGCCGTGGGAGCAGGAGTGGCAGCGTCTGCAGCCGGTGTTGAACGAGGCGGTGCGCTGGCAGGTGCCGGTGTCGGTGGATACCTACAAACCACTCATCATGCAACGGGCGTTGGACGCTGGCGCGGACATCATCAACGACGTGTGGGCCTTGCGCTGGTGTCCACCCGGCGGGGCCAACGGCGTGGCGGTGGTGGCTGAGCACGGCCGTTGCGGTGTATGCCTGATGCACATGCATGGCGATCCGCAAACCATGCAGGTCTCGCCCATGACCGACCCGGTGCTGCCTCAGGTGCAGGGGTTTTTGCGGCAGCGTGCCGCGGTGTTGCACCAAGCCGGTGTGCAGCACCAGCGGGTGGTGTTGGACCCCGGCATTGGTTTTGGTAAAACACCGGCGCAAAACCTCACCCTTTTGGCCCAGCAAAACGCGCTGCAAGCCCTGGGTTACCCGGTTTTGGCAGGGTGGTCGCGCAAATCCACCCTTGGACACGTGACAGGGCAGCCGGTGGAGGCGCGCCAAGCGGCCAGTGTGGCCGCGGCGTTGCTGGCGGTGCAACGCGGTGCAGCGGTGGTGCGGGTGCACGATGTGCAGGCCACGGTGGACGCGCTCAAGGTGTGGCAAGCGGTGCAAGACCACGTGTCTGGCTAGTGCGGCCGGGCGCCGGCGCATAATGCGGACATGGCGCGGCAGTATTTTGGTACCGATGGCATTCGCGGGCGCGTAGGCACGCCGCCCATGACCCCCGATTTTGCTCTGCGGCTTGGTCATGCCGTCGGTCAGGTGCTGCGTCGCCAGCGTGCACAGCCCTTGGTGCTGATCGGCAAAGACACCCGGCGCTCGGGCTACATGCTGGAAAGCGCCTTGGAGTCGGGATTCAATTCAGCCGGGGTCGACGTGCTGCTGCTTGGCCCGGTGCCTACGCCGGCGGTGGCCTACTTAACCCGCGCCCAGCGCGCTGACTTGGGGGTGGTGATCAGCGCCAGCCACAACGCGCACCCCGACAACGGCATTAAATTTTTTGACGGTCACGGCAGCAAATTGCCCGACGCCTGGGAGCAAGCGGTCGAGGACCAACTGCAGCAGCCGGCGGCGTGGGCGGCCTCCGAGGAACTTGGTAAAACGCGCCGTCTCAACGACGCGGCCGGACGCTACATTGAATTTTGCAAGAGCACATGGGGTCAAGCCCACGACTTGCGTGGCTTGCGCGTGGTGGTCGACGCCGCGCATGGCGCTGCTTACGCCATTGCCCCTGCGCTGCTGCAAGAGCTCGGGGCCACGGTGCATGCCGTGGGTTGTCAACCCGATGGCAGCAACATCAACGATGGCGTGGGTGCCACCCACTTGCAGGCCGCCGGGCAAGCGTTGCAAACCCATCAGGCCGATCTGGCGATTGCCTTGGATGGTGACGCCGATAGGCTGCAAATGGTCAGCGCGTCGGGCCGCGTGGTGGATGGTGACGCGTTGCTGTATGCATTGGCGATGGATCGCCTGGCGCTTGGGCAGCCGCTGCCGGGCGTGGTGGGCACGCTCATGACCAACCAGGCGGTGGCCGATGCACTGGCCAAGCACGGTGTGGCCTTGCACCGCGCACCGGTGGGCGACCGCTATGTCCTTGAGGCGTTGCTTGAGCGTGGCTGGGTGCTTGGTGGTGAGGGCTCGGGGCACTTGTTGATGCTCGACAAACACACCACGGGCGACGGCTTGGTGAGCGCGCTGCAGGTGTTGCACGCCATGCAGCGCCAGGGCAAAACCTTGGACGAATTGTTGCAAGGCTTGACGTTGTTTCCCCAGTGTTTAAAAAACGTGGTGTTGCAGGGGCAAGCCGTGCAATGGCAGAGCCACGCGCCTTTTCAACAGGTGCTGACTGCAGCTCAGCAGGCCTTGCACGGGCAAGGCCGGGTGCTGGTCAGGGCCAGTGGCACCGAGCCTTTGCTGCGCATCATGGTTGAGGCCAGTAGCCCGGAGACAGCCGCCAGCTGGGCGGAGGCATTGGCCAGGGCGCTGGGCTAGCCCAGGCTGTCACAAAAAGGTCACACAGTCTAAGTAAAGTCAAAAGTATGGCATCCACCACCATTGCATCGGCGGGGCAAGACGCACGCGCTCGCCTTACCTACCGCGCCCGCATTCAAGACGTGGTGTTTCATCAAGTCACGGGCACCTTTGCCCTGTTGGTGTTGCTGGCTTTGGTGGGTATTTTGGTCTCGCTCACCATCCAAGCCTGGCCTGCCTTTGAAGCCTTTGGGTGGCGTTTTTTGATCAGCGACGAGTGGGACATCATCGATGACCGCTTTGGTGCCTTGCTGGCCATTGTGGGCACCCTGGCCACTTCGGTTATTGCGCTGGTGATTGCCGTGCCACTGAGCTTTGGTATTGCGTTGTTTCTTACCGAGACCTGCCCGTTGTGGTTGCGTCGTCCGCTGGGGGTTTGCATTGAGCTGCTCGCCGGCGTGCCTTCCATTATTTACGGCATGTTTGGCTTGTTTATTTTTGCCCCGCTGTTTGCAGACTACGGGCAGCCGGCGCTGACCTCGGTGTTCGGTGCGCTGCCGTTGTTGGGACAACTGTTCAGTGGACCGCAAAACGGGCTTGGTATTCTCACGGCAGGTTTGATTTTGGCGGTCATGATTTTGCCGTTTATTGCGTCGGTGATGCGCGACGTTTTTGAGATCGTTCCTGGGGTCCTGAAAGAGTCGGCGTATGGCTTGGGCTGCACCACGTGGGAGGTGGTGACACAAATTGTGTTGCCGTACACGCGCGCGGGTGTGATTGGGGGCGTCATGCTGGGGCTGGGGCGTGCCTTGGGCGAAACCATGGCGGTGACGTTTGTGATTGGTAACGCGCAGCGCTTGGCCACATCGTTTTACAGCATGGGCAACTCGATTGCCTCGAGTCTGGCCAACGAATTTGCCGAGGCCGATTCAACCCTGCACGTGGCGTCGTTGTTTGCGCTGGGCTTGCTGCTGTTCGTGATTACTTTTGCCGTGCTGGCTGTTGCCAAGTTGATGCTGTTGCGGCTGTCTCGGGCGCAGCAAGGAGGCCGCTGATGAACCGCGTGTTAGACGCCTCGGTGCAACGTATTTATCGCCAGCGCCTGCGCCGCAACCGCTTGGGCATCATGCTATCCATGGTGGCCATGGCGCTGGGGTTGTCGGTGCTGCTATGGATTTTGGCGGTGCTGGTTAGCAAAGGGCTGGGCGCTTTCGACTGGAACATGTTCTCTGAGCCTACCGCGGCACCGGGTACCGCTGGCGGTGGTTTGTACAACGCCATCATGGGCTCGCTGCTGATGGTGGGGGCGTGTACGTTGGTGGTGACACCGGTGGGCATTTTGGCCGGGGTTTACTTGAACGAATACGGCCGCAACAGTTACTTTGCATCGCTCACTCGCTTCGTTACCGACATCATGTTGTCGGCCCCTTCGATTGTGATTGGCTTGTTTGTTTATGCGTTGTTGGTGGCGACCACCGGGCGTTTTTCCGGATGGGCAGGGTCGGTGGCCTTGGCGCTGATTGCCTTACCGGTGGTGGTGCGCACCACCGAAAACATGTTGCAACTGGTGCCGTCCACATTGCGTGAGGCGGCCGTGGCCTTGGGTGCACCGCAGTGGAAGGTGTCCACGGCGGTGGTGGTGCGGGCTGCGCGCAGTGGCATCGTGACCGGTATTTTGCTTGCCGTGGCTCGGGTGAGTGGCGAAACCGCGCCGCTTTTGTTCACCGCGCTGAGTAACCAATTCACCAATTTCGATATGTCGCGCCCCATGGCCAGTCTGCCGGTGGTGATTTTTAACTTCGCCATGAGCCCCTACGAGGACTGGATCAGCCTGGCCTGGGGTGGAGCGTTGTTGGTGACGCTGGCTGTGCTGCTGATCAACATTGTGGCGCGGGTGTGGTTCCGGGAGGGGACAAGGTGAGTATGATGAACGACGGATTTACCATGACAGAGACATCCAACAGCACCATGAGCCTCAAGCCGGCCACCGCCATGGAGGTTAAGGGGCTGAACTTTTTTTACGGCAGCTTTCAGGGCCTTAAAGATATCAATTTGGAGATTGCCGAGCGCCGGGTTACCGCGTTCATTGGCCCGTCGGGGTGCGGCAAATCCACGCTGTTGCGTACCTTTAATCGCATGTACTCGCTCTACCCAGGGCAAGAGGCCCAGGGTGAAATTTTGTTGCACGGTGAAAACATCCTAGACCCCAAGCAAGACCTTAATTTGCTCAGGGCCAGGGTGGGCATGGTGTTTCAAAAGCCCACGCCGTTCCCTATGTCAATTTACGACAACATTGCCTTTGGGGTTCGGCTCTATGAGCGCTTGTCCACCAGCGCCATGGACGACCGGGTGGAGTGGTCGCTGCGCAAAGCCGCTCTATGGGATGAGGTGAAAGACAAACTCAGCCAAAGCGGGCTGTCGCTCTCGGGTGGTCAACAACAACGGCTGTGCATTGCACGCAGCGTAGCGGTCAAGCCCGACGTGTTGTTGCTGGACGAGCCAACCTCGGCACTGGACCCGATTTCAACTGCCAAGGTTGAAGAGCTCATCAACGAGCTCAAAAAAGATTACACCATTGCCATCGTGACGCACAATATGCAACAGGCGGCGCGGGTGTCGGACTTCACGGCGTACATGTACCTTGGCGAGTTAATGGAGTTCGGCGAAACCGAGCAAATCTTTTTCAAGCCACAACGCAAAGAGACCGAAGACTACATCACCGGAAGGTTTGGTTAGCATGGGCGACAAACATATCTCAACGCAGTTCGATGTTGAACTCAACGCCATCTCCACACGCTTGATGGAAATGGGCGGAATGGTCGAGGCCCAGTTTCGTCACAGCATTGAGTCTTTTGTCACGCTTGATACCACCATCGCCGATACCGTGTTGAGTGATGAGAAGCGCGTCAATCAGCTCGAGCTCGAAATTGACCATGACATCTCATCCGTGATCGGGCGCCGGCAGCCGACGGCGATCGATTTGCGTTTGCTGATTGCTATGTCCCGCATGACCAGCAATCTGGAGCGTGCGGGTGATGAGGTGGCGCGTATTTGCCGCATGGTTAAGCTTTTGGCGGACCGCCCCGAACTCAATCGGGTGCCGCGCGTTGAGCTTAGCACCGCCGCCGAGCTGGCCTCGACGCTGCTGCATAAGTCACTGGACGCGTTTGCCCGGCTGGACGAGCACATGGCGTTGTCGATTTTGAAAGAAGACGACCTGATTGACCGTGAATACGAGGGCTTTGTGCGCAAATTGCTTACGTACGTGCTTGAGGACACGCGCGCCATTACAGGTGTGATCGATATGCTGTTCGTGGCCAAAGCGGTGGAGCGCGTGGGGGATCACGCGAAAAACCTTGCCGAATCGACCATATACGTGGTGAAGGGGCAAGATGTGCGCCACTCCTCATTGGCTCGGGTGGAGTCGTTGGTTAAGCCGTGAGCGCCGTGGCGTCAACCAAGGTGTTGGTGGTTGAAGACGAGTCAGCCATTGCCGAATTGATCGCCACCAGTTTGCAGCATCAGGGCTTTGATGCCATCATGGCGCGCGATACCGTGGCCGCAAGACGCGCGTTGCAAGCCGGTTTGCCAGACATCATGGTGCTCGATTGGATGCTGCCCGGTGAGAGCGGCGAGAGCTTTTTGCGCCGCTTGCGCGCCGAGGAGGCGACGCGGGCGCTGCCAGTTGTGATGCTTACTGCACGCAGCGACGAGGCAGATAAGCTCGCCGGGCTTGAGGGTGGGGCCGATGACTACATCACCAAGCCGTTTTCACCGGCTGAGCTTGCGGCACGTTTGCGCGCGGTGTTGCGCCGACAGCAAGCTGGCGCCAGTGCCACGCAGGTGGTGCAGCTGGGTCAGTTGCAGCTCGATGGTGATACGCACAGAGTGAGCTACGAAGGCCAGCGTATTCATTTGGGGCCAACCGAATTTCGTTTGCTCTCGCACCTCATGCGGCAGCCCGAACGTGTGCACAGCCGGGCCAGTTTGCTGCGCCACGTGTGGGGCGACCAAAGCTTTGTGGAAGACCGAACGGTGGATGTTCACATCAAGCGTTTGCGCGCGGCGCTGGGGCCAGCGGCCGCCATGGTTGAAACGGTGCGTGGTGCGGGCTACCGATTGTGCAAACCGTCGGAGCCCACGGTCTGATGCGTAGCTTGTCGCTGGTACTCATGGTGGTGGTGGCCACGGTCATCGGGCAGGGGCTGGGCGGCAGCGGCTGGTGGGGTGCGCTGGCAGCGGCCTTGGCGGCCTTGCTTTGGTTGGCTTGGGACAACACGCGGCGGCTGCGCGTGATTACCTGGTTGCGCGGTACGCTGCAAGAGCCGATAGACGTGGGCGGGTTTGAAGGTGAAATCATGGAGCGCGTGTACAAGCGCTTTGTTGGGCAACAAGCGCTGGCGGCGGAGCACGCCGGCCGATTGCAAGAGTTTTTGCAAGCCATTGAGGCCTCGCCCAACGGCATCACCTTGTTGTTGGGCGATGGGCGTATTGAATGGTGCAACCCAGCGGCCATGGAGCACTTTGGCATTGACCTCCAGCGCGACCGGCTGCAGTACGTGCAGAATTTGGTACGGCATCCCACCTTTGCTGAGCATTTTCGGGCGGGGCAATTCGACACCGAGATAGAAATCGAGGTCGGTGCTGCCCTCGGTCGGGGTGAGACCATGCTGGTGCTGCGGGTGCGCGCTTACGGGTACGGCCGGTTGCTGCTGCTCAGTCGAGACGTCACCGAGGTTAAGCGCAGCGAAAGAATGCGGCGCAACTTTATTGCCAACGTTTCGCACGAGATTCGCACACCGCTGACCGTGGTACGCGGGTTCGTGGAGTCGTTGCAGCAGTTTGATTTGGCCAAAGACGAGGAGCAGCGCTACTTGTCTTTGATCGCGCAGCAAGCCAGCCGTATGGATACCTTGGTCACAGACTTGCTGACCTTGTCCAAGCTCGAAGGCAGCCCCATGCCAAGCATTGGCGATTGGCAGCCGGCGTCGGTGCTGTTTGAAGAAGTGCTCGAGGATGCGCGTTCGCTGGCCACGGTGCTTGGCTATGCCATGCAGCGGATTGTGGGCGACGTACCAGCCAACTTGGATGTGGCCATCCAGCCTTCGGAGTGGCGCAGTGCCATGGCCAATTTGCTCTCCAACGCCGTGCGCTACACCCCCTCTGACGGACAGATTGCCGCGGGTTGGCGCACCACGCCAGACGGGGGGGCTGAGTTTTATGTGCAGGATTCAGGCGTGGGGATTGCCGCGCAGCATATTCCCCATCTAACGGAGCGGTTTTACCGGGTCGATCAAAGCCGCTCGCGGGAAACCGGGGGCACGGGGCTGGGGTTGGCGATTGTGAAGCACGTGGTGCAACGCCACGGCGGCGAGGTGCGCATCCGCAGCCAATTGGGCAAGGGATCGCGGTTTTCCCTTTATTTGCCCCCGCGCAGGGTACGCACGCCAAGCTCAGCTAGCGGGCCGAGCGTTGCCAAAGCGTCCATTGCATCACACGTGGATTGATTGGAGCGAATCGATCCAGCACGCGCCAGCCTTCGGTTTGAGCGGGTTCAGGGTCGGACGCGCTTTGGGCAATGAGTTGGGCGGGGCAAGCCAAGGCGTCGCGTCCAACCCGCACCTCCAGCCCCGCGTCGTGGCGCAAGGCCGCCAGCGCCGAAGGTTCGAGATCGGTGGCGTCGATGCAGCCACGATCCTCGCTCCACTGGCTGGCCACGCGTTGCGCCGCTTGTTGATAGCTTAGGCCGTGGTTGAGCAACGGCAGCCACAGCGTCATCAGCAAAACCCAGCTTGTCACGGCCCCCGCGGCTGACAGCGCCAAGCCCCGCCACAACGCCATGGAGTAATGTCGGACACGCCAAACAATGGCACCCAGCCAGGCAAAGGTGACCGCCACGGCGGGTAGCAGCAGCGTCCAGTCGAGCTCGGCGCTGAAACCGGGTGCCAGGCGGCTGACCGTTTTGGCGGCTGCTTGTGGGTAGGCAAAGGTCATACCCGCCCAATACAGCCACAGCACAAAGGCACTGCCGCTAAAGAATGCCACCGCAAACCAGTCGATCAAGGCACTTAACCCGCGGCGCAGCGTGGGTAAGGCCAGGGCAGCCAGCATGGCCGCCGCCGGTAATGTCAAGGCCAGCAAACGCGGCCCTTGCGCCACCAAACTTGGCAGCAGGGTCCACAGCAGCCACAGCCCCGCCAGCAACAACGGGCGGGTGCGCCACTGGCGCCGCCACACCCAAAGCGTCCACAACAACAGCGGCCAAGTGGGCCACAAAAACCACCCCAGCCATTGCAGCCACGCCATCGGTGTCGCCCAGGCGGGGGTGGCGGTTAAAACCGGTCCGTGCCATATGCCCAACGCCAACGCCGGAACCAGTGTGACCAGCAGACCCAGCCACACCGCTCGTTTGGCTGGCTTGGGGTTGGGCTTGGCGTGCTCACCCAGCCACTCCGGGTGCCCACCGCGCTGGGTGGCGCCCAAAATCAGCGGCAAACCGACGGCCACCCAGGCGGCGCCGCTGAGCGTCAGCGCCAGCAGCCCAACCAGCCACAACACCAGGTGCCCCCGCGCTTGCTGGGGTGCGGCGCGCGGCAACAGCAGGCCCAGGGCGCCGGCCATGGCCAAAGCCACCGCCGCCAGTTGCACCGCGGCCACGTCGCTTTCGTGGCTGCTGGGTGCCATACCCAAAGCGGCCACCAGCGCCAGCACCGAGCCGTCGGCGATGGCCCTGCCATAGGCTTGTGGCGCGGCTTGCCCGCCAAAAGCAAAGGGCACGGGTTGCAAGGCTTGGCTTTGTGCTGCCACAAAGGTGGCACGCCACACCGCCCAGGCTGTTAGGCACAGCAGCAACACAAAGGGTAGGCGCACGGCGGTGACCGGGTCCAACCAAGGCAAAGCCTGCACCGCCCATGCGCCCAGCCAATAAGGCAGTAAGGCGCTGGCGTCAGCCGCCACCCCAAACAGGGTGGGGGCAAGCCACTCGGTTTGCCCGGCGGCTAGGGCGCGCATCACGCCATAGGCCGCGCCTTCATCGGGTCGCCAGGGCGAGCGCCCGAGCAGCCCAGCCACGGCGTAGACCCCGACCACGGTCAGCATCAGCCAGCGCGGCAGGGTCACGGCGCTGGCTTGGCTCACAAGGGCGGGGCGGGAGGTGTTCATGGGTACAAAAAGACAATAAAAAAGCCGGTGCAGGAACCGGCTTGATCGGGCGGCGGGGACACGCCCACGGCGCGTGGGCCCAAACCGCCGGTTTACTTGGTGCCGCGGGCGTAGCGGTTACGAAAGCGCTCCACGCGTCCACCCATGCTGTCCACACTTTTTTGCTTGCCGGTGTAAAACGGGTGCGATTCGCTGGACGTTTCAAGCTTAAAAAGCGGCACCTCGCGCCCGTCGTCGAGCTTAATGGTTTCGCGTGAGTTGGCGCAAGACCGGGTGACAAACTGAAACCCATTGGATTGGTCCACGAAGCATACGTCGCGGTACTCGGGGTGGATGCCTTCTTTCATGATTCTTCCTTGCTGATTACGGCAGCCCTCGCTGAACCGCCTGCGGTTGCCAGCGCACTTGCCTTTACAAAACCCGCGATTATATCGTGGCCGCGGGTGCCTTAGCCACCACGCCGCATCATGTCGAAGAATTCATGGTTGTTTTTGGTGTTGCGCATGTTTTTAAGCATGAGCTCCATGGATTCGATTTCGTCCATGTTGTACATGAATTGCCGCAAGATTCGGGACTTTTGCAGCACCTCGGGGGCCAACAACAGCTCCTCGCGGCGCGTGCCGCTGCGGTTGAGCTGAATCGACGGAAACACACGTTTTTCGTACAGACGACGGTCCAAATGCACCTCGGAGTTGCCCGTGCCCTTGAATTCTTCAAAGATCACCTCGTCCATGCGGCTGCCGGTGTCCACCAGCGCCGTGGCAATGATGGTGAGCGAGCCGCCTTCTTCAACATTGCGCGCTGCACCAAAAAAGCGCTTCGGTCGCTGCAGGGCATTGGCGTCGACACCACCGGTGAGCACCTTGCCTGACGACGGCAAGACGTTGTTGTACGCGCGCGCCAAACGGGTGATGGAGTCGAGCAAAATGACCACGTCTTTTTTTAGTTCAACCAAGCGTTTGGCCCGCTCAATCACCATTTCGGCCACGTGCACGTGGCGCGCAGCGGGCTCGTCAAAGGTGGAGGCAACCACCTCGCCGCGCACGGTGCGCTGCATCTCGGTGACCTCTTCAGGGCGCTCGTCAACCAACAACACCATGAGTACCACATCGGGGTGGTTGGCCGTGATGGCGTGGGCAATGTGTTGCATCATGACGGTTTTGCCGCTCTTGGGGGGCGCCACCAGCAACGCGCGTTGCCCTTTACCGATTGGGGCAATGATGTCGATGATGCGCCCGGTGATGTTTTCTTCGCTTTTGATGTCGCGCTCAAGCCGCATGTGCTCGTCTGGAAACAGCGGGGTGAGGTTTTCAAACATGATCTTGTGTTTGTTTTCCTCGGGCGCGCGGCCATTGACGGCTTCGAGCTTGTTCAGCGCCAAGTAGCGCTCGCCGTCTTTGGGGGTGCGAACCTCGCCCTCAACCTTGTCGCCGGTGTGGAGGTTCAGACGCCGAATTTGACTCGGCGAGATGTAGATGTCGTCGGTGGCCGCGGTGTAGCTGGCTTCGGGGGCGCGCAAGAAGCCAAAGCCGTCGGGTAAAACCTCAAGCACGCCATCGGCGTGAACCAGTTCGCCGGCACGAGCGTGCTTTTTGATGATCGCGAAGATCAGCTCTTGTTTGCGCATACGGCCGGTGTTCTCGATTTCGAGAGCCTCGGCTTGTTTGAGCAGGTCAGAAATGTGCAGCGCTTTGAGTTCGGATAGGTGCATGGCTTACCGCCTAAAAATGCAAAAAGAAAGAAATTGGGGGGATATCGCCACAACGTTATAGGCCAACCGGTGCATCGTTGGCGGGGGACGTCCCCGGGGCGATTAACTCGAATTATACGGCCTGCCCGGTGGTGGTGGCCAGGCAGGTCATGGCCGCTTGGGGCCGCGCCAACTGGCGCCGGCTGACCCTGGGTCTAGCCCAGTTGCTCGTCGATGAAGGCTGTGAGTTGCGCCTTGTTCAACGCCCCCACTTTGGTGGCGGCAAGTTGCCCGTCTTTGAATAACATCAACGTGGGGATGCCGCGTATGCCGAACTTG
>RFXW01000051.1 GCA_009921245.1 Candidatus Fonsibacter lacus | reverse complement strand
CACCAAGCCGGCCAGCAGCAAGCCCGCACCAATCAGTTTGCTCAAGCTTACCGGCCGTTGCATGGCACCAAACAAGCCAAAGTGGTCAATGGCCAGCGAGCTAAAAATTTGCGCTGTAACGGCCAAAAAAATAAAGTTGGCCACGCCAATTTGGGGTGCCAGCAGGGTGGCGCTGGTTACATAAAAAACCACAATCAACCCGCCAATCAGTTCAACCGGTCGAATGCCGCGTAGGTCTTGAGCTTGCGGTAGGCGTTGGGTTAGCAGCCACGCGCCAACCAAGCAAGCGGTGAGCGCAACCACAAACAGAATCACGGGTGCGTGCAGCGGCGTGTGCAGCGAGCGTCCCATGCGGGCATTAAGCACTGCCATAACGGGAATCAACGCACCGGCGGCGAACGCCCAAAGCATAAGCCTGTATGAAGCCATGGTGTGATTAGGGAGTGATTTTTTTGACCTAAACAGGCCTCTGTATGATGGTGCCCAAGAGAGGACTCGAACCTCCACGCCTCTCGGCGCTAGTACCTGAAACTAGTGCGTCTACCAATTCCGCCACCTGGGCAAGCCAGCAAGTTTAGCATGACACCAACAAAAAAAGCAGTCTCACCCGCGCCCGAGGTGGGCGTGGTAAGCGGGCACCGGGATGGCCACGGGTTTGTGGTGTTCGAGTCGGACCACCCGGATGTGTATCTCCCCCCAGACGAAATGCGTGCGGTGATGCACGGCGATCACGTTAACGTTCGGGTGGTGCGCACCGACCGCAGGGGGCGGGCGGAGGGGCGCGTCACGCACATTGTTGCGCGGCCCAACCAAACCCTCATCGGCCGCTTGGTGTTGGAGTCTGGCGTGGCGGTGGTGGCGCCCGAGGATCGCCGGTACGGCAAAGACGTGTTGTTGGCGCGTCGCGGCGAGGGCAGTGCCCGACCGGGGCAGGTGGTGGTGGTTGAGCTGGTGGAGCCGCCCGTGCTTTATGCGCAGCCCGTGGGGCGGGTGGTGGAGGTGCTGGGCGAGGTGGATGACCCAGGTATGGAGGTGGCCATTGCGGTGCGCAAATTTGGGGTGCCGCACGTGTTCACTGAGGCCTGCATGGGTGCTGCCCAAAAACTCCCCGCGCAGGTGCAGCCAGCCGATTGCCAGGGGCGCGTTGACTTAACCGATGTCCCACTGGTTACCATTGATGGCGAAGACGCGCGCGATTTTGACGATGCCGTTTACGCCGAGCCGGCCCGCGTGGGCAAGGGCAAAGGCTGGCGGCTGCTGGTGGCGATTGCCGACGTCAGTCACTACGTGCGCGAGGGCGACCCCATCGACCAAGACGCGGCCGAGCGTGGCACGAGCGTGTACTTTCCGCGGCAAGTTATACCCATGTTGCCGGAAAAGTTGGCCAACGGTTTGTGCTCTTTGGTGCCCGAGGTGGCGCGGCTCACCTTGGTGTGCGACATGTTGGTTGACGCCAAAGGCAAGCTTCACGCCTACCAGTTTTATCCTGCCGTTATCAAAAGCCATGCGCGCCTCACCTACACCGAGGTGGCGCATGTGCTGCAAGACACGCGTCAAGCCAAGCAGGGGCCGCGTGCGGCGTTGCTGCCGCATTTGGTGCATCTGCAAGAGGTGTTTGAGGTGTTGTGGCGCGCGCGAGACGAGCGCGGCGCGATAGAGTTTGAGACCACCGAGACGGCGATGGTGTTGGATGACGATGGCCGCATTCTGCGCATTGAGCCGCGGGTGCGCAATCAAGCGCATCGCATCATTGAAGAGGCCATGTTGGCGGCCAACGTGTGCGCGGCCGATGCCTTAACCCGGGCCAAGGTGGCCTCGTTGTACCGTGTGCACGAAGGCCCTACACCCGATAAATTCGAGGTGGTAAGAAAGTATTTGCAGGCCTTGGGGGTGGGGGTGCAACTGCCGCCCAATCCACAGCCCAAAAACTACCGCGACGTGCTGCGCGCGGTGGCCTCGCGCCCCGATGCCGGACAAATTCAAACGGCGTTGTTGCGCTCCATGCAGCAGGCGATTTATTCGCCGCACAACAGTGGGCACTTTGGCTTGGCTTATGAGGCCTACAGCCATTTCACCAGTCCCATTCGGCGTTACCCCGACTTGCTGGTTCACCGGTGCTTAAAGGCTTTGGCCGCTGGTCAGTCGGCCATGGTATGGCCGCTGGCGCAGAGCCAAGACAACCAGCCCAAGCGTAAGCCAACGCGCAAGGCGCAAACGCAAGCGTGGGAGGCGGCGGGCTTGCGCTGCAGCATGCAAGAGCGGCGTGCCGATGAGGCCAGTCGCGACGTGCAGGCATGGCTTAAGTGCTGGTACATGCGTGGGCACTTGGGCGAGGAATACGATGGCCAAATCACGTCGGTTACGGGGTTTGGTTTGTTCGTGGTGTTGCAGTCGGTGTATGTGGAGGGCCTGGTTCACATCACCGAGTTGGGCGGTGAGTATTTTCACTTTGACGACGTACGCCAAGAATTGCGCGGTGAGCGCACGGGGGTGCGGTACCACGTAGGCGCCAAGGTGAGGGTGCAGGTCAGTCGGGTCGATTTGGACGGCCGCCGCATTGACTTTCGCCTGGTGCGCCCGGCAGCTGCCGTGTCCGGTGAGGCCAAAGGGCCGGGGCGAAAAGCGGGCAAGACCAGCGCGTCCGGCAAAGGGCGCGGTGAGTCCCGAGCGGTTGGCTCTGGCAAAAAAACCGATGGGCGTGGGTCGGCCGCCAAAGGGCGCGGCAAACGCGGCAAAGCGGGCCCATCGGGTCGCTAAACTGGCAGCAAGTGTTAAGACTCTGAGACGGCAAGGAGAATCGGGTGCAGGCGTTGCTGATGGTGCTGGAGACAGCGGCTTTTTTTCTGATTGGTGCGGCGTTGCTGCGCATATGGCTGATTTGGGTGGGACTGTCGTTGGCGGCCCAGCCTGGACGCTTTGTTACGGCACTCACCGAGTGGTTGGTGCAGCCCCTGCGCCGGCTGTTACCGGCTGGCATGGGACGTGGGCGGCTGGACACTGTGGTGTTGGTGGCCGCTATGGTGTTGGCGCTGGCTTATGCGGGTTTGTGGTATGCCCTGATCTTGCAAGCCGGGGCGGCAACCGCGGGTGCGGGTTGGGTGCTGGCCATTCCGGTTTTGGCAGCGCGGATGCTACTGAAGGTGCTGTTGCAAGGGGTGTTTTATTTGGTTTTGGCTTACGCGGTGATGTCTTGGGTGCAACCGCAAAGCCCGGTGCTTTACACGCTGGCGCGCTTGCTTGAGCCACTGCTTAGCCCGATACGCCGTTGGGTGCCGCTGCTGGGCGGGGTGGATTTGTCGCCCTTGGTGCTGATTTTGGCAACGCAGGCTTTACAAATACTCTTGCTGTAGCGGGGCTGGCGGGGCTAAACGGGTTAAGCGGCCGCGGACTGCGTGACCGGCTGTAAAGCCGCCTCCAATTCGGCGGCCACCGAGAGCACTTGGGCATCCAGCTGAGCGGCTTGCCACACCATCAGCCCCACTGGTAGTTCGCCCGGCGCCTGGCAGGGCAAAGACAGCGCGCAACCGTCGAGCAAATTGATCGCCGACGGGTTGCGCAGCAGCCGCATATTGGCGCGGTTAAACGCCTCGTCGCGGGCCTGACCGGGTGCAATGTCCGCCAATATCGGCGCCACCATGGGGGTGGTGGGCGCCAGCATGGCGTCAACCCCAGCAATGGCGGCGCTGGTGCGCTGCAGCCAATCGGTGCGGGCCCGAACCAAGTCGAGGTAGTCCGCGGCAAGCGTGTGTTCGCCGCCTAAGATGCGGGCCAGCACCCGCGGGTCGTAGGCGTCGCGGTGGGTTTGTAACCAAGGGCGGTGCAGGGCAAAGCTTTCGGCTGCAGAGAGTGTGCCGCGGGCGTTGAGCGCATGAATCTCGTCCAACTCGGGCAGGTCGAGCGTGACCAGCTCATGACCGGCGCTGGCCAAAGCGCGCAGCGCCCGCTCCCAAGCCAGGGAGACACCATCGTCCATGTCTTCTTGAAAATACCGCGCGGCAATACCCAAACGGCGTGGCCTGGGTGCCGCCAATGGGGTGGGTTGTTGCGCCATGACACGGTGCGCAGTGATGGCGTCGGCCACGGTGCGGGTAATGGCGCCGACCGTATCCAGGGTGGTGGACAGCGGAAAACACCCCTGCCGTGACACCACACCCGCGGTGCCCTTAAAGCCCACCAAGCCGCACAGCGCGGCGGGGATACGCAGCGAGCCGCCGGTGTCGGTGCCCAGCCCGATATCGGCAATGCCCAGAGCCACGGCCACCGCCGCACCGCTTGATGAGCCACCCGGCACCCGGTGCACCTGAGGGTCGGCAGGGTTGATTGGCGTGCCGTGGTGCGGGTTGATGCCTACCCCCGAGTAGGCGAACTCGCTCATGTTGCTGCGGCCAACCACCACCGCACCGGCTTGGCGCAAATGGGTTAGCACCGTCGCGTCGCGTGGCGCGGGCTTAACCGGTACCAAGCCTTGGCTAAGCAGCGCCGACCCCGCCGCCGTGACCTGGCCAGCCACATCAAACAGGTCTTTCACGGCCACCCGTTGGCCCTGCAAAGGCAGTGTGCCGCTGTCTGGGTGGGCAAGCACGTGTTCGAGTTGCAGCCGGGCATCGTCGGCGTCCACGCGCAGCATGGTGGCCTCGGCCGAGGGCTGTTGGGCGGCGGTTAACGCCTGCTCCAGTTGTTGGCGTAGGGGATGATCTCGCATGCAGCGGATGTTGGCACACTAAGGGGCGCGCGTCCATGCCCTGCGGGTTTACGCTAGAATACCGGTTGCTGCCAAGGGGAACCCCAAGCAGTAATCGCAGGCGCTTGCACACAGGTGCCGCACATGGTGCGGTTCGCAAGCAACCTAAGACCCAACCTCGTGAACAAGGAAGCAGTATGTCTGTCTCAATGCGTGAAATGCTAGAAGCGGGGGTCCACTTCGGCCACCAAACCCGTTTTTGGAACCCCAAGATGGCCCCGTATATCTACGGCCATCGCAACAAAATTCATATCATCAACCTTGAGGCCTCGTTGCCCAAGTTTGAAGAAGCCCTTAAGTTCGCGCGCCAACTTGCAGCCAACGGTGGCACCCTGTTGCTGGTTGGTACCAAGCGCCAGTCGCGTGACATCATTGCCCACGAGGCCATGCGCGGCGGCCTGCCGTACGTTACCCAGCGCTGGTTGGGCGGCATGCTGACCAACTTCAAAACCGTCAAAACGTCCATCAAGCGCCTGAAAGATCTCAAGGCACAACAAGAGGCTGGCCTGGATCACCTGAGCAAAAAAGAGCAGCTCACCTTGGGGCGTGAAATCGACAAGCTCGAGCGCGACATTGGCGGCATTCAAGAAATGACCGCCATACCTGACGCGATTTTTGTGGTGGACGTGGGCTATCACAAAATTGCCGTGGCCGAGGCACAAAAGCTTGGCGTGCCGCTGGTGGGTGTGGTGGACACCAACCACTCACCCGACGGCATCGACTATGTCATTCCCGGTAACGACGACTCAGCCCGCGCGGTTGAACTGTACGTGCGCGCAGTGGTAGACGCGGTCATCGAAGGCCGTAACCAATCGGTTGACCAACTGGTGCGTAGCGTGGCCGGTGAAGACGAATACGTGGAGGTCGAAGAAGACGACACCAAGGCCTAAGCCTGCCTTAGGCACAGCGGGGCTTTGAGGCCCCTTTTTTACAACCAGGTGGCAGGCATGGTCTGCTGCCCAAGCACAAAGAGGACACCATGACAATCACCGCCAGCATGGTAGGCGAACTGCGAGCCAAGACCGATGCGCCCATGATGGAGTGCAAAAAAGCGCTAACCGAAGCCAACGGCGACATGGACAAAGCCGTTGAGATCTTGCGCGTTAAATTGGGCAACAAGGCCGGCAAAGCAGCTGGGCGTGTCACCGCCGAGGGCGTGGTGGCCTGTGCCATTGTGGGCCAGCAGGCGGCCATGGTTGAGGTGAACTGCGAAACCGATTTCGTTAGCAAAAACGACAGCTTCATTGCGTTTTGCCAAGGTGTGGCCGATTTGGCGGTTAAGCATGCCGATGCCGACATCGACGCCATGGCCGCCTTGCCGCTCACGGTGGACGGCTTTGGCCCAACCGTAGAAGACGCGCGCAAGGGCTTGATTGGCAAAATCGGCGAGAACATGACCATTCGGCGTGTGGCGCGCAGCCAAGGCCATGCCGTAACCAGTTACTTGCACGGCACACGCATCGGCGTGACGGTGCAATACGAGGGCAGCGAGCAGGCCGCGCGCGATGTTGCGATGCACGTGGCCGCCATGAAGCCCGTTGCCTTATCCAGCGCCGACGTGCCAGCGGCACTGGTGGAGCAGGAGCGCTCGGTGGCCAAAGCCAAAGCCGAAGAATCGGGCAAGCCGCCCGAGATCGCCACCAAGATGATCGAAGGGGCGGTGGCCAAATACCTCAAAGAGGTCAGCCTGCTGGATCAACCCTTTGTTAAAAACGACAAACAAACGGTGGCCCAAATGCTCAAAGCCGAAAACACCACGGTGCATGCGTTCACGCTGTACGTGGTGGGCGAGGGCATTGAGAAAAAAGCCGACGACTTCGCCGCCGAGGTGGCGGCCCAAGTGGCGGCCGCACGCCAAGGATAAACTTTCGCTTTCTTTATCACGCTCAACGGTTGCAACCATGGCCCGATACCAGCGCATCTTGCTCAAACTCTCCGGTGAGGCTTTGATGGGCAACGATGCCTTTGGCATCAACCCCGGCACGATTGGGCGCATGGTGAGCGAAATCGGTCACGTCGTTCAGGGTGGCACCCAAGTGGCGATTGTGATTGGTGGCGGCAACATTTTTCGCGGCGTGGCCGGTGGTTCGGTGGGTATGGACCGAGCCACGGCCGACTACATGGGCATGTTGGCCACGGTAATGAATGCGCTGGCGCTGTCGGATGCATTAGAGAAGCAAGGTGTTATGGCGCGGGTCATGTCGGCCATTAGCATCGAGCAGGTGGTGGAGCCCTACGTTCGCCCCAAAGCCTTGCAATACTTGGAAGAGGGCAAGGTGGTGGTATTTGCTGCGGGCACAGGCAACCCGTTCTTTACCACCGACACTGCAGCCGCGCTGCGCGGCGCTGAAATTGGCGCTCAAGTGGTGCTCAAGGCCACACGGGTTGAGGGTGTGTACTCCTCAGACCCAGAAAAAGACCCCAGCGCGGTTCGTTACGATCGCATCACCTTTGACGAGGCGATGCAACGCAACCTTCAGGTCATGGATGCCACGGCGTTCGCGTTGTGCCGCGACCGTGAATTGCCGATTCGTGTGTTCTCAATCAACAAGCCAGGTGCATTGCAGCGTGTGGTGGAAGGTGAGGACGAAGGCACCTTGGTGCATGTGTAACCGCAACCGCATGGGTGGTGTATGAGCGATATCGCAACCATTAGTCAAAACGCTTCATCCAAGATGGACAACACCTTGGCGTTGCTCAAGCAAAGCCTACAAAAGGTGCGTACCGGCCGCGCCAACCCAGGCCTGCTGGATACGGTGGAGGTGGAGTACTACGGCTCAATGCTGCCGGTGTCGCAGGTGGCCAATGTCAGCCTGCTGGATGCGCGCACCATTGGTGTGTCGCCATGGGAAAAAGACATGGCGCCCAAAATCGAAAAGGCCATTCGCGACTCTGACCTAGGGCTTAACCCCGCCTCACAAGGCG
The DNA here is from genome assembly GCA_009921245.1 of Candidatus Fonsibacter lacus. GTDB lineage: Bacteria > Pseudomonadota > Gammaproteobacteria > Burkholderiales > Burkholderiaceae_C > RS62. The sequence continues at coordinate 4,349 of RFXW01000051.1, read as the reverse complement.
AACTGATACGCGTGCCCATGCCACCCATGACCGAAGAGCGACGGCGCGAACTCACCAAAGTGGTGCGGGGTGAGGGCGAGCATGCCAAGGTGGCGGTGCGCAACCTGCGCCGGGATGCGAATGAGGCTTTTAAGCGCTTGGTCAAAGACAAGGCGATCTCCGAGGACGAGGAACGTCGCGCCCAAGATGACATCCAAAAACTCACCGACCGCCACATTGCAGAAATCGATCAAATCATTGCCGGCAAAGAGCAAGACATCATGGCGGTCTAGCGGCCGCTGTTGGCATGCTTAAACTCCGTTTGATGACCGCGGGCGTGCTGTTGGCCGTTGCCTTGCCCGCCCTTTTTTACGCCCCGCCGTGGGTGTTTGCTGCGTTTTCGTTGCTGCTGATGGTGGGCGCCTTTTGGGAATGGGGTCGTCTCAATGGTTTGAGTCAGCGCGCTGCCCAGGTATCGGCGGCCTTGGTTGGGCTGGCTGGAGCGGTGTTGGTGGCGCCACTAAGCGCATCAGCGATGGGCGCTGGCGTGCTTGCCGCGGCTTGGTTGATTGTGTTGGTGGGGGGCTTGCGCTGGGGACCCAGCCATTGGCACCGGGTGCCCCAGGCAGGGCGGTTGGCCGGTGGTTGGTTGCTGTTGCTCGGCAGCTGGTGGAGTTTGTTGCAACTGCACCAGCGTGGCGCTTGGTTCTTGCTCTCGGTGTTGGCGATTGCATGGGTGGCCGACAGCCTAGCCTATGGCGGTGGACGTTTGTTCGGCAAGCGCCGCTTGGCGCCGCGGATCAGCCCCGGTAAAAGCTGGGAGGGCGTTGCGTGTGGCGCCCTAGGTGTGTTGGCATGGGTTGGGCTGTGGGTGGTGTGGATGGATCCGCAAGGCCTGTGGGGCCCCACGCTGTATGCCGATTTGGCTCGTCACGGACTGCTTGGCCTGGGTTTGATGTTGCTGGCGCTTACCGCCGCAACCGTTATGGGTGACCTGTTCGAATCCATGGTTAAACGCAGCGCGGGCGTGAAAGACGCCAGCGGGTTGCTGCCCGGCCACGGGGGTGTGCTTGACCGGCTTGATGCCTTGTTGCCACTCATGCCCATGGCGTTGTGGCTGGTGCTATAAAGCCTGCATGCACGCCCTGCCCGCGCCCGCCCGTCTGACCATTCTTGGTTCAACCGGTTCCATCGGCCAAAGCACGCTGGATGTGGTGGCGCGTCACCCGCAGCGCTTTTCGGTTTATGCGCTTACGGCGGCCACCCAAGTTGAGCGTATGGCGCAGCAGTGCGCGCAGTTTCGGCCGCAATGGGCGGTGATGGCCGATGCATTGGCGGCTCAGGCGTTAACCGATCGACTTCGGGCAGAAAATCTGCCGACGCAGGTGGCAAGCGGCCCCGAGGCCCTGGCAACGGTGGCCAGTGCTGAGCCGGTGGATGCCGTAATGGCGGCCATTGTGGGCTTTGCCGGTATGGCGCCGTGCTTGGCTGCCGCCCAAGCGGGTAAGCGATTGATGCTGGCCAATAAAGAGGCGTTGGTGGTGGGCGGACGCTGGTTTATGGATGCTGTGGCGCAGGGGGGCGCCACGTTGTTGCCCATAGACAGCGAGCACTCGGCGGTGTTCCAGTCGCTGCCCGATGATCCAAGCACATGGGCCGAGCGGGTACAAAAAATCATTCTTACGGCTTCGGGCGGCCCGTTTCGCACCCGCGACCCTGACACGCTGACCAGCGTGACGCCGGCTGAGGCGGTGGCACACCCCAATTGGGTGATGGGGCAAAAGATTTCGGTTGACTCCGCCACCATGATGAACAAGGCCTTGGAAGTGATTGAGGCGCACCATTTATTTGCCATGGCACCGGCGCAGATTGAGGTGGTGATTCACCCGCAAAGCGTGGTGCACTCCATGGTGCAGTATCACGATGGGTCGGTGGTGGCTCAACTGGGCACGCCCGATATGCGGGTACCAATTGCCTACGGCTTGTCATGGCCGCAGCGCATGAACTCGGGTGCAGCGACGTTGGATTTCGCGGCGCTGGGCAATTTAAGCTTTGAAGCGCCCGATGAGCGACGCTTTCCGTGTTTGGGCTTGGCCTGGCAGGCCTTGGCCATGCCAGAGGGCGCCAGCGCTGTGCTCAACGCCGCCAATGAGGTAACGGTTGAGGCGTTCTTGCAGCAGCGGCTGAGCTATTCGCACATCGCGCGGGTCAACCAAGACACGCTGGAGCAACTGAACTATCAGTCCCCCGATAGCCTGGAGGCCTTGCTGGAACTCGACCAACAAGCCCGCGCCAAAGCGCGCACGCTGATGACCCAGTTGGGAGGCCGCGCGTGACTGCACTGGCCTTTGTTTTTGGCGTGGCCTTGTTGGTTACGATCCACGAATACGGTCATTACCGCGTGGCCAGGGCCATGGGCGTGAAGGTGCTGCGCTTTTCTGTTGGCTTTGGGCGGCCCGTGTGGCGAAAACTGGGGGCGGACGGCACCGAATGGGTGGTGGGGTGGATACCGCTGGGTGGCTACGTTCGCATGCTTGATGAAGGCGACGGCCCGGTGGCGCCAGCCGAACAGGCCCAGGCTTTTAACCGGCAACCACTGGCGGCCAAAGCGGCGATTGTGGCGGCTGGGCCGCTGGCCAATGCGTTGCTGGCGGTGCTGCTGTACGCGGCGCTGGCATGGGGTGGGTTGCAAGGATGGGCGCCCATTTTGGCCACCCCGACCCAGGGCAGTGTGGCGCAGCGCGCCGGGGTACAGGCGCAAGACCGGGTGCGCATGGCGGCGATGCAAGGGCAAGCGCCGCAAACGATTGAAAGTTTGGCGGCGCTGCGCTTGTTGCTGGTGGAGGCCTTGGTACAGGGCCAGGATGTTGAGTTGTGGGTTGAAGACGCGCGGGGCCGCCAGCAGCAGCGGTTGTTGCAGGTCAGCGCCTTGCAGGGCGACGACCCCGGTGCCGCTGCCCTGCAGCAATTGGGCGCCGGCGTGCCGTATGCCTCGGCAACGGTACGCCAGGTGTTGCCGCAGAGCGCGGCCGAGCGTGCCGGGGTGCAAGTGGGCGACCGGATTGTGCGCACCGATGGTGTGCAGGTGGCCGACGCGGCCGATTTGCGTCAGCGCATAGCGCGCAGCAACGGCCCCATGCAATGGCAGGTACTGCGTAACAACCAAACCATTGACCTGATGATTCGCCCGGTGGTGATGCCCAATGAGCAAGGCGAGCCGGTACCGCGTGCGGGTTTGATGCTGGGTGGTGATCAAGCCCAACAAACGCTGGCCTATGGTGTGTGGGACGGTTTGGGCTACGGCTTGCAGCGCACCTGGCAAATGGCGGAGCTGTCGTTGCGTATGTTGGGCAACATGCTGGTGGGTGACTTGTCATGGCGCAACTTAAGCGGCCCGTTGACGGTGGCGCAAGTGGCAGGTCAAAGCGCCAGTGCAGGGTGGCAACCGTACGTGGCATTTCTGGGTTTGATGAGCACCAGCTTGGCGGTGCTTAACCTGCTGCCCATACCCATGCTGGACGGCGGTCACCTCATGTATTATTTGCTCGAAGCGGTGCGCCGCCGGCCCCTGTCCGACGTCTGGCTGCAGCGCCTGCAGCGCATTGGCCTGGCGGTGGTTGGCACGCTCATGGGGCTGGCTATTTTTAACGACTTACTGCGCCTGGCACTGGCGTAACACCTTTGATGTTTATGCACACTCAACGTATTTCTATCCTTTCTACGCTGGCCCAAGGCTTACGCCATATGCTGCTGGGGCTGTGCATGGTAACCACGGTGGCGGTGGCAACCGAGCCGTTTGTGATCAACGACATCAAAGTGCAGGGCTTGCAACGGGTGGAGCCCGGTACCGTGTTTGCCACGTTGCCGTTTCGTGTGGGCGATACCTTCACCGACGACAAGTCCACAGCGGCCATCTCGGCACTGTTTGCCACCGGGTTGTTCACCGATGTCAAGGTAAGCGTGACCGAACAGCAGGTGGTGGTTCAAGTTCAAGAGCGGCCGTTGGTGGCCGAGGTGTCGTTTACGGGATTAAAAGAGTTCAAAGACGTCGATATCCTTAAGGCGTTGCGCGATATTGGTTTGGGTGAAGGTCGACCTTTCGACCAGGCCTTGGCCGACCGGGCTGAGCAAGAGCTTAAGCGCCAGTACCTGAGTCGCAGCATGTATGCGGTGCAGGTGCAGCGCACCGTGACGCCCACCGTGGGCAACCGGGTCAACATTCGCTTTGACGTGACCGAGGGCGAGGTGGCCACCATCACGGCGATTCGCATTGTGGGCAATCAAGCGTTTGAAACCGATACGTTGTTGGATGAAATGCAGCTCGACACCGGTGGTTGGCTGAGCTGGTACACCAAAAGCAACCGCTACGC
>RFXW01000006.1 GCA_009921245.1 Candidatus Fonsibacter lacus | reverse complement strand
GGGGCTGAGGCTGGAAAAAAACTCGACGACGCGCAGCGACTCGGAGTACCGGTTTGGGACGAAGCAACCCTGCAGCGCGTGCTGCGCGAGGGCTTGCCACCAGCAACTTAGGCTGGGGCGTCAATCGCCGTTTGCAGTGCCGCCTCAAAAGCGCTGCGCTTGCGGGTATCGGCCAGGGCCGCGCCACGCACCAAAAAAATATCTTCAATGCGCTCGCCCAAAGTAGAGACGCGGGCCAACAAGACCTCGAGTTCAAACTTTGCAAAGGTGTACGCCAGCGTGTAAAGCAACCCGCTGCGGTCGGCCGAGGCCACCGTGATCAAAAATTGTTTGCCGCTTTCATCGGGTCGACAGCTGATGCGTGTCGGGGTGGGAAAGTGACGTACGCGGCGCGAGACGCGCCCGGCGCGCGGTGGTTGCAGTGCCGCGTTGGTGGCCAGCGCCGCCGACAACTTGGCCTCAAGCATGGCCATCCACTCGCGTGGCTGCTCAGCCATGTCGGGAGCGGTCACTTCAAAGGTGTCCAGGGCATAGCCGTCGTGCGTGGTGTAAATGTTGGCGTCGAGGACTTCAAGGTCGGCCACGCTGAGCTGGCTGCACAGGCGCGCGAATAGGTCGGGCTGGTCGGGGCAAAACACCATGACCTGCAAGCCATCGCTGCGGTGCGAGCGTCTGGCCTTGGCCAGGCCGTGCCCCACTTGATTCAGGGCCAAGGCCCGGCTGACGTGGCGCGTGTGCCATGCGATTTCGTCGGCATCGTGGCGCAAAAAGTAGCGCACATCCAGTTGTTGCCATAGACGCTGGTGGGCATCGTGGGGTAAAGCCTGTCTGGCCAGTATGTGCAGGGCGTCGCGTTGGTGGCTGCGCACCATGGTGTCTTGGCTGACGTGCTCACCGCCCAACACCCGCAGCGTGCGGCTGAATAAATCTTGCAGCAGCTGGCCTTTCCAGGCGTTCCACACCTTGGGTGAGGTGCCACGGATATCGGCCACCGTCAGCAGGTACAACGCGGTCAAACGTCGTGCGTTGCCCATGCGCTGGGCAAAGGCTTGGATCACGTCGGGGTCGGAAAGGTCTTGCTTTTGCGCCACATGACTCATGCTGAGATGGTGCATCACCAAAAACGCCACCAGGTCGCGGTCTTCATCGGTCATGCCGTGGGCTTTGGCAAAGCGGTGCACCTCGCGCGCACCCAAGGTGGAGTGATCGCCGCCACGGCCTTTGGCGATGTCGTGAAAGAGCGCGGCTACGTAAAGCAGCCAGGGCTTGTCCCAGTCCGCCGCCAATTGGCTGCAAAGGGGATATTCATGGGCGTGGTCGGCAATAAAAAAACGCCGCACATTGCGCAACACCATGAGTATGTGTTGGTCCACGGTGTATATGTGAAACAAGTCGTGCTGCATTTGCCCCACGATGCGGCGAAATGGCCTAAGGTAGCGCCCTAACACCGAGGTGCGGTTGAGCAAGCGAAACACATGGGTTTGCCCTTGGGGTGCTTGCAGCAATTGCATGAACAGCGCGCGGTGTGTGGGGTGTTGGCCAAACTGGGGTGTCATCACCGCGCGCGCATGGTACAAAGCGCGCAGGGTACGCGGGGCCATGCCGTCCACCCCACGCACACGCTGAAAATGCACAAAGGCTTGCAATATGGCCGCGGGCTTGCGCTGAAACAAGTGCTCGTCTTCAATGTCCAATAAGCCGCTGCGCAAGGTGAAATCTTGGTCTATGGGCTGGCCCGATTGCGGCCACTCCGGGTGTAGGCCCTGCTCAATGGCGGGCAGCAAAATGTCGGTGAGTTGACGCACGCCTTTGGCCGCCCAGTAATAGCGCTTCATGAGCAGTTCACTGGCGCGTCTGATCAGGCGTTTGCCGTCTTTGGCCAATCGGTCTTGCATGCCAAAGCGGTGGGCCAACGCGGTTTGCACATCAAATATCAGGCGGTCTTCGCGACGCTGGGTTAGGGTGTGCAGCCGTGCCCGAATTAAGTTAAGCGTGGCCTCATGGTTGGCCAAGCGCTGGCGCTCCAGTGCCGAAATCAGTCCATTGCGCTGCATGGCCTCCCAGCCATCGCCCCAGCCGCAGGCGTTGGCTAGCCAGCGTATGGTGTGCAGATCGCGCAGGCCACCGGGCGCCTCTTTGCAGTTGGGCTCTAAGGCGTAGGCGGTGTCGTCAAAGCGCTGATGGCGCTGTTTGAGTTCACGTACCTTGGCTTGAAAAAACGCCACCCGGTCAAGCCCCTCGCGCAGCGCCTGCAGCAGCCCAGGCCATTGCGCGCTGGGGTCGATCAGCGGCCGTGCTTCCAGCAAGGCGGTGAGGGTGGTGACGTCCTCGGCCGCGGCCTCTTGCGTTTGCAGCGGTGTGCGAACCGCCGAGCCAATGGCCAAGCCGACGTCCCAGCAGGCTTGCACAAAAGTTTCTACTGCCGCGTGGTCAGGGTTGGCCTGGGCGTTGATCAGCAGCACATCGACGTCCGAGTGCGGCGCCAGCTGGCCGCGTCCGTAGCCACCCACGGCAATCAGTGACCAGTCCGGCCCCAGCCCGCAGGCTTGCCACAGTTCATGCAAGGTGGCGTCGGTCGCGCGGGCCAGGTCGCGCCCCACCCCTTGCACCCCGCGCGGCGGCAATGCGGGGTTGTGCAGCGGTTGCAGTGCGGTGAGTTTGGCCGCAGCCAGTCGTTCTTTGATGCCCTCTAGGGTGGCGCTGGGCAAGGCCACGGTTTAGGCTGCGCTGGGTGTAGGCTCAGCCGGGCTTTGGGCCGAGACCGTGAGCACCTCGAAGCCGTCGGCCGTGACCAGCACGGTGTGCTCCCATTGCGCTGAGAGTGATCGGTCTTTGGTGACGATGGTCCAGCCGTCGCCGGTTTCGCGTATGTCACGCCGCCCGGCGTTGATCATTGGCTCAATGGTGAAGGTCATACCTGCAGCAAGAACCTCGCCGGTGTCCGGGCGGCCATAGTGCAGCACCTGCGGATCTTCGTGAAAACCACGCCCAATGCCATGGCCACAAAACTCTCTGACCACGCTGTAGCCCTGCCCTTCGGCAAAGGTTTGAATGGCGTGGCCAATGTCGCCCAAGCGCCGCCCGGGGCGCACCATGCGAATACCGCGCCACATGGCCTCGTAGGTGACTTGGCACAGCCGATTGGCGGCAATCGAGGCCTCGCCCACCACAAACATGCGGCTGGTGTCGCCGTGCCAGCCGTCTTTGATGACGGTGATGTCGATGTTCACCACGTCGCCTTTTTTCAGCGGTTTGGCGTTGGGAATGCCGTGGCAAACCGTGTGATTCACCGAGGTGCAGATTGACTTGGGGTAGGGGGTGTAGCCTGGCGGGCAGTAGTTCAGGGGTGCGGGTATGGCCTGTTGTTGCTCCACAATGTATTGATGCGCCAGCCGATCAAGGGCTTCGGTGGTGATGCCAGGCTGCACGTGGGGGGTGAGGTAGTCCAGCACCTCAGAGGCCAGTCGTCCGGCCACGCGCATGCCCTCGATGTCGGCGTCGGTTTTGTAGGTAATCAGCATGCCTCGTATTATCCCATTGGCGTTTGAGTGGGGTGCTTAAGCTGCACCTCAAAGGTTTGCACCATGCCCAAACCCTTAAGCGGCAGCGGGGTTTGGGGCGTGAGCGACAGGCTGTCGTCACACCCCAGCGCGGTGCTGGCTGAGACCAGCACTTTGCCGGGTTGTGCCGCCGATTCGATGCGGCTGGCGGTATTCACGGTGTCGCCCCACACATCGTAAGCAAACTTATGCTCGCCAATGACGCCGGCCACCACCGGCCCGCTGTGTATCCCTACACGCAAGTTAAGCGGCCATTGATGCTGCGCAACCAGCTCGTGTAACAGCCGTTGCAGCTGCAACCCCAGCGCCGCGCAGCGGGTGGCATGGTCGGGTAAAGGCGGGGCCAAACCGGCCACGGCCATGTAGGCGTCGCCTATGGTTTTGATTTTTTCTACCCCGGCGGCTTGGGTGGCACGGTCAAAAGCGGTGTAAATCTGGTTCAGCGCATGCACCGTGGTTTGGGCCGTTTGGGTGTTGGCCCAGGCGGTGAAGTTCACCAAATCGGCAAACAACACACTGACGCTGGCGTGTGCGTCCGCCACTTGTTGCTCGGCGTTGCCTAGCCGTTTGATAACCGATGGCGGAAGAATGTTGGCCAGCAAGTTGTCGGCGCGCTCGCGTTGCACGGCCAGCGCCTCGCGCTCTTGGCGCAACTGACTGAGGGTTTGGCTTTGTTCGCGTTGCAGCCGTTGGCGCTCAAGGCTGGCTTGTACACGCGCGCGCAACAAGGCCGCGGCGTCGTCTATGCCAAGCACGTCGTGGGCGCCTTGCTGCAGCAGCGAGCGCACCGCCTCATGGTTGTCGCGCGTGCTCAGCGCCAGCACGGTGGGGCGTTGTGGCAGCGGTGGTAGGGGTTGATTGAGCCAAGCCAGGTTGTCCGGTCCAAGGGCCAGCAACACCACATCCACCGGTTGCAGTTGCAACAGGTCGTGGCTTTGCTCGGTGTGGGTGGCGTGGTGCAGCGTGCCGCCCAAGGGCAGCAGCACCTGGCGCAGCATGTCGTGCGTGCTGGCGCTGGCGCTGACCACCAGCAGGTGCGCTTGATCGGGCGCGGCCAACGCTGGCCCACGCCAAAACGCTTCAATCGCTTCGGCGGTGGGGGGTGGCGGCAGTTCGCTTGCGCTCATGTGGTGGCCTGCCAGGCGTCGGTCATCCAGTCGTGCAGCGGGGGTGCCAGTGCCAAGCCACCGGCACGCATCACCTCGCGTTGGCCTTGTACCCCGTCACCTGGGCCCAGCACCAGTCGCAACGCCACTGCCGCACTGGCGCAGTGGCGTGCGCCCGAGGTAAACAGCACGTCGGCGCTGGGGCAGGCACCTTGAATGGCGGGGCCAGTCACGCAGGTGAGTTCGGGCTGCGCGCTGTCGCCGCCCAACACCACGTGCTGTTGCGCTGGGGCCAACCACACCTGGCCCGGCTGCAGCGGCACGGTTGACTCCACCAGTGCCACCGGGTGTTGCTGTTGTTGTTGCAGATATTGCAGCAACGCTTGTTCGTAACCGGCCGCGGTGGGGTGCACGATCACCCAGGGCGCACCGTGCTTGGGCCAAGACTTAATGGCTTGCAGCAGCCACGGCAGCGCGCCGCTGCTGCTTTGAATCGCAACCACCGCCTGCGCCTTGGGGGTGGCGGGGTCGTCCGCGTCGGGCACCCGACCTTGGCCTTGTTGACTGCGTGCGGCGGCGCGCACCGCACGTTGCAATTCGGCGCTGAGCGCGGCCAAGGCCAGGGGGCTGTCGGGCTTGGCAAGCACGTCAGAGGCGCCAGCTTGCAGGCACGCCGTTGCCCATTGCGGGTCGCTGTGTGCGCGCGCGCTCAACACCACCACCGGCACCGGCCGATGCGCCTGCAGCATGCGCAAAAAGGTGAGCCCGTCCATGCCCGGCATGTCAAGGTCTAGGGTGATGACGTCGGGGTTGAGATTTTGCAAAACGTCACGCGCGGCAAAGGCATCGTTGGCTTGGGCCAAAATTTCAATGTCGTCGCAGGCCAACGCGCGCACCACCGAGTCGCGCGCCAGCGCCGAATCATCCACCACCAGCACGCCAATCATGCGCTTAGGCGGGCGTTTTGCCACCACGCCTCAAGGTCGAGCCAGGGCGTTTGCGGAGCGGCGTGGGATAGCACCTGCAGCACGGGCAACCCGACCACGCTTTGCTGGGCAGGCAATTGCAGCAACACGATTTGGCTGGCATGAGGGCCTGCATTCGGTGCCGATGGCGCGGCCGCCGTGCCGGGCGGATGAAGCACGGGAACCGCTTGCCCGCGCCAAGGCAACAAGCCCAACACGGCCGCTGGGGCCAGTGGCAAAGGGGTGAGCGTGGCATACGGCACCACTTGGCGAACCGAGGTCATGGCCACCGTCCAGTCGCCCGCGCTGGTGCGCAACGCCATGGTGGCGGGCGCGGCGCGGGTGTGGGCGGTGTAGCGGCGTCTGGCGCCCGCCGTGCTCATGTCGTCAATGATGGGCGCGATGCGCCGTCGGGGTGTAGGGCACGGTGGACTCGTCGCTGCTGTGCGCCAAGGCCGCCACGGGTTGACTGGCGGGCCAGGGCCGAGGTGCCGGTTCGGGGGGTAGGGCGGCGTGGCCCGCGCGCTGCACCATGCGCTGCAGCGCCAGCATCAGCTCATTGTGCATACGGGTTTGGGCGGCCAGTGCCTCGGCCACGCGCTGGGTATCTTGGGCGTGGCGGTGGGTTTGCTCGGCCACCTGATGCACGCCGTCCATGTCTTGCGCCATGCGCTGCAAATCGTCTGCATGGGTGCGGGCGCTGTTGGCGATGCGCTGCGCGGCTTCGTCGGCGGTGCTGACCTGCTCAACAATGCCTTGTAAGGCGCTGGCCATGGCGCTGCAGCTTTGGATACCCGCTTGCGCGCTGGTCATGGCCGCGTCGATACGGCGCGCCGTGTCTTTGGCGGCTTCGGCGCTGCGTTGGGCCAGTTCTCGTACCTCGTCAGCGACCACGCCAAAGCCGGCGCCGGCCTCGCCCGAGCGCGCGGCTTCAACTGCGGCATTGAGGGCCAGCATGTTGGTTTGACTGGCAATGTCGTCGATGCTGCGCACCATGTAGGCCATTTCTTTGGCTGAGCGTTCCACCTCCAGCATGGCGTGTTGCAAATCTTGCATGGCTTGCAGCCCACTTTGGGCCGATTGTTGGGCGTGGCGGGTTTGCTCGCGCGCGGTGCTGGCTTCACGCACCGTGTCGTGGGTGCGGCGGTTGGCCTCCGCCAGGGCTTGGCTTACGGTTTGCACCGCGTGTTCCTGTTGGCTGACACCTTTGACCAGGTTTTGGCTGGTCTCGCGCAGCTGACCCACGTGCTCGCGATTGGCGTTGGTGCTGAGTTTGAGTCGATCGGTGGCGCTTTGTAACAAACGCTTGATACCTTGACTGACCACCGCGCCGGCCAGCAGGGTCAGCACCATAACCGTGGCCACCATGGTTAGCGTTTGCCATTGCAGTTGGCGCAGCTCGCTGGCCACCTCTTGACTGCGCGTCATCACCTGGCTTTGGGCCTGATCAATTAACTTAAATAGCACCTGCTGGGCGGCTTGACGCTGGGTCTCCAAGCGCAGCGCAATCGGGCTATCGGCCAAGCTGCTGATACGCCCTTGCTGCACCGCCGCAGTAAAGGCCAGCACGGCAGCGTCCAAATCGGCAATCGCTTGATCGAGTGTGGCCATGGATTGGCTTTTGGTGAGCGTATCGTCCAAGGTATGCAGTTGTTGCATCAGCGCGTCACGTCGTTGACGGCTGACGTCGTAGGCGTCAACCATGGAGCGCCTTTGTTGGGTGTCGGCGTAAAGGTAGACCGAACCCAAAAATTCGTTGGCGTTCATCACCTCATTGATATCCGACAACAGCACGGTGCGCGGCACATGGCTTTGCGATACCGCGTTGACGCCGCGCGTGCTGCCCATGATGGCTTGGTAGGCGATCCAGCCAAAAGCAGCCACCAAGGCAATGGTGAGCACATAAACAGAAAAAATTCGTTGGGTGATGGTTAGGTTACGCATGGGTCAGCTTCTTCGCGGGGTGCGCGGTTCAGCGCAAAGTAAAGGGCATCGGGGTTAACCACGCATAACACGCGGTTGTCCGGCAGTCGGGCGTGGCCGGTGACGTGCGCCAGGTGGGCCAGCAACGGGTCGGTGGGGCGTATCAGCAGATCGTGCACGCCGTGCACGCCGTCTACCAGCAAACGGTAGCGCCCAGCGCCCGACTGCAGCCACACCTGCCAGGTTGTCTCGGTGGGGGTGTTGGGCAGCCCTTGGCCAAAGCAGGCATGGGCGTGGAGCGCGGCTTGTGGCGGGTCGGCTGGCTCGGGCGCCGACCCGGGCCCAACCACGCGCAGCACATGCACCGTTGGGATCAGCATGGCGTATGGCCCCACCGAGACGTGCACCACGCTTTGCAGCGCCAGCGACTGCGGCAATCTGATGCGCCAGCGGCAGCCACGCTGTGGCTCATGTTCCACGCTCAGCGCGCCGGCCAAGGCTTGGATGGCCTGTTGCGCGGCGTGCACGCCCATGCCGCGCCCCGCCACCAGGTTGGCGCTTTCGCTGGTACTTAGCCCGGGCTGTGCCAGCAGCGTAATCAGCGCCGCGTCTGGCCCCAGTCCGGCCCGGGTTCGCAGCGTCGCCTCGTCTATGCCTGCGCCGTCGTCGGCGATATCAATTTGCACCGTTCGGCCAGAGGCGCTGACCGTGAGCTCAATCTGTCCGTGACGCGGCTTGTTGTGCTGTTGCCGCACCGCTGCGCTTTCAATGCCATGCGCCACCGCGTTACGCAACAAATGGCCAAGCGGCTCGCGCAGCGCTTGCACCATGCCTGCATCCAGCGTCACTTGGCCGCCATGAATGCGCAGGTGAACCTCTTTTTCATAGGCTTTGGCGGCGTCGCGCACCACCCGTTGCATGGCGTCGAGCAAAGGCTGCAGTGGCTGCAAGCGCAGGGCTTGCACCTGTTGCGCCAAGCGCTTGCTGTGGCGGGTGATGTGCGCCAAGGTTGCCGCGGCCTCTTCGGGTGCGCTGTGTGTCAAGGTGTGCTGCAGTTGCAGCAAATCGTCGCAGCGGGCTTGCAAGTCATCCATTTGCGCTTGGTCTAGGCGCCAGTGTGCGCCTTGGCCATGGCTTGGTTCGTTGCCGGTTAGCAGGGTGCGGGCTTGGTCGAGTCCAGCCAACAGGTCATCCCAGGCCACGCGCTCAGGCGCAACCGCAAGTTGTTGCTCCAATTGGTGCATGTGTTGAACCAGCGCTTGGCGTGCACTCAAGCCGGCCCCGCCCTTAATGCTGTGCAGTGCGCGCTTGAGATGCTGCCACGCCGCCTCGTTTGCGGTTTGTTGCTCCAGTTGCAACGCCGCAGCCTCGGCTTGCTCCAGCCAGTCAAGGGCTTCGGCAACAAAATCCACCGCGGGCTCGCTGGCCTCGTTTGAACTGGGCGGAGGCGGGCTTACGCTTAGGTGATGCGTCACCGCCGCGGTGGCTTGGTCAGCGTCTGCCAGTTGCAGCGCCTGTTGCGCTTGCGATACCGCTTGGGCGCTGGCTTCATCGGTGGCGTGCGGCCGCAACGCTTGCAAAGCCTCCGCCAGCCGCTGCGAGCCCTGCTTGGGCCAGGCACGCCAGCAAACCGCCTCAAGCAGCGCTTGATTCACCAGGGCTTCGGGCAGGGCGGTCATGGACGGTTGGAGCGTATCGGCATGGGGCCATGGGGTGCGGCCTCTTGTGGGTCTATCGTAGCGCAAGGTTTGGCCTTGTCTCAACCTCGTAAAATTTGCTCTTTATTGCCTTATTGGACCGTTTGCTTGTGTCCCCCACCCGCGCGCTTTTTATTGGTTCACCGGTTTTATTTGGGTTTTCACCACCGCTGCGTCAGGTGCATGCGTGGTTAGACGCCGAACTGGGCCCCGGCGCCACAGTCACGGTATGCCCTTGGTATTTGGCTCAGGCCGATGATCTGCGGCCGGAACAAGCCCAGTCATTGGCCACGCTGTTGGGCGCACCGCTGCAGGGGTCAGCCCCTGCAACGGTCACACATACTTTAAACGTGTGGGTGGCGCCGCGCGTGGGCACGGTCTCTGCGTGGGGCAGCAAGGCGGTGGATTTGGCGTACAACGCGGGTATTGCGGTGTCGCGGCTGGAGCGCGTGTGGTGTTGGCAGGCCACCTACGGCGGCGCGCCTGCGCACAGCCGGTTGCCGCTCGACGCAGCGCAATGGCTGCGTGTTGCGCAACGCTTGCACGACCCCATGACTGAAAGCGTTTTTGAAAATGCCGACGCGGTGTGGCAAATGTTTCAACCGAGCGCCGCGCTGCCCATGCAGCATGTGCCCTTGCTGGAGCAAGGCCAGGCGGCGCTGCGTGCGGCCAATGTTGGCATGGGCTTGGCCTTGGATGACGATGAAATTGCTTACTTGGAGCAAGCCTTTCGGGCCCTAAACCGCAACCCAAGCGACGTTGAGTTGATGATGTTCGCCCAAGCCAACAGCGAGCACTGTCGGCACAAAATATTCAACGCCCGCTTTGAAATCGATGGCCAAACGCAAAGGCATAGCCTGTTTGACATGATTCGGCATACCCACCAGCAGCGGCCGCAGGGCACGGTGGTGGCCTACGCCGACAACGCCGCCGTGATGCAAGGCCAACCGGTGCGCCAGTTCAGCGCGGCGGGCGCAGCCCAACCGGCGGCTTACCGAGTGCGACCTGGCTTGCGCCATGTGCTGATGAAGGTGGAAACCCACAACCACCCCACCGCCATCAGCCCGTGGCCAGGGGCAGCCACTGGGGCTGGCGGTGAAATTCGCGACGAAGGCGCCACCGGGCGTGGCGCCCTGCCCAAAGCCGGTGTCACGGGCTACAGCGTCTCGGGCTTGCATTGGCCAGACGACCCCACGCCACCGCCATCGGTGCCGCCGCACGTGGCCAGTGCGTTCACCATCATGCGCGATGCCCCGTTGGGAGCGGCGGCATTTAACAACGAGTTCGGTCGTCCGAATGTGGCGGGTTACTTTCGCAGCTTTGAGCAAACCTTTGAGTACAACGGGCAAGCGCAGCGCATGGGTTACCACAAACCGGTCATGCTCGCCGGTGGATTGGGCAGCATCGACGCCGATCAGGTCAGCAAAGTTCGGTTTGGTCACGGTAGCTTGCTGGTGCAAATTGGCGGGCCGGGCATGCGCATTGGCTTGGGCGGGGGGGCCGCCAGCTCTTTGGTGGGTGGTAGCAACGACACCGCGCTCGATCACGACTCGGTGCAACGTGCCAACCCCGAAATGCAGCGCCGTGCCCAAGAGGTGATCACGCACTGCCAGGCCATGGGCGCCGACAACCCACTTTTGGCCATTCATGACGTGGGCGCCGGTGGCCTCTCCAACGCCTTTCCCGAACTGGTACACGACGCCGGTCAAGGCGCGTGCTTTGACATGCAGGCCGTGCCTTTGCAAGCCAGTGGCTTGTCGCCACGCGAAATTTGGTGCAACGAAAGCCAGGAGCGCTACGTCTTGGCGGTGGCTCCCGAGCGGCTGGACACCCTGCGTGCCCTATGCGAGCGCGAGCGCTGCCCCATGGCGGTGGTGGGTTACAGCACCGACCAACCGCAGCTGCAGCTGCTCAACGAGCAAACCCCGGTGATCGACATGCCCATGGACGTGCTGCTGGGCAAGCCGCCACGCCTGCACCGCCGCGACACGCGTGCGCCGGTGCCGTTGTCTCGGCTGCGGCTGGACGATACCCTGTTACAAGACGCGGTGATTCAGGTGCTGGCGCATCCCACCGTGGCTTCTAAGCGTTTTTTAATCACCATCGGTGACCGCAGCGTGGGCGGCCTCACGCATCGCGACCAAATGGTGGGCCCGTGGCAGGTGCCGGTGGCCGATTGCGCCATCACCCTGGCCGACCACGACAGCTTGGGCGGCGAGGCCATGGCCATGGGCGAGCGCAGCCCGCTGGCGGTGCACAACGCGGCGGCGTCGGCGCGCGTGGCCGTGGCTGAGGCCATCACCAATTTGTTGGCGGCGCCGATTGACTTGGGTGCCGTCAAACTATCGGCCAACTGGATGGCCGCGTGCGGGCAACCCGGACAAGATGCGGCACTGTACGACGCGGTGCAAGCGGTGGGTCATGAGTTGTGCCCGGCATTGGGGGTCTCGATTCCAGTGGGTAAAGACAGCTTGTCCATGCGTATGCAGTGGCAAGACGACAGCGGCCAGGCGCACCAAGTGAGCTCGCCCGTGACGCTGGTGGTTACGGCTTTTGCCACACTGCCCACCGTGCGCGGCGCCCTGACACCGCAGCTGCAGCGTGAACAGCCAAGCACCTTGATTTTGGTGGACTTGGCGCGCGGCCAACAACGCCTGGGCGGCTCCATCTTGGCGCAGGTGCTGGCCCAGGCCGAGAGCGCCGTGCCCGATCTGGATCAGCCCGCCGACCTGGTGGCCTTGGTGCAAGCCGTCAACGCCTTGCGCGGTGCCGGTTGGTTGCAGGCTTATCACGACCGCAGCGACGGTGGCCTTATTGCGTGCGTGGCCGAGATGGCGTTTGCCGGACAGGTGGGGGTGACGTTGAATATCGACATGTTGTTGCTGGAGGGCGACGGCATCAGCGACAGCCGCATGGATGTGGGCGACAGCAAAAACTGGTCGTCCCAAGTGCAAGCGCGGCGCCATGAATCCACGCTGCGTGCCCTCTTTAACGAGGAACTGGGTGTGGTGCTGCAAGTCTCGCGCGCGCACCGCGACCAAGCCCTGGCGGTGCTGCGCGAACACGGCTTGGGCGCTTGCAGCCACTGCGTGGGCATGACGTTGTTGCACCAGGACACCCCCGAGCTTCAAGTGTGGCGCGACACCCAGGTGGTGTTTGGCGCCACCTTGCAGGACTTGCACCAAGTCTGGGACAGCGTAAGCTGGCGCATGGCTCGTGCGCGCGACAACCCGCTCACCGCCGACGCCGAGCACGCCAGTCGGGGCGACCCAGCGGACCCTGGGCTGCATACCCATCTCACGTTTGCTTTGGCCCCGGCGGTGCTGAGCCACCGACCGCGCGTGGCGGTGCTGCGCGAGCAGGGTGTGAACTCGCACGTTGAGATGGCGCGGGCGTTTGACTTGGCCGGCTTTGAGGCGGTGGATGTGCACATGAGCGACCTGCAACACGGCCGCGCCGACTTGGCTGAATTTACCGGCTTGGTGGCGTGCGGCGGCTTCAGTTACGGCGACACCCTGGGTGCCGGTTTGGGCTGGGCCAGCAGTTGGCGTTTTAACCCCCTATTGCGCGACATGTTGGGCGAGTTTTTTGCGCGCGGCAACACCTTTACGTTGGGTGTGTGCAACGGCTGTCAAATGCTGGCGCATCTGGCCCCGCTCATTCCAGGCGCCGAGCATTGGCCGGCGTTTAAGCCCAACGCCAGTGATCGATACGAGGCACGGTTGAGCTTGGTAGAGATCGTGCCTTCGCCCAGTTTGTTTACCACTGGCATGCAAGGCAGCCGCCTGCCTGTGGTGGTGGCACATGGCGAGGGGCGGGCGGTATTTGCCTCGCCCGATCAAGCGGCCGCGGCGCACAGCGTGCTGCGTTTTGTTGATCACCATGGCCAAGCCACCGAGGCTTATCCGTACAACCCCAACGGCAGCACACAAGGTATCAATGGACTCACCACCACAGACGGCAGGGTCACCATCATGATGCCGCATCCCGAGCGCGGCTTTCGCTACGCTCAGTGGAGCTGGTCGTTAGGTGATATCGGTGAGCCCAGCCCGTGGATGCAGCTGTGGCACAACGCACGCCGCGCGGTGGGCTAGCGCTTGCGGCGTTATTGAATTTTTGCGTCGCTGCGCAGTTTGGCTTGAAACGCTTGCAGTTTTTCTTGCTGCAGGCGCTCACGCAAGGCGTCTTTAACTTGATCAAATGGCGGCGGCTCGGCTTTGCGCACATCCGTGAGGCGAATGATGTGCCAGCCAAACTGGCTCTTGACCGTTGGCTGAATTCTGGAACAAAGGTATCAGGCGTGGCCCAGTTTAGGTCGCCACCGTTGGCACCCGAGCCTGGGTCTTGCGAATCTTTTTTGGCCAGCGTGGCAAAGTCTGCGCCACCAGCCAAAGCCTTCAGACCCGCTTGGGCAGCCGCCTCGTCTTTGTAAAGAATATGGCTGGCACGGTATTCTTGCCCGCTCACGCCGCTGGTGAGCTTGTCGTATTGCGCGCGCACATCGGCATCGGTGACTGGGTTGTTGGCTTGAAAGTCGTTAAGCAGCGCCCGAATCAACACCATTTGGCGGGTAAGGGCCATTTGGTCTTGGTAGTCTTGGCTGGCTGTTAGGCCCCGGCGCTCGGCTTCTTGCACAAATATTTCGCGCATCACCAACTCGTCTCGAATTTGCTGGCGTTGTGCTTCGGTTACGGGCTGGCCTGCGCGCGCCATTTGGCGCTCCAAGGCTTCCACACGGCTGGTTGGAATGGGCTTGCCATTGACCACGGCCACGTTCTGGGCAAAGGCAGCGCCCGAGAGCAACAGCGCCATGCCAGCGGCAAGAATTAAATTGTGTTTCATGTGTTTCTGATTCCCTAAAGGTTAGACCCATTCAATCGCCAGGGCGTGCAAGCCCTGAGCAAATAGCGGTTGCGCCGCATCATACACAAGGCGGTGTTTGGCGACGCGCGAGCCTGCGCCTAAAGCCGCACCGCTGATGCGTACCCTGAGGTGCGAGCCCTCGGTGCGACCATCGCTGCCGGCGTGTCCCGCGTGTTGGGCGCTCTCGTCGATCACCTGCAGTACCTCAGGTGCGTAGCGTGTCTGCAAAATGTCGCGCAGTTGCTCAGCGGCGGTCATGGCTGGTCCTTATGGGTGGTGCCTTTGGCTGGCGCTTGGGTATCGTCCGGCAAGTGGCGCGCCACGTAAACCCCTTGCGCCACGATGAAGACCAGCGGAAAAACGTAGCCCCAGAGTTTGAAATTCACCCAGTCATCGGTGCTAAAGGCATAGGCCACCACGCCATTGATGGTGGCCATGAAGACAAAGTAGCCCGCCCACGCCCATGTCAGGCGCTGCCACACCCACGGTGGCAGCGTCAGTTGGCTGCCCAGCAGCATATGCAACACGTTGCGCCGCCATACCTTGAGCATAACGACCAACGCCAACGCCATGGCACCGTAGAGTACGGTCGGCTTCCACTTAATAAAGCGCTCGTCTTGCAGCACCAATGTCAGTGTGCCAAACACCAACACCAATACCAGCGTTGTTTTTTGCAGCGCAGACAGCCGCTTGTCCAACCACCCAATCAACGCCATTTGGCACACGGTGGCCAGCATCAGACCTGCGGTGGCGGCATAAATGCCTTGCAGCTTGTACAACAGCACAAACAGCACAATCGGTAAAAAATCGAGCAACAGGCGCATAAGGTTTAGCCGGCGTCGTTGCCGTCGGCGTCGCTGGGTGCGGGCTGCCACGCCAGCGAGGCCGAGTTGATGCAATACCGCAACCCGGTGGGCGCAGGGCCGTCTTCAAACACGTGGCCAAGGTGGGCGCCGCAACGTTGGCACAGCGTTTCAGTGCGAATCATGCCGTGGCTTACGTCGCGACGCTCTTGCACCGCATCGGGCATGGCGGTGTGAAAACTCGGCCAGCCGCAACCGGCGTCGAATTTGGTGTCGCTGGCAAAGAGCGGTGTATCGCAGCAAATGCAGCGGTACTCGCCGGGCGTCCAATGCTGATCAAAGCGCCCGCTGCCTGGGCGTTCGGTGGCCGCAAGTTGGGTGATTTCGTAGGCGCCGGGTTCGGCACCACGGTCTTTGAGCCATTGGCGCCATTGGGCTTCGGTTTGTGGACGGTTGAATGAAGTCATGGTTGGATTATCGGGCTCCCGTGGCCGTGCTTGCGGGCCCACAAGCAGCACGCAAGCATACCCGCTAAGACGAGCAACTCAGCACCAACTCGCTGGCCCAGGCCGGTGGGCGTTGCGCCCAAGCCGCGTGCGCTGCGTGGTGTTGCATGGGCGATTCAAGCACCTTCCATACCGCGTGCAACACGCTAAGGTCGCCGTTTTGCGCCGCAACAATTGCCTCTTGCGCCATGTGGTTACGCAGCACAAACACAGGGTTCACCTGTTGCATGCGCTGCCCCATGGCGCGCGGCGTCTCTCCTAAAGCGGTGGCGGTTTGTTGCAGTTGCTCGGCCCAAGGCGCCAACGCCGGCGCCGGCACACTGTTGTGCAGCGCCAGGTGCAGCGCCTCGGGTAGGGCTGCCCAGTCGGTGGTGTTGGCCAGGGTGTCGGTGAGGGCACGCCAGCTCCAGGTGAAATCCGCGCCGTGCTCAGCCAGCAACGAAAGCCAAGCTTGCGCCACGGGCAGCGCCGCGTCGGGGGCGTGGGCCAGCCCGAGTTTGCCAGCCCATGCGGTGGCTTGCGCCTTGGCGTAGGCGTTGGGGTAGCGTTTCAGGGCCTCGGCCAGGGCCTCCACATCGGGCACCAAGCTGGCCAAGGCCTGCGCCAAGCACTGCAAATTCCACCACGCCACCTGCGGTTGGTTTTGATAGATGTAGCGCCCACCGCTGTCGGAATGGTTGGCGTTGTGCGCTGGGTTAAACGCATCCATGAACTGGTAGGGCCCATAGTCCAGCGTCAGGCCGAGCACACTCATGTTGTCGGTGTTCATGACGCCGTGACAAAACCCCACCGCTTGCCATTGGGCCATCAGCCGGGCGGTGCGCTGCAGCACCTCGTCAAACCACTGCAACGCCCGCTCGCTGGGGTCGTGCAGCGTGGCCAGGTGCGTAAAGTGGTGTTGCACCACCCAATCCAACAGCGTTTGCATGGCGGCCGCGTCGTGGGTGAAGTGCTCAAAGTGCCCAAAGCGCACAAAGCTTGGGGCCAGTCGGGTTAGCACGGCGGCGCTTTCTAGGGTTTCGCGCCGCACCGGTGTGTCCGACCCCACCAACGCCAGGGCGCGCGTGGTTGGAATACCCAAACCGTGCATCGCTTCGCTGGCCAAAAACTCGCGAATGCTGCTGCGCCACACGGCGCGGCCGTCACCCATGCGCGAAAAGGGCGTCAGCCCCGCACCCTTGAGCTGCCATTCCCAGCTTTGCCCATCGCTCCCCTGGGTGCGACCCAGCAAAAGCGCCCGGCCGTCGCCCAACTGCCCCGCCCACACGCCAAATTGGTGGCCGCTGTACACGCTGGCGTGGCTGGCGTGGGAGGTGTCGTTGCCGGCGAGCAAGGTCAGTGCCTCGGGGGTCTTGAGCCAGCCCGCGGGTACGCCCACCTGCTCGGCCAGCGCATGGTTTTGTGTCAGCCAGCGCGGCGCCTGAACCGGCTGCGGGGCCACCGGCGCTGCAAAAGCCGGCCCCAATTCAGCCATGGCAGGGGCAAACACCGGCGCGGACAAAGCGTGATTCATGGTGTCATTGTGCGCCTGGTTGGTCGCTAAGCTTGCCGAGTGCAGGGGCAAACCCCATGCGCGGCGGGTGCTTTGGGCATGGGCCTAGGGTTTGCACTGAACCTGGGGGTAAAGCGCACGCCAGCCGCTACGATGGCAGGCTACGTTTTTTTGCACACCGGAGAAACAAGCCATGCTGGGATTGATGCAACAGCAACCGCTGCTCATTTCGTCGTTGATCACGCACGCCCAACGCCACCACGGCCAAACCGAAATTGTGTCGCGCCGGGTAGAAGGTGACATCCATCGCACCACCTGGGCCAAGGTTGGCCAACGCGCCGCGCAGGTGGCGCATGCGCTGGACGATTGGCAGGTGCCTCAGGGTGCGCGCGTGGGCACGCTGGCGTGGAACGGCTACCGACACCTTGAGCTTTACTTTGGTGTGAGTGGCAGTGGCCGTGTGCTGCACACACTGAACCCGCGTTTGCATCCCGATCAGCTGACCTGGATCGTGAATCACGCCGAAGACACCGTATTGGCTTTTGACACCAGCTTTTTGCCCTTGGTACAAAAGGTGCACGCGCAGTGCCCCACGGTGAGGCACTGGGTGGCGCTGTGCGAGGCCGATGCGCTACCGGCCGACACCGGCATCCCCAACTTGGTGAGCTACGAAGCCTGGTTGGCAACACACCCACTGCAATACACCTGGCCCGAACTGGATGAGCGCAGCGCCAGCAGCATGTGCTACACCAGCGGCACCACGGGCGACCCCAAAGGCGCCGTGTACAGCCATCGCTCCACCATCTTGCACGCCTACGGTGGCGCTTTACCCGATACCCTGGGGCTGAGCGCGCGCGACAGCGTGCTGCCGGTGGTGCCCATGTTTCACGTTAACGCCTGGGGTATTCCGTACAGCGCGGCTGCCGTGGGATGCAAACTGGTGTTTCCTGGCGGTGCGCTCGACGGCGCCTCGGTTTACGAACTGATTGAAGCCGAGGGCGTCACCATGGCCGCTGGGGTGCCCACGGTGTGGCAAATGCTGCTTGCGCACATGAGCCAAACCCAGCAACGCTTTGGCACACTGCAGCGCACCGTGATTGGCGGCTCGGCTTGCCCACCCGCCATGATTGACACCTTTGTTCAAACTTATGGTGTTGAGGTGCTGCACGCCTGGGGCATGACCGAGATGTCACCGCTGGGAACGGTGAACACCCTGAAATACAGCCAGCTACAAAGCCCGTTGCAAACCCAGCGCCAAGCGCGCCTCAAACAGGGGCGGGCGGTGTATGGCGTTGACATGAAAATTGTGGACGACCAAGGTGCCGAAGTGGCATGGGACGGGGTGCAGTTTGGCAACCTCATGGTGCGCGGCCCCTGGGTGATAGACAACTATTACCGCGCCAGCGCCCCGTTGTTGCAAGACGGCTGGTTTCACACCGGTGACGTGGGCACCATAGACCCCGATGGCTTTTTGCAAATCACCGATCGCAGCAAAGACGTGGTCAAGTCGGGTGGGGAGTGGATCAGCTCAATCGACATCGAGAACATTGCCATGGCGCACCCCGCCGTGGCCATGGCGGCCTGCGTGGGCGTGCCGCACCCCAAGTGGGATGAGCGCCCGGTGCTTTTTGTTGTCAAAAAACCCGACGCCGATATCCAAGGTGACGCGTTGTTGGCGTTTTATCAAGACAAAATCGCCAAGTGGCAAGTGCCCGACGACGTCATCTTTGTCGATGCCATTCCGCTGGGCGCCACCGGCAAAATGCAAAAAATGGCCCTGCGCGAGCAGCTGGGTCAGTACGTGCACCCTGATTTTCGCTAAGCCTTTGGCGTTGATAGCCAGTTGTTTTTGGAGCCCCAACACATGACCGCGAGTTACCACGTTCAAGCCAACGTTGCCGTGATTACCCTAGACAACCCGCCGGTCAATGGCCTGGGCTTGTCCACCCGCCGGGCCGTGGTGCAAGGGGTGCAGCGCGCCAACCAAGACGCCGCGGTGCATGCCATTGTGATCACCGGCGCCGGCAAGGCCTTCTCGGGTGGGGCCGACATTCGCGAATTCGGCACCCCCCAGGCCACCGCCGAGCCGCACCTGCTCACCCTTATTGCCACGCTGGAGGCCTCGGCCAAGCCGGTGGTGGCGGCCATGCACAGCGTGGCCATGGGCGGCGGCGTGGAGCTGGCGCTGGCCTGTCACTATCGTGTGGCCGCGCCCGGCACCAAGGTGGCGTTGCCCGAAGTCAAGCTTGGTTTGATTCCTGGCTCGGGCGGTACCCAGCGCATGCCACGTGCGCTGGGGGTAGAAGCCGCGCTGAACTTAATGGTCAAGGGCGACCCGGTACCGGCCGAGGTGCTGGCGCAAGTGCCGCAACAAAAACTGTTTACCCGCATCGCCAACAGCACCGAGAGCCTGATGGACGAAGCCATGGCATTGGCGCACGAAGTTGCGACGGTTCGACCGCTGCCGCTGTTGCGTCAGTTGGCTTGTTCGCACCCACAAGCCGATGCTTATTTTCAATTTGCGCGCAACACCGTGCGCAGCGTAGCCCCTCAGTATCCGGCGCCACTCAAATGCATCGACTTGGTGCAGCAGGCCACCCGACTGCCGTTTGACGATGCCATGCGTCAGGAGCGCGACACCTTCTTGGGGCTCATGGGCACGCCTGAATCGCGTGCCCTGCGCCACGCGTTTTTTGCTGAGCGGCAGACCAGCAAAATCCCCGACGTGCCGGCCGACACCGCCACCCGCTCAATCGCCAAAGTGGGCATTGTTGGTGCGGGCACCATGGGCGGCGGCATCGCTATGAATTTTCTTAACGCGGGCATGCGCGTGGTGATGCTCGAGACCTCAGACGAGGCGCTGCAGCGTGGCACCGCTGTCATGCGAAAAAATTACGAAGCGCAGGTAAAAAAAGGCAAACTCAAGGCGGAAAAACTCGAGCAAACATGGGCATTGCTTGAAACCACCCTGGACATGGCCCAGCTAGCCGACGCCGACTTGATCATCGAGGCGGTGTTTGAAGACCTTGAGGTCAAGCGTCAGGTTTTTGAACGTTTGGATGCCGTGGCCAAGCCCGGTGCCATCTTGGCCAGCAACACCTCCACCCTCGATTTAAACCGTATCGCGGGGTTTACCAAGCGTGCGCACGATGTGGTGGGCATGCACTTTTTTAGCCCTGCCAACGTGATGCGCTTGCTTGAAGTGGTGCGTGGCAGCCAAACCGCGCCCGATGTATTGGCCACTGTCATGCGCCTGGCCAAAACCATTCGCAAAACCGCCGTGGTCTCGGGCGTATGCGACGGCTTTATTGGCAACCGGATGGTTGAGCAGTACATACGGCAGGCGCTGTTTATGCTGGACGAGGGCGCCACACCCAAGCAAATCGATCGTGCCATTGAAAAATTTGGTTTTGCCATGGGGCCGTTTCGCATGAGCGATTTGGCGGGCAACGACATCGGTTGGGCGATTCGCAAGCGGCGCTACCAAGAGCAGCCCGAGCTGCGCTACGGCAAAACCGCCGACTTGTTATGCGAGCAAGGACGTTTTGGGCAGAAGGTGGGCAAAGGGTGGTACGACTACCCCGCCGGCAGCCGCAAGGCCGTGCCCAGCGCCGAGGTCGAGGCCATGATTGCCCAACATCGAGACCGCTTGGGCATCAAGCCGCGCCGCATCGAGGCCAGCGAAATCGTGCAGCGTTTGGTGTTCGCGCTGGTCAACGAAGGCGCGCGCATCCTAGAAGAAAAAATCGCCATCCGCGCCAGCGACATCGACATGGTGTACCTGACGGGCTACGGTTTTCCACTTTGGCGCGGCGGCCCCATGTGCTACGCCGACATGGTGGGGTTGCTGCCCGTAACTTACGCCATGCAGCGCTTTGCACAAAACCCGCACGACGACGCCGATTTTTGGCAACCCGCGCCACTGCTGGCCGAGCTCGCCGCGGCGGGCAAACTGTTTAACGCCTAACCCCCGCCGCCTTACAGGAGTTGATTGTTATGACATCCGCTTTGGTCGTCTCCACCGCCCGCACCCCCTTTGCCAAAAGCTGGAAAGGCTCATTCAACATGACCCACGGCGCCACCCTCGGCGGGCACGTGGTGCGCGCGGCCATGCAGCGCGCCGGCATTGAACCGGCTGAGGTTGAAGACGTCATCATGGGCTGCGCCAACCCCGAAGGCGCCACCGGCTGGAACATCGCCCGGCAAGTGGCGCTGGCCGCAGGCTGTCCGGTTGGCGTGGCGGGCATGACCGTGAACCGCTTTTGCTCATCTGGCTTGCAAACCATCGCCTTGGCCGCCCAGCGCATCGCCAGTGGCGAGGGCAGCGTGTATGTGGCCGGTGGGGTGGAGAGCATTTCGTGCGTGCAGCAAGAAATGAACATGCACATGTTCATCGACGCCGCCCTGCAGCAAGCCGTGCCAGCGGTGTACTGGCCCATGCTGCAAACCGCCGAGCAAGTGGCCACGCGGTACGGCATCGACCGCGAGCGCATGGACGCCTACGGCGCCCAAAGCCAGCAGCGCGCCTGCGCCGCGCAAGAGGCCGGTTTGTTTGCGGACGAAATCGAGCCCATCACAGTCACGGCGGGCGTGGCAGACCCCAAGCGCGGCATGACCACACGCCAAGTGCAAGTGGCACAAGACGAGGGTTTGCGCCAAGGCACCACCGCCGAGGCGCTGGCGGGTATTCAAGCGGCCTTGCCCGGTGGCAGCGTGGCCGCGGGTAACGCCAGCCAGTTCTCTGACGGCGCAGGGGCCTGTGTGATCATGGACGAAGCCGTGGTGGCCCAGCGCGGGCTTGAACCTTTGGGGCGTTTTTTGGGCTTTGCGGTCTCTGGTTGCGAGCCCGATGAAATGGGCATTGGCCCGGTGTACGCGGTGCCCAAGGTGCTGGGACGCCTTGGCCTAAAGGTGGATGACATCGACCTGTGGGAGCTCAACGAAGCCTTTGCGGTGCAGGTTTTGTACTGCCGCGACAAGCTGGGGATCGACCCCGACAAGCTCAACGTCAACGGTGGCGCGATTGCCCTGGGTCACCCCTACGGCGTCAGTGGTCAGCGACTAACCGGCCACGCCTTGATTGAGGGCAAACGCCGGGGGGCCAAGCGGGTCTGCGTCACGATGTGCGTAGGCGGTGGCATGGGTGCGGCCGGCGTGTTTGAGGTGCTGTAGTTCACCGCGCTTGTTGACCCTCGCAGGGCAAAGGGGCGGTCGCCTCGTGCTACACTTTTTTGCTACAAATCACAAATCTCTCAAGGGAAAAACACATGAGCGCCAAAGGCAACAAGCCCCAGTCTTTACAAGACCCGTTTCTTAACATCCTGCGCCGCGAGCACGTGCCATGCTCAATTTACTTGGTCAACGGCATCAAGCTGCAGGGGCATATTGAGTCGTTTGACGCTTACGTGGTGCTGCTGCGCAGCTCCAGTGTGACCCAAATGGTATACAAGCACGCCATCTCCACCATCGTGCCGGGCCGCGCCGTAACCTTGGACACCCCGGCCGACGATGCCGAATAACCACCTTTGAGCGCCGCCGCGCCGCGCGTGGTTCTGGTTGGGGTAGACCTTGGGTCACCCCACTTCGACGCCCGTTTGGACGAACTGGCCTTGCTGGCGCAAAGCGCTGGCTACGAGGTGGCGCAGCGCATGGTTTGCAAGCGTCGCGCGCCCGACCCCGCGTTGTTTGTGGGGCGGGGCAAGGCCGATGAAATCGGCCAGTGCCTGCAGCAGCACCAGGCGCAAGAGGTGCTTTTTGATCAGGCCCTGAGTCCGGCCCAGCAGCGCAACCTTGAGCGCCACTTGGGCGCACCGGTCAACGACCGCACCTTGCTGATCCTCGACATCTTCGCGCAGCGCGCGCGCAGCCACGAAGGCAAGCTGCAGGTGGAGTTGGCGCGATTGCAATACCTGGCCACGCGCTTGGTGCGCCGCTGGAGCCACCTTGAGCGGCAGCGCGGCGGCGAGGGCATGCGTGGTGGCCCGGGGGAGACCCAAATCGAACTCGACCGGCGCATGATCGGCTCGGCCATCAAGCGCGTGCGCCAGCGCTTGCACATGGTGCAACGCCAGCGCCAAACGCAGCGCCGCCGTCGGCTGCGCGCCGGGGTATTCAATGTGTCGCTGGTGGGCTACACCAACGCCGGCAAGTCGTCGCTGTTCAATGCACTGGTGAAATCGGGTGCCTATGTGGCCGATCAGTTGTTTGCCACCCTAGACACCACCACGCGATCCATGTACCTACCCGAGGCGCAGCTGGGTGTGTCGTTGTCTGATACGGTGGGTTTTATTCGGGATCTGCCGCACGATTTGGTGGCAGCTTTTTCAGCCACGTTGCAAGAAGCGGTGCAGGCCGACTTGCTGCTGCACGTGGTCGATGCCACCGACGACAACGCGCCCGAGCGCATGACGCAGGTGCAAGAGGTGCTGCACGACATTGGCGCCGCCAACGTGCCGCAGGTGCTGGTGTTTAACAAAATCGACGCCCTGGGGGCCGAGCAGCGGCCGCATCACGACCAAGACGAGCTGCACTTGGATCATGCCGTGTACCCGCGGGTTTTTGTGAGCGCCCATACCGGTCAGGGGCTGGACCGCCTTCGGGCGGTACTGGCTGAATTTGCTCTGGCCGCCCGATTGCAACACCCATCGTCGGTAGGGCTTTGATGGTCATTGGCCTGGCACGCGGCCGGTTCTGCCACAATGTTTGCTAATTGTTGACGACGCTTGATTGGATTCACGCCCTTATGTTTTTTTCCATTTTTCAGCGCTTACGCGCGCGCCGCGGTGCCAACCCCCAGGTGGTACTGAACCTTAACGACCCCCGCTGGGGACGTGGCGAACAAAACGGTCAAGACGACAACGAGCCACCCCGCGGGCGACGTGGTCAAGACGCGCCGCCCGATTTGGACGAAATGTGGCGCGACTTGAACCGAAAAATCAACGGCTGGTTGGGTGGTGGCCGGGGTGGCAACGGTGGCTCGCCGCCGCCCTTGCGCCCCAGCGGCAAAGCCGCCGGCGTGGGCGCGGGTTTGGTGTTGGTGGTGCTGACCCTGCTGTGGTTGGGCAGTGGCTTTTTTATTGTTCAAGAAGGTCAGCAATCGGTGATTACGCAGTTTGGCCGCTACCACGCCACGGTTGGTGCGGGTTTTAACTGGCGCCTCCCCTGGCCCATTCAGGCCAACGAAGAGGTCTACGTCACCCAAATTCGTTCGGTTGATATTGGCACCGACAACATCGTGCGCGCCACCGGCTTGCGCGAGTCGGCCATGCTGACGGCAGATGAAAACATTGTGGAAATTAAGTTTGCCGTGCAGTACCGCTTAAACGATGCGCGCGCTTACTTGTTTGAAACGCGCGACCCCGACAGCGCCGTGATGAAAGCCGCCGAAACCGCCGTGCGTGAGGTGGTGGGCAAGATGAAAATGGACTCGGCGTTGGCTGAGGAGCGCGACCAAATTGCGCCCCGCATGCGCGAGCTCATGCAAACCATCCTAGACCGCTACAACACCGGCATAGAGGTGGTGGGTGTGAACCTGCAACAAGGCGGCGTGCGCCCGCCTGAGCAGGTGCAGGCGGCGTTTGACGACGTGCTCAAGGCCGCCCAAGAGCGCGAGCGTGCCAAAAACGAAGCGCAGGCTTATGCCAACAACGTGGTGCCGCGCGCGGGCGGTGCCGCCTCACGTTTGCTTGAAGAAGCCGAGGGTTACCGTGCCCGTATCGTGGCCCAAGCCCAAGGTGACGCGCAACGCTTTACCCAGGTGCTCGAGCAATACCGCATGGCCCCTGAGGTCACACGCGATCGCTTGTACCTGGAGACCATGCAAGAGGTGTTCAGCAACGTCAGTAAGGTGGTGGTGGAATCCAAGCAGGGCTCCAACCTGCTGTACCTGCCGCTCGATAAGCTCATGCAACAAACCGCCACCCCCGGTAACCCTGGCGGCGGGGTGCCCGACTTGGCGCCGGCCACGGGCAGCAACTCGGCCAACTCGCGCCTGCCTTTAAGTGAGGGCCGTGCCCGTGACGCCGACCGCAGCCGCGCGCGCGAGCTCCGTTAAACCGATATCTAAAGGCCAATCATGAATCGCATTGGATTGATTGTTTCATCGCTTTTGTTGCTTTTGGTGCTGGCAAGCTCCACCATGTTTGTGGTGGACCAGCGGCAGTTTGGCGTGGTGTATCAGTTGGGTGAAATTCGCCGAGTCGAAACCCAACCTGGATTGAACTTCAAGCTGCCCCCGCCGTTCCAAAACGTCCGGTTTTTAGACAAACGCTTGCTGCTGCTCGACAGCGCCGACACCGAGCCCATGCTCACTGCCGAAAAGCAGCGCGTGGTCATCGACTGGTACGTGCGCTGGCGCATTGCCGACCCATCTGCCTACATTCGTAACGTGGGCTTGGACGAGCGCGCGGGCACACTGCAATTGCAGCGTGTGGTGCGCAACGCGTTTCAAGAAGAAGTCAACCGCCGCACCGTGTCGCAGCTGCTGGCTTCGGCCCGTGAGACCCTAATGGCCGACGTCAAACAAGCGGTGCTTGAAGCGGTTAAAAGTGCCGACAAGCCCTGGGGTTTGGACGTCACCGATGTGCGTATCAGCCGGGTTGACTACGCCGAAACCATTACCAACTCGGTGTATGACCGCATGGAGGCCGAGCGGAAACGGGTGGCCAACGAGCTGCGTGCCACGGGCTTGGCCGAGGGCGAGAAAATTCGCGCCGACGCCGACCGCCAGCGTGAGGTGATTTTGGCTAACGCTTACCGCGACGCCCAGCGCATCAAGGGTGCGGGTGACGGTGAAGCGGCCAAGGTATACGCCCAAGCGTTCAATCGTGACCCGGCCTTTGCCCGCTTTTATCGCAGCCTAGAGGCGTATCGAGGTACCTTTAACAACAAGGGCGATGTGATGGTGTTGGACGCATCATCCGAATTCATGCGCGTGTTGCGCGCCGGTACCGGCGCCAAGTAAAGCAAGGCCGTCGGCGCGCATGGCGCGCCCGGCTGTGCCCTGTGGCGGGGCGGATAGAATCCGTGTTTCCGCCTGTTTTGTCGTTACACAGCCGCCCTTTATGTCCGCCTGGGTATTGCCCGATCACATTGCCGACTTGCTGCCTGCCCAAGCGCGGCAAGTGGAAATCCTTAGGCGTCAGCTGCTCGACCGCGCCATGGTCCATGGCTACGAGCTGGTTACCCCGCCGTTGCTTGAGCACATCGAATCGCTGCTCACCGGCACCGGTGAGGCGCTGAACCTCATGACCTTCAAGCTGGTCGACCAAACCAGCGGCCGAACCCTTGGCTTGCGTGCCGACACCACCCCTCAGGTGGCACGCGTGGACGCGCACTTGCTGAACCGGCCGGGTGTTACGCGCCTGTGCTATTGCGGCCCGGTGGCCCATGCCCGGGCAGCGCGTGCGCAGGCCACGCGCGAGCCACTGCAGTTTGGTGCCGAGATCTATGGTTACGCTGGGCGTGAGGCCGAACACGAAATACAACAACTTGCCCTCGACGCGCTGCGGCAAGCGGGGGTGTCATCGCTGGTCATGGACTGTGCCGATGTACGCATCGTGCGCGCGCTGTTGCAGGGTCAGCCCATCGACGCCAGCGTGGCGCAAGCGGTGCACCAAGCCCTGGCACGCAAAGACGTGGGGCAGTTGGCCTCGCTCACCGCTGCCCTGGCGCAACCGGTGCGCGACGGCTTGCGTGCCTTGCCCAGCTTGCACGGCGACATCACGGTGCTGGAGCGCGCCCGCACCCAGTTGCCGTCGTTGCCGTTAATTACCCAAGCGCTGGAAGACCTGCAAGCGCTGGCCAACGGCGCACAGGGCGCCCAGGTGAGCTTTGATTTATCTGACATGCGGGGCTACGCCTACTACACCGGGCTGCGCTTTGCGGTGGTGGGGTGTTTGCGTGACTCGGGCGAGCCGATCGAGCTGGTACGCGGTGGCCGCTACGACGAAGTGGGCGCTGTGTTTGGGCGTTCACGCCCGGCCGTGGGGTTCAGTCTGGATATCAAAGAACTGGCGCGTGCTTTGCCCGAGGCCGAGGCCCCGCGCGCCATCCGCGCGCCGTGGCACGATCATGCCGAGCTTGCGCAGGCCATCGAAGCGCTGCGCCAGGCCGGGCATGTGGTTATTTGCGAACTGCCGGGTCACGCCTTGGGTCAAGACGCCTTGGTGTGCGACCGCGAGCTGGTGCAAACCCCTCAAGGCTGGCAGGTGCAGCCTTTATCTTCCTGATTCGCTATGACAACACAACAAACTCAGGCCGCCGCTGGCCGGCACGTGGTGGTGGTGGGCTCCCAGTGGGGGGACGAGGGCAAGGGCAAGCTGGTGGACTGGCTCACCGAAACCGCGCAACACGTGGTGCGGTTTCAGGGCGGCCACAACGCGGGTCACACCCTGGTGATTGGGGGCGTCAAAACGGCGTTGCACCTGATCCCCAGCGGCATCATGCGCCCCGGTGTGCGCTGCTACATTGGCAACGGCGTGGTGTTGGCCATGGACAAGCTGCTAGAAGAAATCACCAGCTTGGAGCGCGCCGGTGCATCGGTGCGCGATCGCTTGTTCATCTCCGAGGCCTGCCCACTGATTTTGCCGTTGCACGCCGCGCTCGATATTGCCCGTGAAGCGCAAAAAGAGCGCAGCGGCGGCAACAAAATTGGCACCACCGGGCGCGGCATCGGCCCAGCCTACGAAGACAAAGTGGCACGCCGCGCCTTGCGCGTGCAAGACCTGCGTCATCCTGAGCGATTTGCCCACAAGTTGCGCGAATTGGTGGCCTTGTACAACCACCTACTGGATCAGGTCTACCACGCCGCCGACGTGGCTTGGCCTGACACGCTGGCACCCTATCTTAAGCAAGGGCAAATCCAAGCGGACGTGGTGTTGGCCGACGCCTTGGCGCAAGCCCAAGCGTTGCAGCCCATGGTGGCCGACGTCTCGCGTATGCTGAACCAAGCCCACGCCGATCGTGCCAACCTGCTGTTTGAAGGCGCCCAAGGCACGCTACTCGACATCGATCACGGCACCTACCCGTATGTCACGTCCAGCAACTGTGTAGCGGGCAACGCCGCTGCCGGCGCCGGTGTCGGCCCCAGTTTGTTGCACTATGTGCTGGGTATCACCAAGGCTTACTGCACGCGTGTCGGCAGCGGCCCATTTCCTACCGAGCTCGACTGGGAAACCCCGGGCACCGTGGGCCACCACTTGGCCAGCGTGGGCGCCGAGCGTGGTGTAACCACCGGCAGGCACCGCCGTTGTGGCTGGTTTGACGCTGCCTTGCTGAAACGATCGGCACAGGTCAACGGGCTAAGTGGCCTGTGCATCACCAAGCTTGACGTGCTCGACGGTCTGCCCGAGCTGCAACTGGGCGTGGGCTACATGCTCGATGGCGAGCGCATTGACATGCTGCCCATGGGCGCAGATGACATCGCCCGTTGCCAGCCCATATACGAAACCCTGCCCGGCTGGAGTCAACCCACGGCTGGCGTGCGGCAGTGGCACAACCTGCCTGCCAACGCGCAAGCCTATTTGCAACGCATCGAGCAAGCCGCCGGCGTGCCGGTGCACGTGGTATCCACCAGCCCCGACCGCGACGACACCATCTTGCTGCATCATCCATTTGCAGCGCCCTAGCCAACCGCCCCGACACAGGAGACACCTTTATGCTCACCGAAGACGGCAAACACCTTTACGTTTCTTACGATGAGTACCACAGCCTGATCGAAAAACTCGCCATCAAGGTGCACCAATCGGGGTGGACTTTTGACACCATTTTGTGTCTTGCGCGCGGTGGCATGCGCCCTGGCGACATTCTGTCGCGTATTTTTGATTGCCCTTTGGCCATCATGTCCACCAGCTCCTACCGCGCCGGTGCCGGCACGGTGCAGGGCAGGTTGGATGTGGCGCGCTACATCACCACCCCCAAGGGTGAAATCGCTGGGCGCGTGTTGCTGGTCGACGATTTGGCCGATACCGGCCACACCCTCAAGGTGGTCATCGACACACTGCGCAACAACTATCCGCCGATTACTGAATTGCGCAGCGCCGTCATCTGGACCAAAGGCGTTTCGTCTTTTACGCCCGACTACTCGGTTGAAGACCTGCCCACCAACCCTTGGATTCATCAGCCCTTTGAGCCCTATGATTCCATGCGACCGGCAGATATTTTGGAGAAGTGGAAGGTGTAACACCCAGGAGGCCACATGACCGAGCGACTAAGCACCGAGCTGATCCACCACCCCTACCGCCCGCCCGATGGTTTTGCGGCGGTGTTGCCGGCGGTGCACAAGGCGTCCACGGTCATATTTCCCAGCGTCGAGGCATTGCGCGCCCGCGACTGGCGCAGCAAAGCCGGCTACACCTATGGCCTGCACGGCACCCCCACCACCTTTACGCTGGAGGAGCGCTTGGCCACGCTTGAGGGCGCCGCGCACGTCACGCTGGCGCCCAGCGGTCTGGCCGCCATTGCACTAACCAACATGGCGTTGCTGCAAGCCGGTGACGAGGTGCTGATCCCGCACAATGTGTACGACCCTAACCGCGTGCTGCTGCGCGACGAATTAACCCGCTGGGGTGTGCGCGTAGGCACCTACCATGCGCAACAGCCCAACTCCCTGGCGCAAGCCATTGGCCCCAACACCCGGCTGGTGTGGTTGGAGGCCGCAGGGTCGATCTCCATGGAATTCCCCGATGTGCCGGCGTTGGTGCAGGTGGTGCAGCAGGCCAATGGTGGGCGCGCCCGCCCTGTGCTGACGGCCCTGGATCACACCTGGGGCGCGGGGGTGGCTTACCGGCCGTTTGATTGGCAGGTTGACGTGGCGGTGCACGCGCTCACCAAATACCCCAGTGGTGGCGCCGATATGCTGATGGGCTCGGTGGCGGTGCAGGCGCCTGAGTTGCATGAATTGGTGCTGCAAACCCACAAGCGCTTGGGGCTTGGGGTGGGTGCCAACGACGTTGAGGCGGTGCTGCGTGGCTTGCCATCCATGGTGTTGCGTTATCAGGCGCAAGATCAAAGCACCCGCGCGTTGGCTCAGTGGATGGCACAACAGCCTGCGGTTGCCACCGTGCTGCATCCGGCGCTGCCTGATTCGCCGGGGCACGAAGCTTGGGCGCGGCTGTGCCAAGGCGCCGCGTGTTTGTTCAGTGCGGTGTTTCAACCCAATGTGTCGCAAGCTCAAATTGACGCCTTTTGCAACAACCTGCAACGCTTTGCATTGGGTTACAGCTGGGCTGGCCCAGTAAGTCTTTGCGCGCCTTACAACATGCCCGCCCTACGTACCGACGGCTGGCCCTATGGCGGCGGCTTGGTGCGCTTCAGTGTCGGGCTTGAAGACCCGGCCGATTTACAAGCCGATTTGGCCCAAGCCTTGGCCCGCCTTTAAGCGCCCAGGCTGTTGGCCCATTCAACAACCTCGTGCGCGGCGCGGTGCATGGCCGTGGGCTCGATGCCCAAGACCTGCATGTGTGGGCCACGCGCAGACTGGGCAAAGTTGCGCTCAATCGACTCGTGGTAGCGCGGGTCGTAGTGCTCCGCCAGCAAACTTTGCACGGCCTCGCCCACCGCACCGCTACGCGCGGCTTGCTGCCATTGCGTGACACGCTGCCGCCCGCATAGGCTGACCAGCGCCTCCAATCGCTCGCAAAACGGCGCCACGTCGTGTACAAAATGCGCGTAGTCGCGCATCAGCAGCTGCACCCTTTGCACCATGGGCAAGTTAAGGTGCACGCAGGGGGCTTGCCGCATCGCCGCAATCAGGGACTCGGGTACCGTTACGTTGCCTACGCGCTTGCTCTCGGCCTCTACAAAAACGGGGCGTTGTCTGTCCAATTGGCGCAGCGTATCCCAGAGCCGGGTTTCAAACGCTTTTTGACTGGGCTGCGTGGTGCCGGGCAGCAGCCCCAGCACCGAGCTGCGGTGTTGCGCCAACCCCTCCAAATCAAGCACCTGGGCGCCTTGTTGTTGCAAGGCATGCAACACATGCGTTTTACCCACGCCAGTGGGGCCAGCCAGTACCCGCCATGACAGCCCCAAGGGCAGGGTGCTCAGTTGCTCGCGCACCAAACCCCGAAACGCCTTGTAGCCACCATGCAGCACGTGCACCTTAAAGCCAATGGCCCCAAGCACCGTGGCCAGTGCCCCGCTGCGATTGCCGCCACGCCAGCAGTACACCAGCGGCTGCCAATCTTTGGGCAGCGCCGCTGCGTGTTGCTCCAGATGCATGGCAATGTTGCGTGCCACCAAGGCGGCCCCCAGTTTTTTGGCTTCAAACGCACCCACCTGCACATACAGGGTACCCACCTGTTCGCGTTGGGCGTTGGTGAGCGACGGCCAATTGATTGCCCCTGGCAAAGCATCGAGTGCAAACTCGGCGGGCGAGCGCGCGTCAATCAGCGCGTGATATCGCAAGGGCAAGGCCAGCGCCTGCGCCGGCTCAACCTGTTCAATTGGCATGCGCGCCCAGCAAAGGGGCCAACGCTGGCCAAAGATTGTCCAAAATTTTGGGGTGTGCCTTGGCCAAGGGGTGGATGCGGTCAGGCTGAAACCATTCCAGTGCGTCGTCGCGGTCGGCCACGCCAGCCAACATAAAGGGCACCAGCGCGGCTTGCGTGGCCTGCGCCACCGTACCAAAGCTTTGACTGAATGCATCGGCGTAGCGCTTGCCGTAATTGGGGGGCACCTGCATACCCACCAGCAACACGCGCGCGCCTTGCGCTTGTGCCGCTTGCGTCATGGCGCTCAGGTTGGCGCGTGTGCTCTGCAGTGGCAAGCCACGCAAGGCGTCGTTGCCGCCCAACTCAATCACCACCACCGTGGGCTGGTGCACTTGCAACAAGCGCGGCAATCGGCTGCGCCCGCCTGCGGTGGTGTCGCCGCTGATGCTGGCATTGATGACCTTGGCCGCTATGCCGCGTTGTTGCAGGCGCTGCTGCAGCAAAGCAACCCAGCCAGAATCTTTGGCAATGCCGTATTCGGCGCTCAGCGAATCGCCCACCACCAATACCGTGGCAGGCGTGGCCGAGGCGCAAGCCAGCGTGGCACTTAAGGCTATCCACAACACGCTACAGTAACGCCATAGACGTAATGAACGCCAGCCCCAGTGGTCATCGCCACCTGGCTCGCGGCGCCCAAGGAGCAACCCCAAAACCATGAACTCAACCCCCCCTCTGGAGCCAACGCAGCCGTTGCTGCGATGCCAGGATTTGTGTAAACAAGTCACCGACTCAAGTGGCACATTATCCATCCTAAGCCGCGCCAGCTTTGAGGTGTGGGCCGGGCAAACCGTGGCCATTGTGGGGGCATCGGGCTCAGGCAAAAGCACCTTGCTGTCGTTGTTGGGCGGTTTGGATACACCCACCAGCGGTCAAGTGTGGGTGGGCGGTGAGTCCATCGTTGACATGAACGAAGACCAGCGCGCGGCGTGGCGCGCACGCACACTGGGCTTTGTGTTTCAGAGCTTTCAATTGCTGCCCCACCTGAGCGCGCTTGAAAACGTCATGCTGCCGTTGGAGCTGGCCGGTGTACCCGGCGCAGCGGAGCAGGCACGGCACATGCTGGAGCGTGTGCAGCTGGGTCAGCGTCTACGCCACCTGCCACGCGTGCTCTCGGGCGGCGAACAGCAGCGTGTGGCACTGGCGCGTGCGTTTGTGGTGAAACCCGCGTTGCTGTTGGCCGACGAGCCCACCGGCAGCCTTGACGCCGCCACCGGCGAAGCGGTGCTGCAACTCATGCTGGAGCTCAACGCGGAATTGGGCACCACGTTGTTGCTGGTCACCCACGACACGGCGCTGGCCGCGCGTTGTCAGCGACGTATTGAGGTCCACGCCGGCGAGGTGACGGAGGCGCTGTCGGTCGCATAATGTCGCCATGGCGGCCCAAACCTTATTCGGATTCCATGCCGTGGGCGCGCGTTTGCGTGTGGCCGCGCAAAGCATACATACGCTCTATGTAGACGAGCAAAGGCGCGACGCCCGCATGCAGCATTTGTTGCAGCGGGCGACCGACCTCGGTATTGTGCCCGAGCCTTGCAGCGCCGAGCGCCTTACCCAACTCGCAGGCACCAGCCGCCACCAAGGGGTGGTGGCGCGGGCCGAGCGCTTGCAACTGGCGCAGCACCTAGACCAAACCCTAGACGCCTTGGCCCATGCCTCCGCGCCGGCGTTGTTGCTGGTGCTCGATGGTGTCACCGATCCGCATAATCTGGGCGCTTGCTTGCGGGTGGCCGATGCGGTGGGTGCGCACGCCGTGATCGCCCCCAAAGACCACGCGGTGGGCATCAACGCCACGGTGGCCAAAGTGGCCAGTGGCGCCGCCGACACCGTGCCCTACCTGATGGTCACCAACCTGGCCCGCACCCTGGTGCAACTGCGCGACCAGGGCATTGCCGTGATCGGCGCAGCCGACGGCGCCAGCGCCGAGTACACCGCCATCGACGCCACCGGCCCCACGGCCTGGGTATTGGGGGCTGAGGGCAAGGGTTTGCGCCACCTTACGCGCCAGCGCTGCGACCAACTCGCCGCCATCCCCATGGCAGGGGCGGTGGAAAGCCTTAACGTTTCGGTTGCCGCTGGCGTGGTGTTGTTTGAGGCCGCTCGCCAGCGCCAACGGGTCAAACTGGTCACGTAACACGAACTCGTCTATAGTTAAGCCAACTCAATGGCTCCCACTTGGTTATTTCGTATGCATGCTGACCAAATCAACATCTGCCGTGCATGGCGCCAAGCCGGGTTGGCTTGGGCGCTGAGCGCACTGTTTACGGTGGCTGCCACCACGGCCTCGGCGCAGCAGGTGGTCACGGTGGGACAAAACGAATTTTTGGGCACCATTGCCCGCCAGGTTCGCCCCTCAAGCGCCACGCTCAACCAAACCTTGGTTGCGCTGTACGAGGCCAATCCCAAGGCCTTTATACAAAACAACCTCAATTTGGTGTATGCCGGTGCCCGCCTTACGTTGCCCAGCGAGGCGGCGGTGCTCAGCAAAAGCCCAGCGCAGGCAACCCAAGTGGTGGCCGATCACAACGCGAGGTTTGCCGCATGGCGCCAGCGTTTGGCGGCTCGAGCCAACGCCGCCACGCCCCCAGCCCAAGCCAATCAGGGTAACGTAACGGCCCAAGCCAGCCAGGCCCAGCCGCCGCAGGGCGATCGGCTTGAACTCAGCCAAGCCCAAGCCGAAGAGCGTCAAATTGCGCAAGCCGAAGCCGCGCGTCAGCAGGCCCTGCAGGCCGAGGCCATGACACGCAACTTGTTGGATTTAAACAAAATTCAAAACCAGCTTGCGCAAATGCCTGCGGTTGCCGCGCCGCCTGTTGCGGCCCAAGCCGAACCCATTGCCAAGCCAGATCCTTATGCGCAATGGCCAGCCTGGATGCGCGAGGTTAAAGACCATCCGGCGCTGATTCCTGCCGTGGTGGTGGTGCTGCTGTTGTTGGCATTGTGGGCGTGGGTGCACGGCCGCCGCGAAGCCCAAGCACGCCAGATGGTCATGGCCGGTAGTGCCCTGGGTCCCTGGGTTGATGGCATCGACCTCGATTTGGATCGCGACCCCAAAGACCCAACCGAACCCAACCCTGGCAGCTTAAGCAGCGCCGTGGCCGACGCCGATGTGGACGACGCCATTCCGCATTACTTGAGCGGCAGCGCCGACGGTGATCTGCAAGCGGCCGATGCACTG
>RFXW01000050.1 GCA_009921245.1 Candidatus Fonsibacter lacus | reverse complement strand
ACGCGTAGTCAGTGGCCGGGCTGGTGGGGTGGCGCAACTCAAACCGATTCAGAATGGCCAGTGCCTGTGCCGGCTCTTGGGCCTTGTGGTGCATATGGGCGGCATCCAGCATGGCCTGCTCGGCCAGTGGTGTGCCCGCGGCGCGGCCTTCGAGTTTTTCATAGTAGCGGCTGGCTTTTTCTAAGTTGCCAGCGGCTTGCTCATCCTGCGCCTCGGTGTAGAGCCGTTGGGCGTCCCAGCCCGCGGTTTCGTCTTTCGCGGGGCCAGACGCACAGCCCGCCAACGTAACAAGGGCCGCCAACAGGCAAAGAGAAGATAATCGGGTCATGGCTGCTACGAGGTTTGGTGTGGCTAGGCGCCGCGACAGCGCGCCGGCACCACGTCAACAAAAGGGCTAACGCAGAGTATATCGGTAGCTTGCCTTGCGCCGTTTGGTAATGGTGCCATGGCAGGCCACGATTGACACAACATTGCACCACGACGACCCACACCACGACGACCAAGAGGTTGACGACGAGCCCACCGTTTATCAATGGGCGGTGGGCGCGCCTGAGCATGGCCTGCGCCTGGATAAGGCGTTGGCCACATGGATGCCCGAGTGGTCGCGGGCCTACCTGAGTCGATTGATTGAGGAGGGCGCGGTTGCGGTGGATGGAACGGCTTGGTTGCGGGCCTCGGCCAAGCTCAAAATCGGGCAGCACCTGACCTTGCACTGGCGGCCCCCGGCCGCTGCCTTGGTGGCCGAGCCCGAACCGGTGCCGTTTGACATGGTGTTTCAGGACGAGGTGTTGGGCGTGGTGAACAAACCCGCTGGGTTGGTGGTGCATCCGGGGGCGGGCAACTGGCAAGGCACGTTGCTCAATGGTTTGTTGTATCGTGACCCGGCATCGGCCGAGCTGCCGCGCGCCGGCATTGTGCATAGGCTGGATAAAGACACCACCGGCTTGATGGTGGTGGCACGCACCCGGCTTGCCATGGAGCACCTTACTCGACAACTGGCGCAGCGCAGCGTGCGCCGTCAGTATGTGGCCCTGGCCCATGGTTCAGCCCCTGTTGGGCACAGCGTGACTTGGACCGGGTGGATAGGACGTGACCCACGGCAGCGACTGCGCATGGCGCAGTGGGATCATGCTGCGCCAGGCGCGCGTGAGGCCCGCACCGACGCCACCTGCATAGGCAGCGCCCAGGGTTATTCGTTGTGGCAATGCAAACTGCACACCGGGCGCACCCATCAAATACGCGTGCACATGCGCCACGCAGGCTTTGCGCTGGTGGGCGACACGCTGTATGGCGGGCGCGAAGCATTGGGGATGCGGCGCCAAGCGCTGCACGCCGTTGCGCTGCAGCTTGTGCACCCGGTAAGCGAGCAGACCATGCAGTGGCACGCGCCGCTGCCGCTTGACTTGCAGCAGGCGTTGCAGCAGGTGGGGCTTGACTACAATGTCGAGCAGATCGACCCCACGGCATGAACACCCAAGATTCCAAACGCATCCTTGAAACCGCGCTGTTGTGCGCCGGTGAGCCGCTGACACTGAAAACCCTAGGGCAGATGTTTGAGGGCGCCGTGGGTCCAGACACGTTGCGCCAAATGCTGGCCGACT
Source organism: Candidatus Fonsibacter lacus (assembly GCA_009921245.1). GTDB lineage: Bacteria > Pseudomonadota > Gammaproteobacteria > Burkholderiales > Burkholderiaceae_C > RS62. The sequence goes on along the minus strand of RFXW01000050.1, from coordinate 11,360 downwards.
TGCAAGACGAATGGGCGCCCAAAGGCATTGAGCTGGTCAGCGTGGCCAGCGGCTGGCGCTTTCAAAGTCGGCCGCAGCTTAAGCCCTACCTAGACAAACTGCGCCCTGAAAAACCGCCGCGCTATGCTCGCGCCACGCTCGAGACATTGGCCATCATTGCCTACAAACAACCTGTAACACGCGGCGATATCGAAGACATTCGTGGCGTCACGGTGAATTCGTTAACCATCAAGCAACTCGAAGACCGGGGCTGGGTAGAGGTGATTGGCCACCGCGAAACCGTGGGCCGTCCCGCCTTGCTGGCAACCACGCAACAGTTTTTAGACGATTTGGGTTTGGGGTCGTTATCGGCTTTGCCCGAGATCGCCGACGATGCGCTTGGGCGCGCCATGGAGGACGGACCCCTGCTGGCACTGACTCAGGCAGCTGACGTGACTGAAGATGCAACCGCGCCGGCGGACCCGGCAGAACAAGCTGTGGCGATAGGCCAGACCGAGGCCGCGCCCGACGCAGGCACCGATCAGGCCCAGCCGTCGTCAACTCACGACACAACGGAGCACGACGATGGCCACGCGCAAAGCCAATAAACCCGGCGGCCGCAAGCCGCGTAGCAACCCACGCCCGTCGCGCCCCAAGATCGAGGTGCAACGCCGCGACCCGCAGCGCTCGGCACCCAAGGTGCTCGCGGTGGGTGACCCCACACCCAAGCTGCACAAGGTGTTGGCCCAGTCGGGCATTGGTTCGCGGCTGGATATGGAGCGCTTGATTGCCGAGGGTCAGGTAACGGTCAACGGCAAAGCGGCGCACGTGGGGCAGCGGGTTGCGCCCACCGATGTGATTAAGCTGGCCGGACGCCTGGTGCGGCAACAGGTGCACCAAACCCGGGCCCGCGTGCTGGCGTATCACAAGCCAGCGGGCGAGGTGGTGAGCCGCGCCGACCCGCAAAACCGTCCCACGGTGTTTCGCAATTTGCCCCGTGTGGCTGGTGGTAAGTGGCAAGCGGTGGGCCGCCTTGACATCAACACCGAAGGGCTGCTGTTGCTCACCAATTCTGGGCATTTGGCCAATCAGCTCATGCATCCTCGGTTTGGCTTGGAGCGCGAGTACTCCGCACGCGTGCTGGGCACGCTGACACCAGAGGCAAAACAACGCCTGCTTGACGGCGTCGAGCTGCCCGATGGTGTGGCGCAGTTTTTACGTATCTCAGACGGTGGTGGCGAGGGCGCCAACGTGTGGTACCGCGTCACGATTGCCGAAGGCCGACACCGCGAGGTCAGGCGAATGTTTGAGGCTGTTGGCCACATGGTGAGCCGATTGATTCGGGTGCGCTACGGCAATGTGTTGTTACCGCGCGGCCTGCGCCGGGGCGCCAGCGTTGAACTTTCGCCACGCGACGTGCGTGCCTTGGCGCAATTGGCCCAAGCTGCGCAGGTGGCGGTGGTGGTTGAAGAAGGCGCCGAGGCGGCACCGGCGCCGGCCATTCGTACCCTGGGAGCGGACGCGGTGCGTCAACGCCAAAAAGCGCAACGGCGGGGCCGCAGCGTCCGTTAGCACTGCGCAGCGCCGGTGTCGGCGCGCTACAATCGCAGGCTTTGTACTGACCTACCGTAAAGGAGCCATCCATGGCCATCGAACGCACTTTGTCCATCATCAAGCCCGATGCCGTGGCCAAGAACGTGATCGGCAGCATTTACAGCCGTTTTGAGCAAGCTGGGCTCAAAATCATCGCCGCCCGCATGATGCACATGTCGCGTCAAGACGCTGAAACTTTTTACGGAGTGCACCGCGAGCGTCCGTTTTTTAATGATCTGGTTAACTTCATGATCTCCGGCCCGGTGATGGTGCAGGTGCTCGAAGGCGAGGGTGCCATTGCCAAAAATCGCGATCTCATGGGCGCGACCGACCCGAAAAAAGCCGACGCCGGAACCATCCGCGCCGATTTTGCCGACAGCATCGACGCCAATGCGGTGCATGGCTCCGACGGCGCCGACACGGCGGCGGTGGAGGTGGCGTTCTTCTTCCCCGGCATGCAGATTCACAGCCGTTAAAGGTATGCAAACCAACCTGCTCGGTCTTGACCTAGACGGGTTGGGTCGCTGGCTCGAAGGGCACGGCGAAAAAGCCTTTCGGGCCAAGCAGTTGGCACCCTGGCTGCACCAGCGTGGCGTCAGCGATTTTGACGCCATGACCGACATTGCCAAAAGCCTGCGCGCCACCCTGGCGCAGCACGCCAGTGTGCAGGCCTTGAGCGTGCGCTCCCGGCAAGACAGCGCAGACGGCACCATCAAATGGCTGTTTGATGTGGGTGGTGGCGACGCCGTAGAAACCGTTTTCATCCCCGAGGACGACCGCGCCACCCTGTGCATTTCGTCGCAAGCCGGATGCGCCGTAGGCTGCCGCTTTTGTAGCACCGGTCATCAAGGGTTTAGCCGCAACCTGAGCACCGCAGAAATTGTGGCCCAGCTTTGGTACGCCGAGCATCAGTTGAGGCGGGAACGTGGGCTGCCCGGGCAGCGCGTGATCAGCAACGTGGTGTTCATGGGCATGGGCGAGCCACTACAAAACTACGACCAGGTGCTGCCGGCACTGCGTTTGATGTTGAGCGATCACGGCTACGGTTTGTCGCGTCGGCGGGTTACCGTGTCCACCTCTGGGGTGGTGCCTTTTATGGACCGCCTCGCCGCCGATTGCCCTGTGGCTTTGGCGGTGTCGCTGCATGCACCCGACGACACCCTGCGCGATTCGCTGGTGCCTCTTAATCTTAAGTACCCGTTGGCCGAACTGCTGGCGGCTTGTCGACAATACGTGCAGCGCGCGCCGCGCGATTTCATTACCTTTGAGTACTGCATGCTCGATCAGGTGAACGACACGCCGGCACACGCTCGGGCACTGGTGGATTTGATGCAACGTGGCCCTGGGCGCGGGTTGTACGCCAAGTTCAACCTGATTCCGTTTAACCCGTTTCCTGGCTCGGGGTTGCACGTCTCGGCCCGACCTGCGGTGATGGCATTTGCTCGGGTGTTAAACGATGCGGGTTTGATCACCACCGTGCGTAAAACCCGAGGCGACGACATCGATGCTGCCTGTGGCCAACTCGCTGGTGAGGTGCAGGATCGAACCCAAGTGGTCAGACGAATGGGGCAACGCGGGACGGGCGCAGGGCTGCCAAATTAAGCCCAAGCCGTGCGATACTCTAAGGATGAGCGCCGAAAACGACCCCACCGCTGCAGCCGACTCGCCGGGCACCGATGCGCCGCAGGCCGAGGCGGCGCCCTGGGAGCGTTTGCGTGCAGCCCGGGAGGCGGCCGGCGTACCCATTGAAGAGATCGCGGGATGGCTTAAGCTGCCGGCGCGTCGACTGGTGGCGCTTGAAGCCGGTGACTGGTCGGCCTTTCCCAGCCCGGCCTATGTGCGCCCCATGGTTGCCAGCGTGTGCCGACACCTCAAGCTCGACGCGCGCGAATTTTTGCGCGATTGGCCCGACCACTCCGATGGTGCGCCCGGCGCTCACGAGTCCAGGCCAGGCACTCGCGTGCAAGGGCCGGCGCCGCAGGCGGCCGGCGTGTCAAGGGGTTATCGCCTGTTTTTAATAGGCTGCGCGGTGGTGATTGTGGCTGGCGTGGTGTGGCTACTGCTTTCCGATCGGCCACCTGAGCCAGGCGCGCAGGTGTCTGAGGCAGCGGTATCGACCAATGATGCCGTGGTCCAATCCAGCCTTACAAACGCCGCACCACCGGCACCTGCTGCCATGGAGGTGCCACCGGCGCCCACCCCTGTGGCAACCACTCCAGCCCCCACCAGCCTGCCCAACACGGCGCCCGCACTTGCTGCCACCGCGGCGACCGAGCCACCGGTGGATACCGGCCCGGCCATGGTGGTGGTGCGAGCCACCCAAGAAAGTTGGGTTGAAATGTGGGACGAAGGGGGCACCATGCGGCTGGGGCGTTTGTTGCAGCCTGGCGACGAGTTGCGCTACCGCGCCAAGCTCCCGTTTGAGGTTGTGCTGGGTAATGCCGCCGGCGTGAGCGTGGATTTATTCGATCAGCCGTTTGATTTCTCGTCAAAAACGCGGGCCAACGTGGCGCGTTTTCAGGTCAACGCGCCGTGAGCCACGGATTCGAGCAGCCCGTTACCATGGCCGCCACCGGTGCTAGGCGCAGCCTGCAGGGCGTGGTGCGGTGGGGTGAGCACGTCGTGACGGTGGGTGGCGACGCGCCGGTGCGGGTGCAATCCATGACCAACACCGACACCGCCGACGCCATTGCCACGGCGATTCAAGTGAAGGAACTGGCGCAAGCCGGCTCGGAGTTGGTTCGGATCACGGTGAACAACGACGAGGCGGCGCGTGCCGTGCCGGCGGTGCGTGAGCAGCTTGATCGCATGGGCATTGCGGTGCCGCTGATCGGTGATTTTCACTACAACGGGCACCGCTTGTTGTCGGATCATCCGGCCTGTGCCGAGGCACTTTCCAAGTACCGAATCAACCCCGGCAACGTGGGCCGCGGTGACAAGCACGACACCCAATTCGCGCAAATGGTGGAGGCCGCATTGCGGTACGACAAGCCGGTACGTATTGGTGTGAACTGGGGCAGCCTAGACCAAGAGCTGCTGGCGCGCCTGATGGACGAAAACGCGCGTCGCGCGCAACCATGGGACGCCGCCCAGGTGATGGTGCAGGCATTGGTGACGTCGGCGTTGGATTCGGCGCGCTCAGCGGTGGAATTGGGCATGGCGCCGCAACAGGTGATGTTGTCGTGCAAAGTCAGTGGCGTGCAAGATTTGATTACGGTTTATCGCGCCTTGGCGGCGCGCACCCAGCATCCCTTGCATCTCGGGCTGACCGAGGCGGGCATGGGCACCAAGGGCACGGTGGCCTCTGCGGCGGCGCTTTCGGTGTTGCTGCAAGAGGGCATCGGCGACACCATTCGTGTCTCACTCACACCTGAGCCCAACGAGTCAAGAACGCAAGAGGTGGTGGTGGCATCGGAAATTTTGCAGGCGCTTGGGTTGCGCCGCTTTGTGCCCAGCGTAACGGCTTGCCCCGGTTGCGGGCGCACCACCAGCACCGTGTTTCAAGAGCTTGCCAAACAAATCGACGACTACCTGCGCGCTGCCATGCCACGTTGGCGCGAAACCTACCCGGGCGTGGAGCAGCTGCGGGTGGCGGTTATGGGCTGTATTGTGAACGGCCCTGGTGAGAGCAAGCACGCAGACATTGGCATCAGCCTACCCGGCACAGGCGAGGCGCCGGCCGCCCCGGTTTACATCGACGGGGTTAAAACCCAAACTTTACGCGGCGAAGGCATTGCGCAGGCGTTTCAAACCCTGGTTGAGGATTACGTACAACAACGCTACGGCGACCGTGTTGAACGCACCACGGTTTAATTTTTTCTCCAATTCAACATGAGCGACAAACTCACCGCCGTCAAAGGCATGAACGACCTATTGCCCGAATACGCTGGGCAGTGGGAGGCGTTTGAGTCCACGGTTCAGGGCTTGATGCAGCGCTACGGCTACAGCAACATTCGCACCCCTGTGGTTGAGCCCACCGCGCTGTTTGTGCGGGGCTTGGGCGAGGTGACCGACATTGTTGAAAAAGAAATGTACAGCTTTGAGGATAGGCTCAATGGCGAGCAGCTGACGCTGCGCCCTGAAGGGACGGCGGGTGTGGTGCGCGCGGCGGTGCAGCACCACTTGCTGCACCAAGGGGGACAGCGCTTGTATTACATGGGGGCCATGTTTCGCCATGAGCGGCCGCAACGTGGGCGCTACCGGCAGTTTCATCAAATCGGGGTCGAGGTGTTGGGGCATCCCGGTCCCGATGTGGACGCTGAAATTATTTTGTTGGCGGCTGACTTGTGGCAAACCCTGGGCCTGCAGGGCGTTACGCTGCAGCTCAACAGCCTGGGGCAGCCGTCTGAGCGGCGTGCCCACCGGGAGGCGTTGGTGGCCTACTTACAGGCCCATCAGGCGACGCTGGATGAGGACGCCAAGCGCCGCATGCACACCAATCCGCTGCGGGTGTTGGATTCAAAAAACCCGGCCATGCAAGACATGATCCAAGGCGCGCCGCAATTGCTTGACTACCTTGGCCAAGACTCCCGCGGTCATTTGGAGGCGGTACGAACGATTTTGAATGCCAACGGTGTGGCGCACCAAATCAACCCGCGTTTGGTGCGCGGTATGGATTACTACAACCTAACGGTATTCGAGTTTGTTACCGATGCCTTGGGTGCGCAAGGCACCATTTGTGCAGGTGGCCGTTACGACGGGTTGATGCAACAGCTTGGCGGCAAGCCCGCGCCGGGTGTGGGTTGGGCGCTGGGGGTGGAGCGTATTCTTGAATTGTTGCGCGAGCAGGGGCTGGAGACGGCGGCGCCCGTGCCCGATGTTTACGCGGTGGTTGCAACCAACGACGCCGCTCAGGCAGCGGTGGCGTGCCGAGCGCTTCGCGCCGCTGGGGCCAAGGTGCGTATGCACGCCGCCTCGGCCGAGGGGCAGGGCAGCATGAAGTCGCAATTCAAACGCGCCGACGCCAGTGGCGCGGCGTGGGCCATGGTGGTGGGCGACGACGAATTGGCGCGTGGCGTGGTGGCCATGAAGGCGCTGCGCAGCGGACAAGACGCCGCTCAGCAGCACGATATCCCGTTGCCTGAACTGGCCACTTGGTGGCAAGCCCAACAGACCCGATAGCCGCATGCATGGCCCTACAATGGCGGGCTACGTGCAAGTTTTTTGGGATTCATGGCCACACAACACTACGATCTAGAAGAGCAAGAGCAAATGGCGCGCCTCAAGGCCTTTTGGGCCAAGTGGGGCACGCCGCTGTCTGCCATGGCGGCGGCATTGGCCTTGAGTTACGCCGGTTGGACGGGGTGGAACGCATGGCAAAACACCAAGGCGCAAGAGGCCGCGGCGTTGTATGCAACCTTTGATCAAGCTTTGCAGGCCGATCAGCCCGAACGCTGGCAGCGTGTGTTGCAAGACATGACCGACGTTGCCAACCGCGCCACCCTCACCGAACTGGCCCGCTTGTCTGGCGCACAGCGTGTCGCCCAAGCCGATCCGGCGCAGGCGCAGCAGTACCTTGAGCAAGCCTCGGCCAACGCGCCCACCACCGAGCTGCAGGCGCTGGCCAAGTTACGCTTGGCGTCTTTGCAAATTGCTCAAGGACAAGCCCAAGCCGGACTCGACACCCTGCAGTGGGATTGGCCCGAGGCCTTCGCTGGCCTGGTGGCCGATCGCCGGGGCGACGCTTTGCAGGCCCTGTCCCGTCGCGACGAGGCGGTGCAGGCCTATCAGCTGGCGCTGGACAAGTTGTCGGTTGAGCAGCCCTACCGCCAGTTGGTGATCGTCAAGCTGCAAGCCCTTGGGGCCTCGCCCAAGCAGGGCTCATGATGCGCGCGTTGCACTGGCTCACGATGGCCGGCGTGGTGCTGGTTTTGAGCGCCTGTGCCTCCTCCAATCGCCCCACACCGGCGCCTACGCCCAAGGGCGCCAACACCGTTGGCGTGCAAGCGGCGTGGCGCGTCTCACTGGGCGGGGGTGCACAGGGGCTGATGCCGTCTGAGGCCAAAGGCCGGGTGGCGGTGGCGTCGCGCGCTGGGCAGGTGATGGTGCTCAATGGGCGCGATGGCGCCAAGGTTTGGCAAGCCCAAGCCCCGGCTGCGATCGACGCCGGCCTTGGCTACGATGGCCAGTGGGTGGCCGCCGTGCTGCTGGGCAACCAACTTACCGCATGGCGTGAGGGCAAGATGCTATGGCAAGCACCTTTGCCAGCGCGGGTCTTTACGCCACCGTTGGTGGCGGGGGAGCGGGTATTTGTTTTAACGGGCGACCGTCAGGTTATGGCCTTTGATGCAAGCAACGGCGGGCTGATTTGGGAGCAAAAGGCGCCAGCGGCGACGTTGGCGTTGGAATCCCCGGGCCTACTCGTGGCGCGGGGCAACACCTTGCTGGTGGGTTTGGGGGCCGCGTTGTGGGCCATCAACCCAGACAACGGGCAACCATTGAGTTCGGTGGTGCTGTTTACGCCCACCGGCAGCAACCCGGTTGAGCAGCTGGCCGACTTGGTGGCCGGGGCCCACCAAGCCAGCGGCACGGTGTGCGCACGCGCCTTTCAGCGTGGCGTGGCGTGTGTCGATGTTGCCACCAGTCAAGTGCGGTGGCGCGCCAATCAGGGCGGTGCGCAGGGCTTGGCAGGTACCGCCAACAAGATTTTTGCAACCGACGATCAAGGCACGGTGCAAGCGTGGTCGCTGGCCGATGGTCAACCCAAATGGCGTCAAACCCTGTTGCAACACCGAAACGTCACGGGCCCACTGGCCCTTGGCCAAACCTTGGTTGTGGGTGATGGCCAAGGCTATGTGCATTGGTTGTCGCAGGCCGACGGAGCGTGGCAAGCGACCATGGCTGGCGATGGCTCGGCGGTGACCGTTCCGCCGCTGTTGGCCGGTGGTTCGGTGATCACGGTATCGGCGAACGGCCAAGTCACTGGGTGGCGCCCGCAGTGAAGCCGGTCCTGGCGTTGGTGGGGCGCCCCAACGTTGGTAAGTCCACCTTATTCAATGCCCTAACCCGAAGCCGCGATGCAATCGTGGCCGACTTGGCCGGACTCACACGCGATCGCCACTACGGCACCGCCAAGTTGGGGCAACGCGAGTGGCTGGTGGTGGACACCGGCGGCTTTGAGCCCACCGCGGACAGTGGGGTGGTGCAGGCCATGGCCCAGCAAACCCGGCAGGCAGTGGCCGAGAGCGATGTGGTGGTGTTTGTTACCGATACCCGCGCCGGGCTAAGCGCCCAAGACCACGACATTGCGCATTACCTGCGCCGTCTTGGCAAACCCTGTGTGTTGGTGGCCAATAAAGCCGAAGGCATGCGTGGGCAGGCTCAGCTGGCCGAGTTTTTTGAACTGGGGATGGGTGATGTGCTGCCACTGTCGGCGGCGCACGGTCAAGGCTTACGCGATTTGGCAGATGCGGCCGAGGCCGCGCTGGCGTTGCCTCCAAGCACCGCGGAGGACGACGAACCGGGTGACGATGCCGAGGCGCCGCCGATTAAGCTGGCGGTGGTGGGGCGGCCCAACGTGGGCAAGTCGACCCTAATCAACGTGTGGCTGGGCGAGGAACGCTTGGTGGCGTACGACATGCCGGGCACCACCCGAGACGCCATTCGGGTACCGCTGGTGCGTGGCGCGCGCCGCTACGAGCTGATTGACACCGCCGGCTTGCGTAAAAGGGGCAAGGTCTGGGAAGCGGTTGAAAAATTTTCGGTTATCAAAACGCTGCAAGCGATCGAGCAATGCAACGTGGCTTTGTTGCTGCTTGATGCCACCCAAGGCGTGACCGACCAAGACGCGCACATTGCGGGCTTTGTACTTGAGGCCGGGCGTGCCGTGGTGGTGGCGGTGAACAAATGGGACGCGGTTGATGCCTACCAACGCGACCTTTTGCAGCGCGCCATGGCGCAGCGCTTAAGTTTTTTGCGTTTTGCCAAGGTGCACACCATCTCGGCCATCAAGCGCCACGGTTTGTCACCCGTTTGGGCTTCAATTGGGCAGGCGCATGCCGCGGCATTTCGCAAGCTTGGCACACCGGCGTTGACCCGGTTAATCCACGATGCGGTTGCGCATCAACAGCCCCCACGCAGCGGCATGTTTCGGCCCAAGTTGCGGTATGCCCACCAAGGGGGCAGCAACCCGCCGTTGGTGGTGGTGCACGGCAATTCACTTGATCATGTGTCCGACAGCTACAAGCGGTACCTAGAGGGTCGGGTGCGAGAAAAATTCAATCTCGAGGGCACGCCATTGCGCATGGAGATGCGCAGCGCCCCCAACCCGTACCAGCAGCGCCGGAGTGGCAAGTAATGGCAACGGCCTCGCCTTGGCGTGTGTCGGTTGCGCCCATGATGGATTGGACCGACCGTCATTGCCGTTTTTTTCATCGGCTGTTAAGCCGTCGTGCCAGGCTTTACACCGAAATGGTGACCACCGGCGCGCTGCGGCACGGCAGTGTGAGCCGGCATTTGCGCTTTCATCCTGCCGAGCATTCGGTGGCCTTGCAGCTCGGCGGCAGTGAGCCCGCCGATTTGGCCTATGCCGCCAAGCTGGGTGAGCAGTGGGGCTACGACGAGATCAACCTCAATTGCGGCTGTCCCAGCGAGCGCGTGCAGCGCGGCGCGTTTGGTGCCTGTTTGATGCTGGAGCCGCAAACCGTGGCCGATGGTGTGAAAGCCATGCGTGACGTGGTGTCGATACCGGTGACGGTGAAACACCGAATTGGTGTTGACGACCAAGCAAGCTACGGGTTTGTGCGCGATTTTGTCGGGCGTGTGAGCGAAGCGGGTTGCGAGGTTTTTGTGGTGCACGCGCGTGCGGCATGGTTGCGTGGCTTGTCGCCCAAGCAAAATCGTGAGGTGCCACCCCTCAATTACGCAACGGTGTATCAGCTCAAGCGCGACTTTCCCCACCTCACGGTGGTGCTCAATGGCGGCGTGACCGACAACAACCAAATCACCGATCATTTGCAGCATGTCGACGGCGTTATGCTTGGGCGCGAGGCCTACTACCGCCCGTGGCTGCTGACCCAATGGGACTCGCTGTTCTTTGATGATGCGCCCGATCGCGCGGCGGTGGAGGCGGCTATGGTGGCCTACATGGCGTTGGCCCATGATCAAGACGGCTGTCCGTGGTACGCCATTGCCCGACACATGCTGGGCTTGTACCACGGGCAACGCGGTGGGCGGCTGTGGCGACAAGTGTGGAGCAACCACAAGCTTAAGCCGCTGCCGCCCGAGCAGGTTCAGGCAATGGCCTGCCAGGCGTTGGCGCGTGGGGTGGTGGCACCGGCCGCCTGAGCCATGACGCCTCTTGCAACCCTGGAATACCGGGCGCGCGTGGCGCTTTGGGTGTTGCCGGTGTTATGGGCTGTGAACATGTGGACGGCCCGTGTGGCGGCAGACTGGGTGTCGCCACACGTGTTGGCGCTGGGCCGCTGGGGCATGGCGCTGGCGGTGTTGGTGGCGCTGGCGTGGGCGGAGTTGTGGCGGCATCGCGCGGTGGTGCAACAACATGCATGGCGTTACGTCATCATGGGGGCGTGCGGCATGTGGATTTGCGGCGCCTGGATTTACTTGGCCGGTCAAAGCACACAAGCCATCAATATTTCTCTGATTTATTCGTCGGCCCCGGTGTTGATTGCATTGGGCGCCAGGTTGTGGCTGGGTGAGCGTATGCGGCCCTTGCAGTGGCTTGGCGTGATCGCAGCGTTTGGTGGCGTGTTGCACGTGATATTAAAAGGCCAGTGGGCCACGCTGACCACGCTGCAGTTGGTGGCGGGTGATTTGTGGGTGGCAGCGGC
>RFXW01000049.1 GCA_009921245.1 Candidatus Fonsibacter lacus | reverse complement strand
CGGCGGTGGTGGCGGCGGCTTTCGCAGCCCCTACGGCGGCAACCGTCGTCGTGACGGCTAAGCCCCTACCGGCTTTTTGTGCCTAACAACGCCGCCCCATGGGCGGCGTTTGTTTTTAAGACCCGCGACGCTGCCAGACCGCGCGCACCTTGCCCTCAAACTGCACCACCCCGGTGTCGGTGCGGTATTCAAAGCGGTTGGCCGTGATCACTTGGGTAGGACCGCGTTGCACACGCACCGAACGATCAGACCAAACACGCTCGTCGGCCACCGTGTAATACAAGCGCTGCGAGGTCATGCGCACCAGCTCGCCATCGCGCGGCTGGGTCACCTCGGCCTGTCCATGCAGCTCAAAGCGCTGCCCATCGTCCCACGCCCACAGCCGTTGCGCCCGTGCGGTCACGGGCGCCGCCGACTGATCGAGTCGACGCAGGCTGGCTTGGGTCACGCGCAGCACCTGACGGTCGGGAAAGTGTGTCCCCACCTCACCCACAAGTTCGCTGCTTAAGTCGCCGTTGGCGTCAAACTGTTTCACCACGAAGTCGCGCACCGTAAAGTCGGGCTCGGTGTTGCTTGGTTGCGGGTCGACCTCAGCCAGTTGATGGATGGTTTGCCGCTCAAGCCAAAAAGTGAGCAACGCCAGCGTGGCCATGATGAGTATGGGCCCGGCCGCCAGCAACCCGGTGTAGCCACGCTGCCAAGCCTGACGTCTCACGCGCTGGCCTCGGCCCACAGCCGTTGGTATGCCCCTTTGGCATGCAGCAGCAGGTCGCACACCTCACGCACCGCGCCTTGGCCGGCCGCGGCGTGCGTGACATGGTGCGCGACGTTTTGAAGCTCGGGGTGGGCCTGCGGCGGGGCACACGCCAACGCGGCGCGGCGCAACAACGGCGCGTCGGGCCAATCATCGCCCATGGCGGCCACTTGGTGCCACGCCACCCCAAGTTCGGCCAGGCATTGCTCGGCCAGCGGCAGTTTGTTGGCGTCGCCGAGCCGCGCGTGGGCCAGCATATCCAATGTTTGCAACCGGTGGCGCAGGGCCGGTGAGTCTCGGCCCGACACCACCACCGGCGTCACGCCAATGCGCGGCAGCAGGCGCAGGCCATGGCCATCCAGGGTGTGAAACCGCTTCAACGCCTCGCCGTGCTCACCCCACCACAGTCCGCCGTCGGTCAACACGCCGTCCACATCCAACAACAACACGCGCACCTCGGCCGCGCGCGCCAGCAGCTCGGGGGCAAAGGCCTGGGTTGGTGCCATCAAATCACCCGCGCACGCATCAAGTCGTTGCTGTTAAGCACACCTTGCAGCGTGCCGTGCTGATCCACCGCCAATACGCTGGTGATGCGTCGCTCTTCCATGACACGCGCGGCCTCAGCGGCCAGCGCATCGGGGCTGAGTTGTTGTGGCTGACGCTGCATAACCTGCTCCACCGGCATCGCCGTTACGTCTGCGCCGGTGGCCAACAAGCGTCGCAAATCACCGTCGGTGAATACGCCTTGCACCCGGCGCTGCGCGTCCACCACCACCACCAAGCCCAACCCTTTTTCACTCATCAAAGGCAGCACCGCAAGCAGCTGGTCGTGCGGCGCCACCACCGGTAACGCGTCGCCTTGGCGCATCAAGTCGGCCACCCGGGTGAGCAAACGCCGCCCCAGCGCGCCGCCGGGGTGAGACCGGGCAAAGTCTTCGGGGGCAAAGCCACGCTGCTGCAGCAATGCCACCGCCAGCGCGTCGCCCAGTGCCAGCTGTGCGGTGGTGCTGGCGGTAGGGGCCAAATTGTGTGGGCAGGCCTCGTGTGCCACGCCGCTGTCGAGCACCACGTCGGCGGCTTGCGCCAGCGCCGAGTCGCGCGCCCCGGTCATGACCAACAAGGGCACCCCCATGCGCTTGATCAGCGGCAACAACACCAACAGCTCTTCGCTTTGTCCGCTGTTGCTGATGGCCAGCGCCACGTCGCGCGCGGTCAGCATGCCCAAGTCGCCATGGCTGGCCTCGGCCGGGTGAACAAAAAACGCAGGCGTGCCGGTGGAGGCCAAGGTGGCGGCGATTTTGCCGCCAACGTGACCGCTTTTGCCCATGCCCATAACCACCACCCTGCCTTGACAGCGCAGCATATGGTGCACCGCCATGCCAAAGGCCTGGCCCAAGCGCTGCGCCAAAGCCGAGACCGCCTCGGCCTCGATGGCCAAGGTGGCACGCGCGCTGGTGACAGCGGCATCAACGAACTCGGCAGAGGGCTGGCTCATGCCTTGATTATCAGCCAAGCGCGCGCCTTGGGCTTGACGCTGGCCTTACCATGGTGGATATGAACGCACTTGACCTCACCCTGTTGTACCTGCTTGCCGCGGTGCTGGGCGTGGTGGCATGCCGGGCCATGCATTTGCCCCCGGTGCTGGGCTACCTGGGCGTGGGCATTGTGATTGGCCCCAACGCCTTGGCACTGGCGCAAAACTCTGAACAGGTGCGCTACGTGGCCGAGTTTGGCGTGGTGTTTTTAATGTTTGTGATTGGGTTGGAGTTCAGCCTAACCCGCCTGCGCACCATGGGGCGTCACGTGTTTGGTTTGGGGCTGACACAAGTGGCCACCACACTCGGCATGGTCACCATTACCTCAACCGCGTTTGGCGTGCTGGCGCCGCAGTGGTGGGGCATGCCTTGGCAAACCGCATTGGCGCTGGGTTGCGTAGCCGCCATGAGCAGCACCGCGCTGGTCATGAAGATGACCGCTGAGCGCGGCGAGCTTGAAACCGAGCACGGCAAACGTGTGGTCGGCATTTTGTTGTTTCAAGATTTGGCGGTGGTGCCGCTGCTGGTGCTGATTCCGGCGCTGGGCTCCCCGCCTGAGGCCTTGGCGCAGGCACTTGGGCTGGCGGTGCTTAAGGCGGTGCTGCTGCTGTTGGTGCTGCTTACCGGTGGGCAGCGGGTGTTGCGCTGGTGGTTGGCGTTGGTGGCCAAGCGGCGCAGCCAAGAACTGTTTGTACTTAATCTGCTGCTTATGACGCTGGGCCTGGCGTGGCTTACCGAACACGCGGGCTTGTCGTTGGCGCTGGGCGCCTTTGTGGCCGGTATGTTGATCTCTGAGACCGAATACAAACATCAAGTTGAAACCGACATACGCCCCTTTCATGACGTGTTGTTGGGTTTGTTCTTCATTACGATCGGCATGCTGCTCGATTGGCGCATTGTGTGGCAGCAATGGGCGTTGTTTTTGCTGTTGCTGCTGCTGCCCATGGCGCTCAAGTTTGTATTGATTGCCGGCTTGTCGCGCGCCTTTGGCGCCGGGCCTGGCACCTCGGTTCGGGTGGGCTTGTATTTGGCGCAAGCGGGTGAATTTGGCCTGGTGCTGTTAACCCTTGCGGCCAGCCAAAATCTGGTGCCGGCGGCGCTGTTTAACCCGCTGCTGGCGGCCATGGTGGTGTCGATGCTGCTGACGCCTTTTTTAATTCAGTACAGCGACGGCTTGGTGGTGCGCCTGATTGGCAGCGACTGGTTGATGCAATCGGTGCAAATCGCCGCCATTGCCAAGCAGGCGATCGACACCCAACAACACGTGCTCATTTGCGGCTATGGGCGCAGCGGCCAAAACCTGGCGCGGCTGCTGCAATCGCAACACATTCCGTACATGGCGCTTGACCTCGACCCCGACCGGGTGCGTCACGCCGCCAGCGGCGGCGACTCGGTGGTGTTTGGCGACGCCAGCCGGCTGCAAGCCCTGATGGCCGCCGGCCTGGCTCGCGCCAGTGCGGTGGTGGTGACCTACCCCGACCGTGACACCGCGCTCAAGGTGCTGGCCCACACCCAATCGCACGCGCCCGCTGTGCCTGTGATTGTGCGCACCGTGGACGACCGCGACCTTGATGTGCTGCGCCAAGCCGGCGCCACCGAGGTGGTACCCGAAGCGATTGAGGGCAGTCTGATGCTGGCCTCACACGCACTGGCACTGGTTGGCGTGCCGGCGCGACGGGTGCTGCGCGTGATTCAAGAGCAACGCGCCCAGCGCTACGGTTTGTTGCGCGGCTATTTTCATGGGGCCGATGACGACACGGCCGACGAGCAAGAACAAGTGCGCTTACTCACCGTGACCTTAACCCCGGGCACACACGCCATTGGTCGCAGTTGGCACGCGCTGATACCGGCGGACAGCCCGGTGCAACTCATCAGCCTACGCCGCGCGGGCGCCCGGCTGAGCCCAGAACCCGACACCCTCTTTATGATGCACGACGCCTTGGTTTTACAAGGCCCCCCCAGCGCCCTCACGCTGGCCGAACAACACCTGCTGCACGGATAGCCATGGACACCGCCACCTACCTAAAACAACACATACGCACCGTGGCCGATTGGCCCATACCCGGCGTGCAGTTTCGCGACATCACCCCGTTGCTGCAAGACCCGCTGGTGTTTCGGGTGCTGATCGACGCCTTTGTACACCGTTACATGGCGCCATCGCACCGCCCCGACGTGGTCGCTGGGCTGGACGCACGCGGCTTTATTATTGGCTCGGTGCTGGCCTACGAACTTGGGGTGGGCTTTGTACCGATACGCAAAAAAGGCAAACTGCCGTTTACCACGGTGCAAGAAACCTATGAGCTCGAGTACGGCAGCGCGGCGGTGGAATTGCACACCGACGCCGTGCATCCCAACCAACGCGTGCTGTTAATCGACGACCTAATTGCCACCGGCGGCACCATGATGGCCGGCAAACGCGTGCTGGAAAAGCTAGGGGCCACCGTGGTTGAAGGGGCAGCGATTGTGGACTTGCCCGATTTGGGCGGCTCGCACAAGCTGCGCGAACAGG
Organism: Candidatus Fonsibacter lacus; assembly: GCA_009921245.1. GTDB lineage: Bacteria > Pseudomonadota > Gammaproteobacteria > Burkholderiales > Burkholderiaceae_C > RS62. The sequence goes on along the minus strand of RFXW01000049.1, from coordinate 8,582 downwards.
GCTTGGCCTTGCATACGCTGGTGCATTACGACGGTCACTGAACGCATCCCGCGTTGAACAGGCGGCTTGTGTAACAAGCCATTCAACTTCGGCTTATTTGCCAATACAAAAATTTGAGAAGATGGCTCCGAGCAACTGCTCGGTGTCCACCACGCCTGTAACCTGACCCAACGCGGCGTGCGCCAGGCGCAATTCCTCAGCCACCAAGTCCAGGGCGCTGGCGCCGTCGGCCAGCATGGTTTGCGTGGTCTGCAGGTGTTGATCCACTTGTTGCAACGCATGCACATGCCGGGCGCGCGCGCTAAACGGCGCCTCGGCGCCACTTTGCGCGCCCGCCAACTGCAGCAGCGTTTGCTGCAGAGCGTCCAATCCGCTGCCCGTGACAGCCGACACCACCAACGCTTGTGCCTGCGGCACAGGGTGTTGCGCCGGGTCGACCAAGTCGGCTTTGTTCCATAAGGTAACGCACGGCAAATCGGTGGGTAAGCTTTGTTGCACCTGCGCATCGGCTTGCTGTACGTGCGGCTGATGCTGCGCGCTTAAGTCGCGCACCCACAACACCACGTCGGCACGGCCAAGCTCGCGCCGCGCACGCCTTACGCCCTCGCGCTCCACCACGTCGGTGGCATCGCGCAAGCCGGCGGTATCGAGCACGTGCACCGGCACCCCTTGAATATGCAGCGTTTGTTGCAACACGTCGCGGGTGGTGCCAGCCTGGTCGGTCACAATCGCCACTTCAGCCTGGGCCAAGGCGTTCAGCACCGAGCTTTTGCCGGTGTTGGGCTGGCCCGCCAGCACCACACGCAAGCCGTTGTGCAATGCCACGCCTTGGCGCGCCTGTTGGCCAAGGGTGTGCAGCTGTTGGCGGGCCCGTGCCAGTTGACCTTGGGCGTCGTCGCGCTGCAAAAAATCAATTTCCTCTTCAGGAAAATCCAACGTTGCCTCAACCAACACCCGCAGCTGCAACAAGGCCTGCGCCAGTGCGTGCACCTGCTCAGAAAACGCGCCGTCTAAGCTGCGCACCGCGCTGCGCGCGGCCTGCGCACTGCTGGCGTTGATCAAGTCGGCCACCGCCTCGGCTTGCGCCAGGTCGATCTTGTCGTTTAAAAAAGCGCGTTGGGTGAACTCCCCAGGCTCAGCCAGTCGGCCCGGCAGCGGCATGTGCCCGGCGTCGGCAAGGGCTTGCATGCACTGCAAACAACGCGCCTGCAACAGCTGCAGCACCACCGGCCCACCGTGGCCGTGCAGCTCCAGCACGTCTTGCCCGGTGTAAGAAGCGGGCCCCGGAAAGTAAAGCAGCAAGCCGTGGTCGATCGGCTGCCCGGTATCGTCGGTTAGTCGGGTGTAGTGGGCGTGTCGCGGCTGCGCCTCTCGCCCCAGCATGGCTTTGGCCAAAGGCTGCAGGTCGGGGCCCGACACCCGCACCACCCCAACGCCACCCCGCCCGGGTGCGGTGGCAATTGCCACAATCGGTTGGTTGGGGTCGGCGAGCATGGTGGCCTGTGCTGCAAAGGCCGCAGCCTGGGCTACTTGAACTTGGGCAGGTTAAAGCTAACCTTCACCCCCATGCTGCGGTTGATCACGTACTGCTGGGCAATGGTTAAGCTGTTGTTGGTGATCCAGTACAACACCAAGCCGGCGGGGAAAAAGAAAAACATCACCGAAAACGCCAACGGCATGAACCACATCAGTTTGGCCTGCAAGGGGTCGGGGGGCAGCGGGCTGAGCGCGGTTTGAAACATGGTGGTGGCGGTCATGATGACAGGCAAGATGAACCACGGGTCTTTGCTCGACAAATCGTGGATCCAACCCAGCCACGGTGCGTTGCGCATTTCTACACTGGACAGCAACACCCAGTACAGCGCAATGAACACCGGAATTTGCACCATGATGGGCAAACACCCGCCCAGGGGGTTCACTTTTTCCTCGCGGTAAATGCGCATCATTTCTTGCTGCATTTGCTGCGGCTGTTCTTTAAGGCGTTCGCGCATTTCGGTGATGCGTGGCGTGAGCGCCTTCATTTTGGCCATGCTGCGGTAGGCCTTGGCGTTAAGCCAATAAAACGCGGCCTTGATAACCACCACCAGCAGCACAATCGCCCAACCCCAATTGCCCACCACCGCGTGAATTTGTTCCAGCAACCAGTACAAGGGCTTGGCCAGTATCGTGACCCAGCCATAGTCTTTCACCAGTTCCAGCCCAGGGGCAATTTGCTCAAGGTTTTTTTCGTCTTGTGGGCCAACGAACAGGCGCGAATTCAAACGCTGCTCAGCCCCTGGTGCCACGGGCGGCAAATCGGCCAGCGTACCCACAGCGTATAAACGACCGCCGGTGGGGCGGGCGTAATTGGTGCGGCTGGTGCCCTCGGGCAGCAGCCATGCGCTGGCAAAGTAGTGCTGCACCATGGCCACGTAGCCCGAGCGGGTTTGCTTTTGAAAGTCCGCCTCTCGCTTGGCCAAATCCTCGAAGTCGATTTTTTGAAACTTCTTTTCCTCGGTGTACACCGCAGGGCCGGTAAAGGTTTGATAGAACGGGGTCTCTGACTCGGCGGGGGTGTCGTCGCGCACCAGTTGCATATACACCTGAGGCGTCACCGGTTGCGCGGTGGTGTTGCTGACCCGGTGCTGCACGTCGATGACGTAGCTGCCACGGCTGATGGTGTATGTGGTTTCTAAACTCACGCCGTTTTGCGCTTGGGCCACGTAGCGCACTTGCAGTTGGTCTTGGCCGTCTGCCAGGGTGGTTGGCCCAGGTTGGCGGGTGAACAGGGTGGTGTGGTTGGCGCCGCCCACGCCGGTTAGCCCCGATTGGGCGATGTAGGTGGACTGGGGGCTGTTTTGCAACAACACCAGCGGCTCAAAGTTGGCGTTGGCACCGCCAAGCTGGGTGGCGTGCTGGCGCAGCGTGGCGCCCACCAAGCTCGCGCCTTGGCTGTCAAAAACCAGGGTGAGCACGTCGCTTTGCACGGTCACGCGCTCACCCGCCACCGCCGTTGCTGCCGTGGCGCCGGGTGGCAGCGCAGCCGAGCCGCCCACACCCGGCGCGGCCGCCGCCCCGTTGGGGTCAACCGCGACCGCAGTGGCTGCCGGCTTGGGGGCAGCAAAAAAGGTTGGGTCTTTGCCGTTATATAGCTGCCAGTTGTCCCAAAGCATCACCATGGAAAAGCCAAAAACCACCCAAAGAATGGAACGGCGGATGTCGGTCATTTGTTTGCTTTCGAAGGGTTATGGTTAGCACGGAGGCGGGCTTGCCGGCGGCGTGGATGGCTGCACGCCAGGCACGGGGTCGTGGCCGCCTTGACACCAAGGGTTGCAGCGAGCGATCCGGCAGACGGCCAGCCATGAGCCCATGGCGGCACCACGGCCCCGTAGCGCCTCAATGGCGTACTGCGAGCACGTGGGCGTGAACCGACAGGCGCCCCCCAGGGTGGGGCTAAGCAGCAGCTGGTAAGCCCGTACCAGCGCCACAAGCAGGCGTTGCATCATGCCGCACCTAAGGCAAAAAGCTGTTGCAATTCAAGGCGTACTTGGCGCTTGAGGGGCAGTGACCAGGCGCTGGGGTATTCCGCGCGAGAAAACGCCGCGCGCTGCCGAACCACCATGGCGCGATGGTTGGCGCCAACCGGCGCTTGGGCCACCGCAGCATAAACCTGGCGCCGAATGCCATTGCGGGTGACCGCGCGTTTGGCCCAGCGTTTGGGCAGCACCACCCCAATGCGGGACGGCGCAGGGGCTGCGTGCAACACGTGCAACGCAAAGTGCGGCGTCCAGCGACTGGGCCGCTGCGCCAGCACGCTTTGAAAGTCGTGCTTGTGCACCAGTCGCTCAACTGCCACTGAAACTCGCCCGCGTTTAAACCGCCAACCGCTTGCGTCCCTTGGCGCGGCGAGCGTTGATAACGGCGCGGCCGCCACGCGTTTTCATGCGCACCAAAAAGCCGTGGGTACGTGCTCGGCGGGTTTTAGAGGGTTGGTATGTACGTTTCATGATCAAGATCTTTCAAGTAACCCGCAATTATCGCAAAAACCGGGGACCACTCCTAAACCAGCGCCACCGGCAATGCCACAAGCCGTCAGGGTCAGGGCCGCAAGGTGCTCGGTGATGGCCTGGACGCGGGGCCATTGACCGCCAAGGCCCGGCCAGCCATCGCCAGCGGGGCTTGTGGATAACCCCTAGTCCAAGATACAATCTGGGCGCTTACCATGCCAACCTATCCACAGCAGACAACCCGCCCCCGGCCACCCTTTATGCCCAGCCCCACCGACTCCGCGCCACTGGCCGCCACCCTGCCCGACCTATGGCAGAGCTGCCTCGAGCAGCTGGCGCGCAGCGTGCCCGAGCACCAATTCAGCACCTGGATTGGCCCCTTGGTGGCGGCGCCCAGCAGCGACGGCCATGGGCTGGTTTTGTGGGTTGAAAACCGCTTCAAGTTGGACTGGGTGCGCAGCCAGTACCTGCCCCGCATTCGTCAAACCATCACCCAGTTGCACGGCGCCGACGTTTTGGTTGAGTTGGCGCTCACTCCGCGCCAAACCAACACGGGCAAAGGGCAAGTCATGCAGCCTCCCCCGGCAGACCCGGTGCTGTCAGAGGCCGCCAACCTGCTGGTGGCCGACGTAAGCCAAGCCGCTGGCCATCGCTCGCGGGTCAACCCGGCGCTAACGTTTGACACCCTTATTGAGGGCAGTGCCAACCGCATGGCGCGCGCGGCGGCCATGCACGTGGCCGGACAAGTTGGGCAGCTGTACAACCCGCTGTTTATCTACGGCGGCGTGGGCCTGGGCAAGACCCACCTGATGCACGCCATCGGCAACCAGCTGCTGGCCGACCGGGCCGAGGCCAAAGTTCTCTACATCCACGCCGAGCAATTCGTCTCGGATGTGGTTAAAGCCTACCAACGCAAGGCTTTTGACGAGTTTAAAACCCGTTATCACTCGCTCGATTTGCTGTTGATCGATGACGTGCAGTTTTTTGCCAACAAAGAGCGCACCCAAGAAGAGTTTTTTAACGCTTTTGAGGCTTTGCTGGCCAAGCGCTCGCACATTGTGCTAACCAGCGACACCTACCCCAAGGGCCTGACCGATATTCACGAACGCTTGGTGTCGCGATTTGACTCCGGGCTTACGGTGGCCATTGAGCCGCCCGAGCTGGAAATGCGGGTGGCGATTTTGATCAACAAGGGGCGCGCCGAGGACGCCGACATCCCCGAAGACGTGGCCTTTTTTGTGGCCAAAAACGTGCGCTCCAACGTTCGGGAGCTCGAAGGGGCGCTGCGCAAAATACTGGCTTATTCACGCTTTAACCAAAAAGATATCAGTGTGGGCTTGGCGCGCGAGGCGCTGCGCGATTTGTTGTCCATACAGAACCGACAAATTTCGGTGGAAAACATTCAAAAAACGGTGGCTGATTTCTACAAAATCAAGGTCGCGGACATGTATTCCAAAAAGCGCCCCGCCTCGATTGCCAGGCCACGCCAAATTGCCATGTATTTGGCCAAAGAGCTCACCCAAAAAAGCCTGCCCGAAATCGGCGAGTTATTTGGCGGACGGGACCACACCACGGTGCTGCACGCGGTGCGAAAAATCGGCGCCGAGCGCCAGCAGCTTACCGAACTCAACCAGCAGCTGCATGTGCTTGAACAAACCCTTAAAGGTTAGGCGCCAACGGCGTCAAAAGCCGTGTTTTTCGGCGACAATAGAGCGCCGGTGGATGCCAAGGCATGCGCGGGCCAACCCCCTATCGACGACTTATTACAGAGAGTTGGCATGATTGTTTTCCAAGCCACCCAAGAACAGGTTTTGGCGGCGTTGCAGCGCGTGGCAGGCATTGTTGAGCGGCGTCATACGCTGCCCATTTTGGCCAACGTGTTGCTGGCCAAAACCGGGCCATCGATTGAGCTCACCAGCAGCGATTTGGAGGTGCAAATTCGCACCCAAGCCGAGCTTGGCGGTGACAGCGACAGCCACACCACCACCTTGTCGGCGCGCAAGCTGCAAGACATTTTGCGCACCATGGCGCCGGACCAGCAGGTCACCTTAGAAGACAAGGGCGGCAAGGTCACGCTCAAAGCGGGCAAAAGCCGCTTTACTTTGCAACACCTGCCAGCGGCCGACTTTCCCTTGGTGCAAGAGCAAACCGATTGGGGCGACGCGTTTGCCGTGCCACAAAAGCTGCTCAAGCAGCTGCTCGCTCAGGTCTCGTTTGCCATGGCGGTGCACGACATTCGCTACTACCTCAATGGCATATTGTTTGAGGTGGACGCACGCCAACTCACCCTGGTGGCCACCGATGGCCACCGCTTGGCACTGACCCGCGCCGAGCTCGGGCAGGCGGTGGCCCAGCGCCAAGAGGTGATCTTTCCACGCAAAACCGTGCTTGAGCTGCAACGCCTGCTTGCCGACACCGATGAACCGGTGCAAATGCAACTGGCGAGCAACCAGGCACGCCTGCGCTTTGGCAACATTGAGTTTGTCACCAAGTTGGTTGAAGGCAAGTTTCCCGACTACAACCGCGTGGTGCCGCAAAACCATCCGCACCAGTTGTCGCTGGGGCGGCAAACCTTGCTTACGGCGCTGCAGCGCGCGGCCATCATGACCTCGGACAAGTTCAAAGGGGTGCGCCTGAACTTTGACAACGGTGGCTTGCACGTGGGCGCGCACAACGCCGAACAAGAAGAGGCCGCCGATGAACTTGACATCGACTACGACGGCCCGGCGATCGACATTGGCTTTAACGTGACCTATCTGATGGACGTGCTCAGCCACGCCAGCACCGACATGGTGCAGGTGGCCTTGGCCGACGGCAACAGCTCGGCGCTGTTCACGCTGCCCGATGACCCGGCGTTTAAGTACGTGGTCATGCCCATGCGCATTTAACAACGCCTCTGCACACCGCATTTTTGACTGATAAAACCACGTTGGGCTCCCATGACTGAAGCTTCTGCGGGCAGCGATTACGGCGCTGGCTCGATTCAAATTCTTGAAGGCCTGGAGGCGGTGCGCAAGCGCCCGGGCATGTACATCGGCGACACCTCCGACGGCACCGGCCTGCACCACCTGGTGTTTGAGGTGGTTGACAACTCAATCGACGAAGCCTTGGCTGGTCACTGCGATGACATCGTGGTCACCATTCACACCGACGACTCCATTTCGGTGCAAGACAACGGGCGTGGCATTCCCACCGACGTCAAGGCCGACGACAAACACGAGCCCAAGCGCAGCGCGGCAGAGATTGCGCTCACCGAGTTGCACGCGGGCGGCAAGTTCAACCAAAACAGCTACAAGGTATCAGGCGGGCTGCACGGCGTAGGGGTTTCGTGCGTCAACGCGTTGTCGGTTTGGCTGCGGCTTACCGTGCGCCGCAATGGCCAGGTGCACGCCCTTGAATTTGCCCGCGGCGTGGTGCAAAACCGACTGCTTGAGCAAGTGGACGGGGCCGAGGTTTCGCCCATGAAGGTCACTGGCAGCACCGAAAAGCGCGGCACGGCGGTGCATTTCTTGCCAGACCCCGAGGTGTTTACACAAAACAACCGGTTTCATTACGAAATTCTCTCCAAGCGCTTGCGCGAGCTGTCGTTTTTAAATCATGGTGTGCGCATTCGACTGATCGATGAGCGCAGCGGCAAAGAAGACGACTTCTCTGGCGCAGGCGGTGTGCGCGGCTTTGTCGAGTTCATCAACACCAGCAAAACCGCGTTGCACCCCACCACCTTTCATGCCACAGGCGAACGAACCAGCGAGCAAAACACGGTGGTGGCAGTGGAAGTGGCGATGCAGTGGAACAATGGCTACAACGAACAGGTGCTGTGTTTCACCAACAACATTCCCCAGCGCGACGGCGGCACCCACCTAACCGGTTTGCGCGCGGCCATGACCCGGGTCATGAGCAAGTACATTGAGCAAAACGAGCTGGCCAAAAAAGCCAAGGTAGAAATCACCGGCGATGACTTGCGCGAAGGGTTGTGTTGCGTGCTGTCGGTAAAAGTGCCCGAACCCAAGTTTTCAAGTCAAACCAAAGACAAGTTGGTCTCCAGCGAAGTGCGCGCACCGGTTGAAGACGTGGTTGCCAAGGCGTTGAGCGACTTTCTTAACGAGCGGCCCAACGACGCCAAAATGATTTGCAACAAAATCATTGACGCAGCCCGCGCCCGCGAGGCTGCCCGAAAGGCACGCGACATGACGCGCCGCAAAGGCGTGCTCGACGGCATGGGCTTGCCAGGCAAGTTGGCCGACTGCCAAGAAAAAGATCCGGCGCAGTGCGAAATCTATATTGTTGAGGGCGACTCCGCGGGCGGCTCGGCCAAACAAGGGCGCGACCGCAAGTTTCAGGCAATCTTGCCGCTGCGCGGCAAAATTCTTAACGTAGAAAAAGCACGCTACGAAAAGCTGCTGACCAGCAACGAAATTCTCACGCTCATCACTGCGTTGGGCACGGGCATAGGCAAGGTCAGCACCGGCGACAGCAAAAGCGGCGCCGACGACTTCAACGTTGACAAATTGCGCTACCACCGCATCATCATCATGACCGATGCCGACGTCGATGGCGCGCATATTCGCACCTTGCTGCTGACGTTCTTTTATCGGC
>RFXW01000048.1 GCA_009921245.1 Candidatus Fonsibacter lacus | reverse complement strand
GGCAGGCTCATGGTGACGCCCAGCGCCCGTCCGCGCGGAATGATGGTGACCTTATGTACCGGGTCGCACTTGGGCAACAGTTTGCCAATCAGCGCGTGGCCGGCCTCGTGGTAAGCGGTGTTGCGACGCTCGTCCTCGGGCATCACCATGCTGCGGCGCTCAGGGCCCATCAGGATTTTGTCTTTGGCTTTTTCAAAATCCTGCATCTCCACCACGCGCGCACTGCGCCGCGCCGCCATCAACGCCGCTTCGTTGCACAGGTTGGCCAGGTCCGCGCCCGACATCCCGGGTGTGCCGCGTGCAATCACTGCCGCGTCAACGTCGTTGCCGGCCGGCACCTTGCGCATGTGCACATGAAGAATTTGCTCACGACCGCGAATATCCGGCAGTTGCACGTAAACCTGCCGGTCAAAACGGCCAGGGCGCAGCAAGGCGCCGTCAAGAATGTCTGGGCGGTTGGTCGCGGCGATCACGATCACACCCAAGTTGGTGTCAAAGCCGTCCATCTCAACCAGCATTTGGTTCAGCGTTTGCTCGCGCTCGTCGTTGCCACCGCCCAAGCCCGCGCCGCGCTGTCGGCCCACGGCGTCGATTTCATCGATAAAGATGATGCAAGGCGCGTTCTTTTTGGCTTGCTCAAACATGTCGCGTACGCGGGCGGCGCCCACACCGACAAACATTTCAACAAAGTCAGAACCCGAGATACTAAAAAACGGCACCTTGGCTTCGCCCGCAATGCCCTTGGCCAGCAACGTTTTACCGGTTCCGGGCGGGCCCACCAACAACAGGCCTCGGGGGATGCGTCCGCCGAGCTTTTGGAATCGCTGCGGATCTTTTAAGAAATCCACCACCTCTTTGGTTTCTTCTTTGGCTTCGTCGCAGCCCGCCACATCGGCAAAAGTGACTTGGTTGTTGCTGTCGTCCAACATCCGCGCTCGGCTTTTGCCAAAGCTAAACGCGCCGCCGCGCCCACCGCCTTGCATTTGGCGCATGAAGTAAATCCACACACCAATGAGCAGCAGCATGGGGCCCCAGCTCACCAACAACGTCATGAGCAGCGAACCTTCTTCGCGCGGTTTGACATCAAACTTGACGTTGTTGGCCAGCAAGTCACCCACCAAGCCGCGGTCTAAGTAGGTGGCGTTGGTGCGCACGCGTCGGTCGTCGGTGGTGAAGGCGGTGATTTCGGTGCCGCTGGCGCTCTCAGCAATCACGGCACTGCGGATGCGCTGGCTGCGTACCTCGTTAATAAATTCAGAGTAGCTGATGTAACCCGATCCGGTGTTGCCTCGGGTTTCAAACTGCTTGAACACGGTAAACAGCACCATGGCCACCACGAGCCACACCGCCACTTTGGAAAACCACGGATTCTTCAAAATATGTTCCCCCGCCCATTTTGGGCTTTGTGCGCTCTATTGTAGGTGTTGGGCCCGGGGCGCCCGAACCAATAACCATACCATCACAGGGGCAAGCCGTGGGCCCAACCCTTGTTGATCAAGTGGATCGCTCGGCCGCCTTTAACCCCCGGCCAAGCAAAAACGTCTCCGCCGAGCGCGCTCGTGACGCCTTGGGCTTGAGTGGCTTGACTTGCACAAAGTGGTCTTTGAACAAGCGCACCAGCTGGCTGTAGCCGCTGCCATGAAACAGCTTGACCAACAACACCCCCTCGGGCTTGAGATGCGCTTGGGCAAATGCCACCGCCAGCTCCACCAAGTGCGACATGCGCGCCGCATCGGCCACGGCCACGCCGGAAAGGTTGGGCGCCATGTCCGAGAGCACGGCGTCAAGGCGTGACACCCCGCGCTGCGCCAAGGTTTGTTGCAACTGCGCCAAGGTGTCGTCGTCGCGAAAGTCGCCTTGTATGAACTGCACGCCAGTCACCGGTTCCATGGGCAGCAGGTCCAGCGCCACCACCATTCCTTGGCCGTCCAGTGTGCGGCTCAGATATTGGCTCCAGGCGCCCGGCGCACTGCCCAGCTCAACCACCGCCGACCCTGGCCCCACCAGCCGATGTTGCTCGTTGATCTCCAGCAGCTTGTATGCCGCACGTGCGCGATACCCCTGGCCTTGCGCTTTTTTTACGTAAGGGTCGTTGAGGTGGTCATGCAACCAGGCCCGGTCGACCTTGCCTCGCTTGTTTTTGGATGCCATAAGTGTGGGGTGTGGGCCGCGCTTTGTGAAGCCAAAGCACGATGCCCGATAATTCTCGCATGTCAAGCCTCACGCTCACCCCCACCCAGCGCCGCAGCCTGCGCGCGCAAGCCCACCACCTGGAGCCCGTAGTGGCCATTGGCCAAGGCGGGCTCACCCCAGCGATTGAGGCCGAGGTCGCAGCGGCACTGGCGGCGCACCAATTGATTAAGGTTAAAGCCGGCAGCGACGACCGGGCGCAGCGCAGCGCGTGGCTCGATGCCTTGTGCCTAAGCTGTCAGGCGGCTGCGGTGCAGCACATAGGCAAACTGCTGGTGCTGTGGCGCCCTGCGCCGCCCGCGCCTGAGGCCGCTCCACTTAAGGGCCGTGCCGTGCGCGAGGTTAAAGTGGTGCGCAACAGCGGGCGCGGCGGGCAACGCCCAGAGGTCAGGCGTGTCAAGCTGGTGGGCAACCAGCGGCTCACCAGCAGTGGCAAGGTCAAACGGCGCAAAACACGCCAAGTCAGCGACAAAAAAATTCAACAAAACAAGCCCACCCGCACCCCATGAGCAACCCGTTACTGGCCAACCACCCCCTACCGGCGTTTGATGCCATTGCGCCTGAGCATATTGCGCCAGCCATTCGCACCTTGCTGGAACAAGCCAAAGAGGCGTTGCGTACCGTGACAGCAGAGGATTTTGCCGCCGAGTATGGGGCGGTTTCGGCGGTGTTGGACTGCGCCACCGAACGCTTGGGCCTGGCCTGGGGGGCGGTGGGACACCTTAAATCGGTGGCCGACAACGCCGCACTGCGCGAGGCCTACAACGCCTTGCTGCCCGAGGTGTCGGCCTTTTTCACCGAGCTTGGCAGCGACGCCGGGCTGTACGCCAAGTACCGCGCCATGGCACCCGAATCCATGAGCAGCCAGCAGCGACGCGCACACGCACTGGCCATGCGTGACTTTCGCTTGGGCGGCGCCGAGTTGGCGCCAGCGCAGCGCGAACCGTTTGCCCAAAACCAAGCCAAGCAAGCCGAGCTGGCGCAACGCTTTGCCGAGCACACCTTGGACGCCACCGATGGCGCGCATTGGGATGTTCCAGCCGAGCGTCTGGCAGGCTTACCCGCCGACTTGGTGGCCAGCAGCGCGGCGTTGGCCCAGGCGGCCGGCGTGCCGGGCCACCGCCTCACCCTGCACATGCCCAGCTACCTGCCGGTGCTTCAGTTTGCGCAAGACCGCGCCCTGCGCGAAGCCATGTACCGCGGCCACGTGACGCGCGCCAGCGAGTTCGGTGACCCGGCGCTGGACAACACCGAGATTTTGCAAAGCCTGCTTGAACTGCGTCACCAAGAGGCCCAATGGTTGGGCTTTCCAGATTACGCCTCGCTGTCGCTGGCCAGCAAAATGGCCGACTCCCCCGATCAGGTCGAGACGTTTTTGCTCGATTTGGCGCGTCGCGCCAAACCGCATGGCGAGCGTGACGTGGCCGATTTGCGGGCGTTCGCAGCCGAGACACTGGCACTGGACGAGCCACAACCGTGGGACTGGACATTTGTGAGTGAACGGCTCAAGGAAGCCCGGTACGCCTTCAGCGAAACCGAGGTCAAGGCCTACTTTCCTGCGCCTCGGGTGCTGCAAGGGCTGTTTGATCTGGTGCAGCGCCTGTACGGCTTGGTGATTGCGCCGGCGTCGGCGCCGGTGTGGCACCCCGATGTCAAGTTTTTTGCCGTGCAACGCCACGACAGTGGTCAAACGCTGGGGCATTTTTATCTCGACCCCTCCGCGCGCCAGGGCAAACGTGGCGGCGCGTGGATGGACAGCGTACGCGACCGCTGGCTACGCCCCGACACCGGCGAGGCGCAAACACCGGTGGCACACATGGTGTGCAACTTTGCCGCCTCGTATGAAGGGCAGCCGCCGTTGCTCACGCACGACGACGTGGTTACTTTGTTTCACGAATTTGGCCACGCCCTGCACCACCTGCTGACCCAGGTACAAGAGCGAGATATTGCAGGTATCAACGGTGTGGAATGGGACGCCGTGGAGCTGCCCAGCCAATTCATGGAAAACTTCGCGTGGGAGTGGGAGGTGCTGCAAAGCCTCAGCGCCCACGTTGACTCAGGCGAGCCGCTACCCCAAGCGCTGTATCAGCGCATGCTCGCGGCGAGGCATTTTCAAAGCGGCTTGCAAACGCTGCGCCAAGTTGAATACGCGCTCACCGATATCCGATTGCATCGCGCCGCCTACCGCCACTTGCCCGCCATGGAGGTGCTGCGTGGCGTGCGAGAACAAGTAGCGGTGTTACCCAGCCCCGACTACGCCCGACCGTTGCACAGCTTTGGCCATATCTTTGCGGGGGGCTACGCCGCGGGGTACTACAGCTACAAATGGGCCGAGGTATTGTCGGCCGATGCCTACGCGGCTTTTGAGGAGGCCGCGCGCACCGCTGGCAGCGTGATTGACGCCGCCACTGGGCGCCGCTTTGAACAAGAAATCTTGGCCATGGGCGCCAGCCGGCCAGCGATGCAGAGCTTTGAAGCCTTTCGTGGCCGCCCACCCAGCCTAGAGGCCCTGCTGCGCCACCAAGGCATGGCCGACTGAATCGGCAAACGACCGCTCAACCACGCCCTGCGCACCACCCACCAAGGCCATGTGGGCGCGCTGCAGCGCAAACACCCCAACCGTGACCACGCCCGGCCAATCGTTAACGGCTTGCTCAAACGCCAGGGGCTGCTCAATGCGCAAACCATGCACGTCCAGCACATGCTGGCCGTTGTCGGTGACAACCGCTTGACCGTCTACCTGCCGCCAACGTGCCTGCCCGCCAAGCTGCGCAAAACGCCTTTCGACGGCAGCGCGCGCCATGGGGATCACCTCCACCGGCAAGGGGAACCCACCTAAGGTGGGCACGCATTTGGATTCGTCGACCACACACAAAAATCGCTGCGCCATGGCCGCGACAATTTTTTCGCGCGTCAAGGCGGCGCCACCGCCCTTGATCATGCAACCCGAGGGGTCGATTTCGTCGGCACCGTCCACGTACCAGTCCAAATCGGTGACCTCATTGGCGTTTTGTACGGCGTACCCGACCGCTTGTAAGCGTTGGCTGGACGCCTCCGAGCTCGACACCACCGCAGCCAAAGGCTTAGCGGCAGCGGCCAAGGCGTCGATAAACGCGTTCACGGTGGAGCCCGTGCCCACCCCCAGCCGGCAGTGATCGGGCAGGCGCTGCACCGCCGCTTGCGCCACCCGTTGTTTGGCCAAATCCTGTGCATTCATGGCGCCGATAATACCGCCCATGTGGACTCACCTTTACCCCGCTTTGCGGCCGTTGCTGTTTTGTCAAAACGCCGAGACCGCCCACGATCTCACGCTGGCGTGGTTGCGGCGCACGCAGCACACACCACTGGCCTCTGTGTACCGTCAGCCCCTGGTCGACGACCCCATTGAGGTGGCTGGTGTCACGTTTCGCAACCGCGTGGGCTTGGCCGCGGGGCTGGATAAAAACGCCTGGTGCATCGACGCTTGGGCGGCCATGGGCTTTGGCGCGGTTGAGGTGGGCACAGTCACCCCATTGGCTCAACCCGGTAACCCCAAGCCGCGCATGTTTAGGCTGGTGGCCGCGCAAGCCCTGATCAACCGCTTGGGGTTTAACAACGAGGGCTTGCAGGCCTTTGTGCAAAACGTGCAAACCGCGCGCTGTTGGGGCGCACCCATCACGCAACGCCCCGCCATTGGCCTAAACATTGGCAAAAACGCCAGCACGGCCCTGGAGCACGCGCGCAACGATTACCTGCTTGGCCTGCAAGGCGTGTACCCCTTTGCCGACTACATCACGGTCAACGTCTCAAGCCCCAACACGCCCAACCTGCGCCAGCTGCAACACGAGACGGCGCTGCACGAGCTGCTGGAGTCGTTGCTTGAGGCGCGTGAGCAATTGGCGCAACGCCATGGGCAAGGCAAACCCATTTTTCTCAAAATTGCACCCGACATGGAGCCCGCGCAAGCCGATGCCCTGGCGCACGTGATGCACCAGTTGGGTTGCAACAGCGATGGCCAGCCCAACCATACGCTGGGGCTGATCGTGAGCAACACCACCGTGGCACGCGATGCGGTGCAGGGCTTGCCCCACGCCGATCAAGCGGGTGGGCTATCGGGCGCGCCGCTGCGTCAAGCCAGCCTTGGCTTGCTGCAACGCATGCGCACCGCGCTGGGACCAACCTTTGCACTGATTGGAGTCGGCGGCGTGCTTGGCGGGCCCGACGCCGTGGCCAAGGCACAGGCCGGCGCCCACCTGGTGCAGCTTTATACGGGGCTGATTTACCGCGGCCCGGCGCTGGTGCAAGAGGTTGCGCAGGCGCTACAAAACGCGCCGCGCCCCTAAGGGCCGCCGCGCAACCACACCCCAGCCGGCGGTCGGTGTTACGCTGGGACCAGCAGCCGCGCCACGTGCTGGGCCAAGGCCAGGCTGCTCGTTAAACCCGGGGACTCGATGCCAAATAAGTTCACCAACCCTGGCATGCCGTGTTGCTCGGGGCCATCCACCCGAAAATCCGCCGGTGCCTGCCCCGGCCCAAATATGCGTGGCCGAATGCCCGCGTAACTGGGCTGCAGCGCGCCCTTGGGTAGCCCCGGCCAATAGCGTTTAACCGATGCTTCAAACATCGGGCCCAAAGCGGGGTCCACGTCGTACCTCAGCGTCTCGGGGCTGGTATCGGGCAGCCACTGCTGATCGGGGCCAAAGCGCGCTTGCCCCGCCAAATCCAGCGTGAGGTGGATGCCCAGCCAAGCGTCTTGGGGGGCCGGGTAGATCAATCGGGAAAAAGGCACCGAGCCGCTCACCGTAAAGTAATGGCCGCGCGCAAAAAACGCCTGCGGCACTTGCGTTGCCGGTAGCCCCTGCAGGCGCTGGGCAACCTGCACCGCGTACAGACCCGCAGCATTCACCACCCGCTTGGCCAGCAGCTCCATGTCTCCGTCGTCGGTGCGCACCTGCAACACCCAGCCGCTGGCATGACGACGCCCCCCCATCACCTCGGTTCCTAAAACCACCGTACCTGTGTTGGCCTCAAGCGCGCCGCACAACGCCAACATCAAGGCGTGGCTGTCCACGATGCCGGTGTTGGGCGAATGCAGCGCCGCCACGCACGACAGCGCCGGCTCAAGCGCGCGCGCTTGTTCCCCTTCAAGCCATTGCAGCGTCACCCCGTTGGCCAAGGCGCGTGCCGCCAACGTCTGCAACGCCGGGCGCTGCGCCTGCTCGGTGGCAACAATTAACTTGCCACACAGCCGATACGGCACGCCGTAGGTTTCACAAAATGCCACCAGCGCGGCACGCCCTTGCACGCACCAGCGCGCTTTGTTGGAATCTTTGGCGTAATAAATACCGGCGTGCAACACCTCTGAGTTGCGCGCCGAGACGCCACTGCCTACCACGCGCTCACGCTCAAGCAGCCACACCTGCGCACCGCTCGCGGCCAGCGCGTGGGCGCATGCCAAGCCCACCACGCCGCCGCCAATTACCACCGTGTCTACTTGCTCCACCGCCACCTCACACTGGGTTGTTGCTCGGCCGTGTCATTGCCGGTGCGGTATGCTACGCGCATGAAATCATCAAACCAAGAAACCACTTGGACTCTACTCAAAATCATGGCCGCGGTGGCGGCCCTGGGCGTGGCGGCATGGTACGGCGCGCAGTGGTGGCGCCAAGCCAGCGCCGGGCCCCAACCCATGACGGTGCAAGTCACGCTGGACAACCAATGCGGGTTGGTTGACGACGCCTTTGTGGCCGTGGCTGAACCCGGTGGCAGCGCATCGTTTGACAAAGGTGTGGCGCTGCTGCGCACCCAGTCCAACGCCAAAATCATGGTGCGCTCCAGCGCCAAGTACCCAGACTTTGGCTTTGAATCGCCGTGGGTTAAGGCTGCGCCACAGGTGCGCATCACCACCCAATGCAAAAACAGCGGGCGCATCGACCGCACCTTGGGCAGCATGCGCGAGCAGTTTCGGTCCAAATAACGCTAACACCCGGCGCTGGCCAACGACCGCTGCGGCAAAACCTTAAGCGCGCGGCGCAAAATGGGGTACAAGTCCCAGTCCATGGCGGGTGCAACCCGCGATGCCGTGTGCGGCCACGCCGCCGGCGTGTCATTGCCGTCAACCATGTCTGCCTCGCGCCACGTACCCACGTGTCGCCATGCGTCAACCACGTGCCAAACGCGGGCCTCACCCTCGCCCTCGGCCAGCGCCACCGGCCCCGGGTAGGGCCAACGCTGCAAGCGCCAGCGCACCAAAACCTCAAGCAAACGGGCGCGGTGCAAGGCCAACGATTCCTCACCCACGCACGCGCCGCGGCACTTGCCAAGTTGCCTCGCAAAACACGCCCGCGCCTTGGAGGTTGACTCCAAACCCAAAACGACTTTGCACAACCCATGTTCATCGGCAGCTTGTTGCAACATGGCTTTGGCTTGCCGCGCCGAACGAAACGGGCCATACACCTCGCCGGGGTCGAGTCCGTGCCACGCGTCGGCACGCCCCAAACGTGGCGCCGCAGCAAGATCGGGGGGCACGTGCCAAAGCGTCATGTCGCGGTTGCGCCGCAGACGCTGGTTATGCACCGGCTGCCATTGCTTGACCAACTGCGCCTCGCGCAGCAACGCTTCGATCTCGCCGGCGGTTTCTTCCCACCGAACATCGCGTACCTGCAACGACAAGCGCATGGACTTGCCGCTGCGATGGTCCGCAGCAAAGTGTGAGAGCACGCGTCGCCGAATGTGTTTGCTCTTGCCCACGTAAAGCGGGGTATCGTGCTCGCCAAAGAACATATACACCCCAGGACCATCGGGCAAGGCATCGAGCAAGGCAGGCGGCAGATGCGATGGCCAATTGTCTTGCTGCAAACACCGCGCCACCGCCTGCTGCAACGCGGCCTCGCCCCAGGTTTGCTGCATGCGCTGCCAAAACTGCCACAACAAGTCGGCGTCGGCCAATGCCCGATGGCGCCCCGAAGGGCTAAGGTCGTGGCGCGCCACCAAGGCGTCCAGCCCGTGCGAGGTGTGTTCCGGGTACAAAGCTCGCGACAGTTTGACCGTGCACAGCACACGACAGCGCATGGGCTGTCCAGCACGCTGCAACGCCTGTCTTAAAAACCCATAGTCAAAGCGGGCGTTGTGCGCCACCATGATCGCGCCGTCGAGCAACGCCGATAAGTCGGGGGCGAGCGCGTCAAAGGGTGGCGCCTCGTCCACCATGTCTTGGGTGATGCCAGTGAGCCGCTGGATGAACGGCGGCACCCGCACGCCAGGGTTAACCAAATGCTGACCCCGCCGCACCTGACCGTTGTGCACCTCAACCCAGCCCACCTCGGTGAGGCGATCGCGCTGCGCCGACCCGCCGGTGGTCTCGACGTCGATAAACACCAGGCGCGGTGGCGATGGCATAGGCCGTCTACAGTGAGGCCAAAAAGGCGTGCACCGCTTGATTAAAGTTCGCCGGCTGCTCCATGTTGGCAATGTGCGAGGCGTTCGGTACCACGTGCAATTTGGCCCCGGCAATGCGTGCCGCAATGTCGCGCGCCATGTCGGGGGTGGTGGCGCCGTCCTGGTCGCCCACCACAACCAGGGTTGGGCACGCAATGGCATGGATGCGGTCGAGCAAATCAAGCGCCGCAATCGCCTCACAGCAGCCCAAGTAGCCAGGCAGCGGGGTGGTGGTGATCATCTCAGTCACCTTGGCCATGACCTCTGGCTGAGCCTGACGAAACGGCTCAGTAAACCAACGCGCCAATGTGCCTGGCACCACCGCCTGCATGCCACCCTCGCGCGCCATGCGCATGCGCTCGCCCCACGCCGACTGGGTTGCCGCTGGGTAGCCCGCGCTGGTGTCGGCCAACACCATGCTGGCGAACAAACCGGGATACGCCAACGCCATGGTTTGGCCAATCATGCCGCCCATGGAAAGACCAATCCAGTGGCTGCGCTCAATGCCAAGCTGCTGCATCAGGCCGTAAGCGTCGGCACCCAACTCGGCCAGCGTGTAGGGGCCGGTGGGGGCGTCCGATTGGCCGTGGCCACGGGTGTCAAAGCGCAACACCCGATAGCGCTGCGCCAATTCTTGCGCCAGCCCGTCCCACATGTGCACGTTGCAGCAAAGTGAATGCGACATGGTGACCCAGTCACCCTTTTCGCCCAACACCTCGTAATGGATGCCTACGCCGTTGACATCAACTTTCATAGTCTTTACTCCAATGGTTGTGGCAAAAAACTTGCCGCTGGCAGAAAATAAGCACTTGGTTGAAGTATCCTACTCAACTCCACTGTTGCGTGTACCCCAGCTGACATGAACACCCGCCGCCAAGCACTTGCCTACGCCACCGCCCTAAGCGCCAGCGCGCTTGCCCCTCGATGGGGCCTAGCCAACGAACAAACCGCTCCACCGTTGCCTGCAGTGGGCGAGGTATTCACGCTGCCAAGTGTCGAGCTGCTCAACGGTCAAATGTTCACCGCGCAACCCAACCAAATCCTGGTGGTGTATTGGTGGGCAAGCACCTGCCCGTTTTGTGCGTTGCAAAGCCCTGAAATGGACAAGCTTTACCGTCGCATGGCACCCCAAGGCATGGCGTTTTTGGGGCTGTCCATAGACAAAACGCCGCAGCTTGCGGCCGAATACCTCAAACTGCGTGGCTACACCTTTCCGTCGGCGTGGGTCACGCCAACTTTTGCTCAGGCCCGTCCCAAACCTCAGGGGCTGCCGATCACGGTGGTGCGCGGGGCCAACGCCCGTGTGCTGCAAGCCGAACGCGGGCAGCTGTTCCCCGAAGACGTGGCCGACATGGCCCGCTGGGTCAAGGGCTAGGCGCCGGTGTCGGCGGTTTATCCTCGCGCTTGGGCCGAATGGAGCAGCCCAGACTTTGACGCCTTGCGTCAAAGCCCGCATGCGATGCGCGCGGTGGCGGTGCTGCCCGTGGCTGCGGTGGAACAGCACGGGCCCCATCTGCCCACTGGCGTTGACACCTACTTGACCGAGGCCATGCTGCAACAGGCGCTGACACGCCTGCCCAACGAGCTGCCCACCCCGGTGCTGCCTACCCAAGCGATTGGGCTTAGCCCCGAACACGCAGCCTTTGCCGGCACCCTGACGTTACCCCCCAGCACGGTGCTGGCGCTGTGGCACGCACTGGGCCAAAGCGTTGCCAGCAGCGGCTTGCGTAAGCTACTGATATTCAACGGTCATGGCGGCCAAGCCAGCCTAACCGACGCCGCGGCGCGCATGCTACGCGCCGAATGCGGGCTTACCGTGGTGACCTGCAACTGGTACCAGTTGCCCATGGACGATGCGGTGCGCGCGTTATTTAGCGAGCACGAGCACCGTTTTGGGGTGCATGGCGGTGACGTAGAAACCTCCATCATGCTTGCCATTGCCCCGCACCTGGTGCGCATGCAGCATGCGCAGCAGTTTGCCTCAACCAGCGAGCGCCGCGCGCGTAACACCCGGGTTCTGGGCAACGGGGTAAGCGCCAAGCTTGCGTGGCAGGCCCAAGACCTCAACCCCAGTGGCGCCGTGGGCAATGCCGCGGCGGCCAGCGCCGCCAAAGGGCAAGCGGTGCTCAACGCCGTAGCCCAATCGCTGGCAGAATTAATCCAAGACATTGCCGACCTCGAGCCATTGGCTTGAGCTTATCCTTTTCAACATGGCCTGATACCTATGCTCACCTTCTACTACAACACCGCCCCCGCTCCCATGAAAGTTGCGCTGCTGCTCGAAGAGTTGCAACTGCCCTACGAGCCGGTGGCGGTGGACACGCGCAAAGGCGAGCAGCACGCCCCGGCGTTTTTGGCCATCAACCCCAACGCCAAGGTGCCGGCCATTGTGGATGGCGACATCACCATGTTTGACAGCAACGCGATCTTGTTGTTTTTGGCGGAGCGTGCCCAACGCTTTGTGCCCGAAGCAAGCAACTTGCGGGCACGCGCCGACATGCTGTCTTGGTTGATGTTTGTGGCCACAGGTATCGGCCCCTACTCTGGGCAAGCGGTGCACTTTAGGCACTTTGCGCCCGAACCCAAAGACTACGCGCTCAACCGCTACGACTTTGAAGCGCATCGCCACTGGAACATCATTGAGCAACGCCTGACGCAACACGCTTACTTGCTGGGTCACGACTACTCGATTGTGGACATGGCGTTTTGGGGCTGGGCGCGTATGGTGCCTTTTGTACTGGGTGGCGAAGACACCTGGAGCCAATACCCCAACTGCAAGCGCCTACTCGATGCCATCGCCGCCCGCCCCGCGGCCGAACGGGTTGAGGCGCTAAGAAAACGCCACAGCTTTAAAACCGAAATGGATGATCAAGCCAAGGCCGCCATGTTTCCCTCAAACGAACGCCTCAAAGCGGCGCCGTGAGCGGGGGTACGCCGGCGCAGCGCGCACGCGCGGCCATTCGCAGTGGCCAGCACACCGGCCACACCAGCGGCTTGGCTGACGAGCATGTGCAGGGCAATGTGGTGATCTTGCCGCAGGCGTGGGCCAACGATTTCTTGCGCTTTTGCCAACGCAACCCCAAGCCCTGCCCGGTGTTGGCCGTGGGTGAGCCCGGCGACCCCATGCTGCCCACACTGGGCCACGACATCGACATTCGCACCGACGTGCCACGCTACCGGGTATGGCAGCACGGCAACTTGGTGGACGAACCCACCGACATCCAAACGCTGTGGCAAAACGACTGGGTGACCTTTGTATTGGGTTGCTCGTTTTCTTTCGAGCAAGCCCTGTTGCAAGCCGGCGTGCCCTTGCGCCACATAGAACAAGGACGCAATGTGGCCATGTACCGCACCCACTTGCCCACGGCGGCGGCCGGGCCGTTTGCCGGCCCGCTGGTGGTCAGCATGCGCCCCATGCGCGCTGAGCACGCCATTCGAGCGGTGCAAATCACGTCGCGCTTTCCGCAAGTCCACGGTGCGCCGGTGCATTTGGGCGACCCCCGTCTGATTGGTATCGCCGACTTGCAACAGCCCGATTACGGCGACGCCGTCACGGTGCACGACGACGAGCTGCCGGTGTTTTGGGCCTGCGGCGTCACGCCACAAGCGGCACTGGCACTGGCCAAGCCCCCCATTTGCATCACCCACGCTCCGGGCGCCATGCTAATTGCCGACCCACTCAACAGCCATATCGCGGCCTTGTAACCCCCCATGACCTTACCCTCTTCCATGCAATTCATCGACCACGGCCAAGGGGGTGCACCGGACGTGTTGCGCATGGCCACCGGCCCTGTGCCCCAGCCT
>RFXW01000047.1 GCA_009921245.1 Candidatus Fonsibacter lacus | reverse complement strand
GCACGCTGACCAAGCCTTCCCAGTAGATGATGCCGGTGCTGGAGCGGCCATCGAGCTCTTGCGCGTCAAACGCCGCTTCAACCAACCAAGCCCCGATGGGCGTATGCAGGCGCCACGCCACAGGGTAGCGTGTGCCGGTGGTCGGGCTTTGCCATGTGCGCAAGGCTTCAAAGCGTAATTCCTCGTTGGGCCATTGGGTGGCTTGGGGTTGATGTTTGGCGCGCCATGCCCCGGCGCGCCACACCGCTTGTCCGTCGCCGTCGCGCATTTGAAAAGCCATCAGGCTGTGGCCATCGTCCCACATCAGACCGACCCAGTCCCAACCCACGGCACGCGGCGGCATCAAGCCGTTGCTCCATTCGTGGTCCAACCAGGCGCGGCCCACCACGCGCTGGCTTGCCGCCTGCGTTTGGCCCACACGCACCGTGCCTTGCAGCGCAAGGTGTGGCCATGTGAGGTACCAGCTTTGATGCGCCGCTGTGGGGCCTTTTTGCGACACGCCTTGCTTGCCTTGCAGCATCAAGGCTTGGGTGGGGCGGGCCGAAAGCGACAGCGCAAAGGCTGTGTCGTTGACGCGCAGTTGCAGCGATTGTTTGGCCCCTTCACCTTGGCGACGCAGTTGCCAACTGGTATCGGGCGCACCCAATTGAATGCGCAGGTCGGCAGAGGACAGCTGCACGGCACCTTGTTCAGTCGTTGCGCTCCAGCGCGCAATACGCTGTGCGTGCCATTGACGCGACGCACTGGGCAGGCTTAGGGCAGCGTGGGCAGCAACCAAATGCTTGGCCGCCAGCGGGCTGGTGAGCGTTTGGGCATTGGGTACGCGACGGCGAAAAAACGTTAACTGAAACCCCATGGGCGTGGCTTGGGGTTGGCTTGGGTTTTGCAGCCAGCCGGTTACGTACCACCATTCGATGGCACTGCCAAGGTGTGCACCGTGATCGCGCGGCCACCTCAGCTCACGCGATGGCTGGGCCCATGCTGGCCAGCCCAAAGCCCCGCCAGCGGCCAGGGCCAGCAAGTCGCGGCGCGAACTTGAAACGGGCAGCAAAGGGGTAGGCGGGGGACGGTGCATACTTGGAACCCTAGAACGCTTGCTTAACCAACTGGGTGGCGTGTGGAATCGATAACCGCCGGGCACACCACGCGCAAGTTAGTGTGCAGCTGATCAACACGCCTGCCGCCAGCACCACCAGCGTGGCCCACGGCACATGCATGTCCATGCTCCACTGAAAACTTTGTGGGTTCACGCCGTACACCAGCACCACGCTGATGGCCAAGCCGAGCAACAGCCCAAACACCACCCCCAACGCGCTCCACAACACGCTCTCGGCCAACAGCAGCTGCCATTGCTGACGGCGGGTTACGCCCAAGTGGGTGAGCACGCCCATTTCGGTGCCACGTGCCAGCAAGTGAGCACTGTAGGTGGCGGCCACGCCAAACAGCCCAATCGCCACGGCCACCAGCTGCAGCCAGCGGGTAATGGCAAAGCTACGGTCAAAAATCTCCAGCGAACGGGTGCGCAGCGCGTTGGTGCTAACCACCTCTAGGGTGCTGCTCCAGCCGCGCGCCTGGGCCACCTGGCGCCACGCCTGCAGGGTGCGCTCGGTACTGGCCTGTGGTGCCAGCCACAACGCCGCCTCCGTGGCCTCTGGGGTACCGCTCAAACGGCTTAGGTCGTCCCAGTCCAACAACACACTGCCATGCTGGCGCGCGTAGTCGCGCCATACCCCAGCCACCACCAGCGGCGGCGCCTGTGGCCAAAGTTGCTGCAGCGCCGGCCACGGTTGGCCCAGGGTTAGGTTGTATCCATCGCGTGCCGACTCGCTGACCCACAGTGGTATTGCACCCTCGGGCACCGGCACAACGGCTTGTATGGGGACATCGCGTGGCCCTTGGGGCGTAAGCTCCAACGGTCGAGCCAACAGTGCCAGCGGCACACGTTGTTCATCCAGCGTCAGTCGCGTGCTGGTTGCTGGGCGCACCCGTGCGACGCCAGGCAAGTTGTTCAGCGCCTGCCAAGCGTCTGGCGTAAGGGCCGGACTTGAGCCGTCGGCCAATGGCACGCTGCGTACGTAGACATCCGCAGGTAACACCACGTTCAGCCAATCGCTCACCGATTCGCGAAAGCTACCCACCATCACGCTCAGTGCCGTGGCCAAAGCCAAACTGGCCACCACGCCGCTGGTGGCCAGTACCCCGTCGTGCGGGCTGTGCTTGGCACGTTGCCATAGACACAACCGCATGGCGGTGCTGATACGGTGCCGTGTTAACCAATCAATGGCGTGATGCAAAAGCCAAGGAATAGCAAAAATGCCACCCAGCAACATCAAGGCAATGCCAAGGTAAGCACCCCATGGCACCCCGCGCCATGCCGGCAGCCAGCACACCGAGGCGCCCAGTGCAAAAGCCAGCAGCGCCCACGGCTTGGGCGCACCACCGACCTGAGCGTGCAAGCCTTTTAGGGTTTGGGCAGGGGCCAAACGTTGCACGCGTTGCGCCGGCCACCACGCGCCGAGTAGGGTGGCAGCCAGCCCCAGCGTCGCGTATATCAGCGCCGCCCCTGGTTGCCACACCAGTTGCGTGGGCGACGAAGAAAAATAACCACCACCCAAGTCGGCGCCAACCCAATTCAGCGCCAACGCCGCCAGCCACGTACCCGCCGCCACACCCACCGCACCGCCGGCCACACCCAGTACCGCCGCTTCGGCCAGCACCCATTGCATGCGTTGCTTGGCACCCACACCCAACACACCCAAAAGGGCAAACGTTTGCAGGCGTTGCGCCACACCCAGCCACAGTACAGAAAAAACCAAAAAGCTGCCGGTAAACAGCGCCACCAACGACAGCGCCGTAAGGTTTACCCGGTAAGCGCGTGAGGCCGCTTGTTGCCGTTGACGCTGCAAAGCGGGCGCATCCACCCAAGCCTCGGGTGGTAGGGTGATGTTTTGCAACACCGCCGCGCGTGTGGCGCCGGGGGCCAAGCGAACGTCAATGGTGTCGACTTGCGTGGTGCCCAACACCTGCTGCAACGCGGCAATATCCACGGCCACTTGAGCGCCTGGGCCACCTTGCCATTGGCCCGCCAGGCGCCATGTGCTGGTGCGTTGCGCCAAGGCAAGCAACAACGGCTCGGTGCGGTTGCCAATAAGCGCCATGGCCGCAGCGTTGGCAAACGCGGTGTCGGCGGCAAACGCATCCAGCGGTTCGTTGGTGGTTTGCACCATGGCTTGCCCGGTGAGTGCAGCTTGGGATAGGGCGTCCACGCCTATCAAACTTATCGGTGCGCCGTCGCCGGTGTTGCCCAAGCGTGCGTGACGCCGCAGCATGGGCGCCACCACCGCCACCCCTGGGTGTTGTTGCAAGGTGTCAACCAATTCGCTGGGCAAGCCACGATGACTGCGCAACGTAAAGTCGGCCAAGCCAGCGGAGGCGCGCAGGCTTTTGTCAAACTCGCCCAACGCCGACTGGTTGATAAGGTGCACCGCCAACCCCAGGGCCACCCCGCAAGCAATGGCAAACCACGCCATCAGCGGCCGAATCGGGCGTTGACGCCAGCTCGGCCACGACACCGCACGCAGCAGCATCAGAATGTTGATGACGCCGCCTGCCATGGATGCAGTCCAGTGGGGGTAAGCTCCAGCGCGCGGTTGGCCCGCTGCGCGGCGTGTAGGTTGTGGGTGACCAACACCAGCGCGGCGCCATGCGCGTGGCTTTGCTGCAGCAGCAGTTCCAGCACCTCGGTGGCATGGGCCGGGTCAAGATTGCCGGTGGGCTCATCGGCCAGCAGCAGCGCCGGTTGGTGAACCAGCGCCCGGGCGATCGCCACGCGTTGCATTTGGCCGCCCGATAGCTGCTCGGGCAAGCGCCCGCCCAACTGCTGCAGACCCACGGCTTGGAGCATCTCGGACACACGTTTCGGGTTGGGCTGCCCCAACAACAACAGCGGCAGATGCACGTTGTCAAACACCGATAAATAAGGCAGCAAGTGAAAAGCCTGGAAAACAAAGCCAACATGCTCACGCCGCCAGCGTGCGCGGGCCTCGTCGTCAAGTGGTCCGATGTCAAGCCCGGCCACCCTGATGTCACCGTGCTGCCAACGCTCCAAACCCGCCATGCATTGCAGCAAGGTCGACTTGCCCACGCCCGATGCGCCCACCACCGCCACCGACTCACCGGCGGCAAGGCTGAGGCCAACCCCTTGAAACACCGGTTGACCGGGGTAACCATGGGCCAAATCGCGTACCTCAAGCATGGTCTTGACTCCAGTGGGCCTGCGCCCGCGCCATCAGCTGCTCGGCCACGTCGGGTGCGTCGGCAGCCACCACCACACGCTGTGGCAGGCTGCGCAACCAAGTTAATTGCCGCTTGGCCAGCTGGCGGGTGGCGATGGCGGCAAGCTCAAGCCACCGCGACGCCAGGTGGGGGTGCTCATGGCCAAGCTCGTTGAGCAGTTGCCACGCTTGTCGATACCCCACACAACGCATGGCGGGCAGCTGCGGGTGCAAGCCAGGGGTGTGCATGAGTTGCCGCATTTCTTGCAAAAAGCCTTGCTGCAACATGGCGTGCAATCGCGCTTCGATGCGCGCCAACAGCCAGGGTTTTTCGCTGGGCTCAAGCGACAACAGGGTGGAGGCAGGCCCAGACTCGGTGGGCGGCGCCTCGGCGTGCCATTGCGACAGCGACTTCGAGTGCGCGCTGTATGCGTTGGCTGTCGTGCGGCGCCAAGCGTTTGGCCGTGATCGGGTCAACCTTGACCAATTCGGCATGCAAGGCAGGCCAGCCCAAGGCCAGGGCGCGCTCGGTGGTGGCCTGTCGCCACGCCGGGTCGGCTGGGGGCAGAGGGTGCAGCCCTTGCAACCATGCACGGTGGTAGAGCATGGTGCCGCCCACCACCAACACCCGTTTGCCGCGCGCGCGAATGGCCTGATAGGCGCGTTGCGCGTCCTGCGCAAAGCGTGCAGCGCTGTAGCTTTGGCTGGGGGGTACCATGTCAAGCACATGATGCGGCACCTGGGCTTGCTCATGGGCGCTGGGTTTGGCCGTTCCTATGTCCATGCCCTGATACACCAAAGCTGAATCCATGCTGATGATTTCGGCGTTGAAGCGTTGCGCCAAGGGTAGGGCCCAATGGCTTTTGCCACTGGCGGTGGGGCCTGCCAATACCAACACGCTCATGCCGCCACGCGTCCCAAGCGTTGCACCGGGCCCCAGGCCAAGGCCGCCAGTATCACACTCCAAAAGCCAATACCAAAGGTCAGTATGCGCTCGGTGCCGTCGGCTTGCACGCCCAGCCACCAGCCGTTAACAAAAACCACCACCATCATCAAACAACCGGCCAATGCCGACGCCGCACCAGCGGCCTTGGGAAAGGGCGCCACCGTGCCCGACTGCGCACACGGTTGATGAATACCGTGCGCCACGATAAAGCCAAAATAACACCACAACACCGTGGTGGCGGTATGCAGTTGCAGCAGCGACACCAGCACCAGCGCCGCACCGGATCCCAGGCTAAGCCAAGCGCCCAAACGCAAGGTGCGCTGCACGCCCATGCGCTTGAGCAGATAACGGCACAGAAAAGTTCCGCCGGTGTAACTGACTGACTGAAACAACAACGCCAAGCCGTATTCGCTCGGGCTTAGCCCAAAAACCTGAATAAACACAAACGGCGACGCGGCCAAAAACGTAAACAAGCCGCCGTAGGTCGCGGTGCTGAGCGCGGCGTACACTTGAAAATGCCGATGGCGCACGATGTACCACCAGGTTTGCATCATGGGGCCCAAGTCAAACGCACGCGGATTCGGTGTGGCCAGGGTTTCGCTGAAACGCCAAGCCACCAACGCCAGCGTGAGCGTGGCATACAAGGCCAGCGTCAGCAGCGTGAAATGCCAGCCAATGTATTGTGCGATCAGCCCCCCCAGTGGTGGACTCAGACAGGCCACCAGCCCCAAGCCCGTAAGCCCTTGGCTCATGACGCGGGCCCCGTCTTCGTGGTTGTACAAATCACGAATCAGCGCCCGTCCGCACATCACCACCGCGCCCATGCCAATGCCCTGCACGCAGCGCGCCACCACCAGTTGTTCAACGCTGTCCACCATCGCGCCTGCGCCAGCTGCCACGGTAAACAACGCCAAACCGACCATCAATGTGGGCCGGCGACCGAAGCGATCGGACAACGGCCCCCACACCAGCTGCGACAAGCCAAACGCCAGCAACATGGCGGTGAGTGTGAGCTGGGCATTGACGGCCGTGGCGCCCAACCCACTGGAGATGGCGGGCAGCGCTGGTAAATAAAGGTCGGTGGCCACTGGCTGCAGCCCCATCATCAACGACAACAGCACCACCACCCACGTTTGGGTCATGCGCGGCGGCCGCGAGCGGTTGGCGGCCATGCTGTCAGCGGCCACGCAAGAACAACCGATCGAGTTCGGCCATGCTCAGTTGGCGCCATGTCGGGCGTCCGTGGTTGCATTGATCGGCGCGCTCGGTTTGCTCCATTTGGCGCAGCAAGGCGTTCATTTCTTGCAGCGACAACAGTCGGTTGGCACGCACCGCGGCGTGGCACGCCATGGTGGCCAGCAAGTCGTCGGTGGCGCGTTGCAGCACCGTGGCGCTGTCGTGCTGCGTCAGCTCGTCCAGCACGTGCCGCGCCAGGGCCACGGTGTCGGCCTTAATCAGCGGCGCCGGCACGCTGCGCACCACCAGTTGGGTATTTGACCAAACGTCAAGTTCAAGCCCAAGCTGTTGCAGCGTGAGTTGGTGGGTTTGTGCGGTGGCCACCTGCACGCCGGTGGCGGTAAAGGGTTGCGGCACCAGCAGCTGCTGCGAGGGCTGACTCGCCCCTTGGTGGTGCGCCGCTTTGAGCTGCTCGTACACGATGCGCTCGTGCGCCGCGTGCATGTCAACCAAAATCAGACCGTGGCGGTTTTCTGCCAGTAGGTAGACACCGTGCAGCTGCGCCAAGGCCCGTCCCAGCGGCCATTCCTCTGGGGTGTCACCGGCAGGTGCAGGCTCTGTAACCGGCAAAGCCAAGGCACGCACGGCGGCTGCTTGGGCCAACCATGGCTCAAATGAGTCGCCTAGCCCGAGGCCGTGCTGGTGCGCCGTTGGCGCTTGCGCAACGTAAGCCGGTGTCACGGGTGCGCTGGCGCTTGCGGCAGGCAAGGAATGGCCACCGCGGGGGCTGGCAAGCGTGGTTTGCGCCAGATGCTGCAGCCATTGGTGCAGGCCGCGGCTGTCGCGAAACCTCACCTCGGCTTTGGCCGGATGCACATTCACATCCACAGACTCGGGCGGTACATCCAGGTACAACAGGTAACAGGGTTGGCGCTGGCCGTGCAACACGTCGGCGTAGGCTGTGCGTAGCGCATGACCAATGGTTTTGTCGCGCACCAAACGACCATTTACAAACAGCCACTGGTTATCGGCGCGGGGTCGCGCGGCGTCGGGTAAGCCCAGCCGGCCTTGCACGCGCCAGCCTTGGCCGTTTTGGTCGTTAACCGGCAAAGACTGCTCAATAAAGCCTTGCCCCAGCACGTCTTGCCAGCGCGACTCTGGGTTGGCCGGATGCGCGCGCCATTGGTGCAGCAGCTTGCCGTTGTGCCATATGTCGTAGGCAACATGTGGGTTGGCCAAAGCCTGACGGCGCGCGGCCTCGACACAGTGCGCGAGTTCGGTGCTTTCTGACTTTAAAAACTTACGCCGCGCGGGGACGTTGGTAAACAAATCGTGCACCGCCAGTGTGGTGCCGGTGGTGCGTGCCACGGGCAGCAATTCGCCGGTTTCGCTGCTGAGTTGCCAGCCATGGTCGGGTGCGTCTTGGCTGCGGGTTTGAATCACCACCCGTGCCACCGAGGCCATGGCGGCCAGCGCTTCACCACGAAAACCCATGGTGCCCACGGCTTCAAGGTCGGCCAGACTGCCAATTTTGCTGGTGGCATGGCGTTGCAGCGCCAACGACAGGTCGGCTTTGTCTATGCCGTGTCCGTTGTCTTCTACAGAGATCAAGCCCATGCCGCCCTGGGTCATGCGCAGCACAATGCGGTTGGCCCCAGCGTCACGTGCGTTATCAAGCAGCTCGCGCACCACCGAGGCCGGGCGTTCAATCACTTCCCCGGCCGCGATTTGGCTGATCAGGGTATCCGGCAGGGGCGCAATGGGGCGCTTCGCAGGGGCTTGAACGGTGCTCACCGCGCCATTGTAGGGAGGCCCGCGATAATGCGCGCCATGGACATCATCTTGTGGTTAATTGATTTCATTCTGCACGTGGACGTGTATTTGCTTAACTTCGTGCGCGAATACGGCGCATGGGTGTACGCGTTGCTGTTCTTGATTGTGTTTGTTGAAACCGGCTTGGTGGTTATGCCGTTTTTACCGGGCGACTCGCTGCTGTTCGTGGTGGGGGCGCTGGCCGGCACGGGCGACTTGAACCTGTTGTTGGTTTTAAGCTTGTTGTGGATGGCCGCGGTGGCTGGCGATCAGGTCAACTATCACATAGGTCGTTGGATTGGCCCCAAGGTGTTTGGCTGGGAGCAGTCCCGTTGGTTCAATCGGCGTGCGTTTGATCAGGCGCACGCGTTCTACGAGCGTTACGGCCCAATTACCATTGTGCTGGCGCGTTTTTTACCTTTTGTTCGTACCTTTGCGCCATTTGTGGCCGGCGTGGCCGCCATGAACCACGCCCGCTTTACGCTTTACAACGTGGTCGGTGCCACGCTTTGGGTATGGGGCGTGGGGCTGGCCGGGTACGTGTTTGGTAACTTGCCTTGGGTTAAAGCCAACCTTGAGTGGCTGATTTGGGGCTTGATCATTGGCCCGGGGTTGATCGCCATTGTCGGCGCCTGGCGGCGCGGGCGCGCTACAGCTGACGCTCGCGTGCCAGCGGGGGATTGAGTGCAAAGTAGCGCGTGATGCCGCGCATCAGTGCGTCGGCCAAACGTTCTTGGTAATCGTTGCTACGTAACTGGCGCTCTTCGGTGGGGTTGCTGATGAACCCGGTTTCAACCAAAACGCTGGGTATTTCGGGTGCTTTAAGTACCGCAAAGCCGGCCTGTTCAACCTGTGCCTTGTGCAGTTTGCCAACGGTGTCGAGTTCGCCCAACATGGCTTGGCCCA
Source organism: Candidatus Fonsibacter lacus (assembly GCA_009921245.1). Lineage (GTDB taxonomy): Bacteria > Pseudomonadota > Gammaproteobacteria > Burkholderiales > Burkholderiaceae_C > RS62. The sequence goes on along the minus strand of RFXW01000047.1, from coordinate 4,378 downwards.
AGCGCAAGCTGTCGTTGATTTGGCGCGTGGTGGTCATGTCCAACATGGCCCTTTGCACCGACTGGTCGAGCGAGGCAACATTGATGCCGCCCACCAAATCGGCGTTGTTTTCTTTTTTGGCCATCCAGCGCGCCATGGAACTGCTGGCCCCGCCGGTACTGAGCGCGTAAATACTGGCACCCGCTGGGCGTGGCGTGTAAAAAGCATCGGCGTGGATGCTGATCATGAGATCGGCCTTCACCCGTTGCGCTTTTTGCACCCGTGTGTGCAGTGGCACAAAGTAGTCGGCGTCGCGGGTCATGAAGGCGCGCATGGGGTTGCCGTTCACACGACTGTTGTTGATGCGGTCGCGCAGCTTTTGGGCAATACGCAACACCACGGTTTTTTCTTTGGTGCCACCTGGGCCAACCGCGCCCGGGTCTTCGCCACCATGTCCTGGGTCCAAGGCCACCACAATCAAGCGGTCGGTGCGTGGCTCGCGCTTGGCCGGGGCCTGACGCTGGGCGATGAAGTCGCCCAGTGGATCGGCTGAAGGGGCGTCGGCCACAGCCGATTCGATTTCTTGCAGCCGCTGCGTGATGAGTTGCTCCAGCGGGTCGGGGGGTTGCTTGGGATAAAGGTCAAACACCAAACGGTGTTGGTAGGGCGCAATCGGTTTGAGGGTGAAGATTTGTGGCGCCATGGGCAGCTTGAGATCGAGCACCAAGCGCACGGTGTCGGGGTTGAATTGCCCCACCCGAATGGCAGCGATGTTGGGGTCTTCGGGCTTGAGTTTGCCCACCACCTCGCGTAGCGCCGGCTGCAATTGCAGGCCCAACAGGTCCACCGCCAAGCGCGGTGGGTCGGCTACAAACCGCTGAGAAAAGCGCAGCGTGTGCGCCGATTCAATGGTTAGTCGGGTGTAGTCGGCCGCAGGCCAAAGCCGAACATCCACCACCTCCGCGGCGTTGGCGCGCCACACGCCAAACGACAGGCTCAGCGCCGCGCCTTGTAGCAGCTCACGCCGTTTCAGCGTCATGGTTGCAGCAACCGCGCACCCAGCGCGCTGTGGCTGGTTACGGTCACCGAGCGCGTGCCATCGTCATGCAGGGCCAGGGCCAGCTCCACATCGGGTGTGGGCGCAAGGGCCTCGGCCTGGGCCAGCCACTCAACCAAACGCAAGCCTGGGCCGGTGAGCACTTCATCCAGCCCGGCGTCGATCAGCTCGTGTGGCGCTTGCAGTCGGTACAAGTCAAGGTGGGCAACGGGGTAACGCGCCTGCGTGGTATGGGCTTGGTAGGTTTCAACCAAGCCGTAGGTGGGGCTTTTGATCACGCCTGTGACCCCCAACGCGCGCAGCAGGTGCCGCACCCAGGTTGTTTTGCCGGCACCCAAGTCACCGCGCAGCGAAATCAAGGCCTCGCCCAACAGTGGGTTGGCCGCCAACGAGCGGGCACAGGCGGCGGTGTCTTCTTCACTCGTCCAGCGCCACATGGGTGGGGCAGCCGAATTCACAATAGCCAAGGGTTGTGCAACCATGGGCATATTGTCCCAAACTTGGCGCGCCACCTGAGGGATAGGATTTCTACAATGGGGTTATGGTGCGCTCCCCCTCCACCAACTGGCTGGCTTGGCTGCAGCCTCGGGCCCAGGCTTTGGGTTTTGACGCCATCGGTGTAGCCGGTGTTGATTTGCGTGACGCCGAGCCCGGCCTAGAGCAGTGGTTGGAGCAGGGCTTTCACGGCAGCATGCAGTACATGAGCCGCCACGGTATGAAACGCGCGCGACCGGCTGAACTGGTGCCCGGTACGCTAAGCGTGGTCACGTTGCGCATGCCTTATTTACCTTCCAGCGCCGGCGCGTGGCAGGCCTCGACATGGCACGACTTGCAGCAGCCCACGCAAGGGGTGGTGTCGTGGTACGCACGTGGTCGCGATTACCACAAGGTGGTGCGCACCCGATTGCAGCGCTTGGCGCAGCAGTGGCAAGCCGCGGTGGGCCCGTTGGGCTACCGCGTCTTCACCGACTCAGCGCCTGTGCTTGAAGTGGAGTTGGCCAGTCGCAGCGGTTTGGGCTGGCGCGGTAAGCACACCCTGATGCTTAGCCGTGAGGGCGGTTCCATGGCCTTTTTGGGGGAAATTTTTGTTGATATGGCCTTGCCCGAGACCGCACCGGTTTCGGCGCATTGCGGCAGTTGCCAGGCGTGTCTGGACATTTGCCCCACGGGTGCCATCGTGGCGCCGTATCGGTTGGATGCACGGCGTTGCATTGCCTATCTCACCATTGAGCATCCGGGGGCCATTGATCCGCAATGGCGCCGCGCCGTGGGCAACCGCGTCTACGGTTGTGATGACTGCCAAGCGGTGTGTCCGTGGAATCGTTACGCCAGCGCCAGCGCGGTGCCCGACTTCGCGCCTCGGCAGGCATTGAACCCGCAAGATTTACTCACGTGGTGGCGCTGGAACGAGGCGGAATTTTTACAGGCCACCGCCGGCAGTGCCGTGCGCCGTATTGGCCACGCCCGCTGGCAACGCAACGTAGCCACGGCCATGGGCAACGCCTTGGCCAACCCCGCCACCGACCCTGCATGGGCGGCGCAAGCGCGCCACGAACTGGCCCAGCAGCTGCACCATGCCAACCCCATGGTGCGCGAACACGTGGTGTGGGCCCTGGCCCAACAGCCCGAGGCCACCGCACCAACCTAAACCGCGCCGCGGCGTTCGCTTGCCCGCGCTAGGGCAGCACCAGCCACGCCAAGGTCAGCGGCAAACTGAGCATGCCAAGTAAGGTGGACAGCGTGACCAAGCCCGCCACATAAGGGCCGTCGTACCCCATGCGGGCGGCCAAGACGTAACAACTTGAGGCGGTGGGAATGGCCGAGAACACCAGCAAGGCCATGGCCTGTGGGCCTTGCAGCCCAAACAGCCAGGCCAAACCAGCGGCCAGCAGCGGCGTGGCCACATGACGTATGCCCAGCACCGCCACCGACAGCGAGGGCGCTTGTTTGAGAGCATCAAGCCGCATGCCAGCGCCGGCGGCCATCAGCCCGAGCACCAAGCCACTTTGACCCACGGCGCCTACCGTGGGCGCCAACCACTCAGGCAGTGTGAGGTGCAGCAAGTTGGCGCTTAGGCCCAAACCGGTGCCCCATATCAGCGGGTTGCGCGCCAACTCACGGCCTAAGCCACGGCCCACGTGTTTGGCCATGGGGTATACCGCCGCCACATTAAAAATTGGCACGCACACCCCAATCAGTACCGCGATCAGCAACAAGCCCTCGCTGCCCAGTAGCTTTTCCGTAACCGCCAAGGCAATAAACGAATTAAAGCGAAACGCCACCTGCGCACTGGCAGCGTGCAGCCGCCTGTCCCAACGCCCTTTCAGTCCCGGCCAATGGGGTAGGCTGTAGGCCAAGGCAATCGCACCCAGCCCCAACAACGCCCCAGCCAGCATCAGCGTGGAGGCCTGCGAGACGTCCAGCGGATGACGCACGATGCTATGAAACAACAACACCGGGAACAGAAAGAAATACACCAAGGCGTCCACCTGCTGCCACACCGAGCGGTTGAGCGACGTGAGCTGACACACCAAATAGCCGGTTAGGATCAGCGCAAAGTCGGGTAGCAAAAGCCACACGTGGTTCATGGTGTCTCCCTGAGTTGGTTACGCAGTGGCTTGTTGTGGTGTTTGCTTGCGATAAAGTGTGGTCAATGATAGAGCCAGTCGCCGCCGCAGCCGAGCCGCTTGATGCGGGGGTGGACGCATTTTTTGATGCCTTGTGGCTTGAAGACGGTCTGTCGCCGCGCACCTTGCAGAGTTACCGCAGCGACCTCATTGGCTTGGCGCGCTTTGCCCAGCTTCGTGGCCTAACCCTGTGGACCATTCAAGAGGCCGACCTTTTGGCTTACGCTGCAGCGCGGCACGCCAACACGCGCGCCACCTCGGCCAATCGACGCCTGACCGTGTTCAAGCGGTTTTATCGATGGGCGCTGCGCGAAGGGCGCATAGCCGTTGACCCGACCTTGCGTTTGGATGCAGCCAAGCAGCCCACGCGTGTGCCCAAAACCCTTAGCGAGGCACAAGTGGAGGCCTTGCTGCAGGCGCCAGACCCCGACAAGCCATTGGGCCTGCGCGACCGGGCCATGCTTGAATTGATGTACGCCAGTGGCCTACGCGTCAGTGAATTGGTGGGGCTTAAGCTTTGGCATGTAGGGCGTCAAGAGCAGGTGTTGCGGGTGACCGGAAAAGGCAACAAAGAGCGTCTGGTGCCTTACGGTGAGCACGCTGAGCTTTGGCTGCAACGCTATTTTGAGCAGGCCAGAGCGGCCATTTTGCGGGGTCAGCACAGCGACGATGTATTCGTAACGGCGCGCGGTGCGGGCATGACGCGGGTCATGTT
>RFXW01000046.1 GCA_009921245.1 Candidatus Fonsibacter lacus | reverse complement strand
GTGGGGCAAGATGAGTTGGCGTTGCGCTTGATGGGGGCCAACCCGGTTCGGATCAAACAATGGGCGTTTGGTATTGCCACCGGCGTGAACGCGTTGGCTGGGGCCATGCTGATCGTTGTTAACCCGGTGGAGCCGTCGCTTGACCGCATTTACATTGGCCGCACGTTTTGTGTGGTGGTGCTGGCGGGTTTGGGCAGCATGAGCGGAACCTTGGTTGCTGGGTTGCTGCTGGGTGTAACCGAATCGATCGTGATGATGTTTTTTGGGGTGTCGTGGTCGCAGGCGGTGGCGTTCGCGCTGTTGTTGTTCATGTTGGGGGTACGTCCCCAAGGCTTGTTTGGTAGGTGAACGCGTGAAATACTGGATTGGTTGTATCTTGGTGGTGCTCGCGTTGGCAGGGCTGAGCCTGTCAAACATGAACGAGTACTTGTTTTTTGCCGGCTTTGTGATTTTGCAGGGCGTGGTGTTGGCCTCGGCATGGAATATCTTGGGCGGCTACGCCGGTTACGTGAACTTTGGCGTACCTGCGTTTGTTGGCGTAGGCGCTTACACCGCCTTGGTGTTGCATTTGGCCATTGACGCCCCGCTGCTGGTGCAAATTGCCGGCGGCATGGTAACCGCCGGCCTGTTGGGCTTGTTTGTTGGCCTGCTCACGCTGCGCTTGCGGGGTATCTTTTTTAGTATTGCCACGATCGCCGTGATCTATATTTTGGAAGCGGTGGTGATGAACTGGCGCTACGTGGGCGGTGCCACTGGGTTGCAGCTGACCCGCCCCGAGGTGATGGCGCCTTTTGAAAGCTACACCCGGATGCTGTTTGTGGTGATGGTGGTTATGGCGGCGCTCGCCGTATCGGTGGCGCGGTACATTCAAATTTCTCATATCGGCCGCGGGCTGCGCGCGGTGCGTGACTCAGAGGAAGCGGCCGAGTGCTCGGGCGTGCCCACACTGCGCATCAAGCTTATCGCTTGTGTGGCCTCGGGCGGCTTGCTGGGTGCGGCTGGCACCACCATGCCAATGTACCTGAGCTACATTGAACCGGCGTCAACGTTTAACTTGACCTGGGCGGTGTCGGCTCTGGCCATGCCCATCATTGGCGGCATGTGGCACTGGAGTGGTCCGCTGGTCGGGGCCTTGGTTTTAGGAACGCTGCAGGAGGCGGTGACTGTCACCATCTCGAGTGAACTCAACGTGCTGGTGGTGGGTGTGCTGCTGGTGGTTTTTGTGGTTGCCGCCGAATGGATCAGGTAAAACAACCCTCATCAATTGCATTTCGGGGGCCTTGTTTAACGACGCCGGTGAGGTTCGATTTAAGGGCCAAAACGTGGCGCGAATGGCGGCCAACGCCCGCACGCAACGCGGGATTGCACGCAGCTTTCAAATCCCACGTCCGTTTGGCAGCATGACGGTGCGAGAAAACCTGCTGGTGCCGCTGTCGTATGTGCGTAACCTGTTTGGCGCCAAGGCAGTGGCCGAAGCCGACGCCTTGCTGCATGACATGGGCCTGGCCGACCGTGCCGATGTGTTGTCAAACCAACTGTCGCAAGTGGAACTGCGCAAAATGGAGCTGGCGCGGGCCATGGCGGCGGGCCCCGATTTGCTGATCTCGGATGAAGCCATGGCCGGGTTGTCAGGCGCTGAGGTTGAAGAGGTATTGGATATTCTTTTCAAACTTAACGCCAAGGGCATCACCATCATCATGATTGAGCACATCATGCAAGCGGTGATGAAGTTTTCTCAGCGCGTGGTTTGTTTGGATGCAGGACAAATCATTTGTGAAGGCTCACCGCAAGAGGTGGTGGCCAACGAATACGTACAAAGGGCTTATCTTGGCGATTAAATTAACAGTCGACGACATCAGCGCCAGTTACGGCGCGGTTCAGGCGCTGCACGGCGTGAGCTTGACGATTGACGACGGTCAAACGGTTGCGCTGCTGGGCACCAATGGCAACGGAAAAAGCACGCTGATGAAATGCGTCATGGGGATGGTGCGACCCACCCATGGCGCCATTGTTTTGGAGATGGATGGTCAGCGTCATGAGCTGCACCGCTTGTCAACCGAAGATATTGTGAACCTGGGCGTTGCCTTGGTGCCCGAGGGTCGCCGCTTGTTTCCCAAACTGACCGTTGAGGAAAACCTGTTGCTGGGCGCGTTCCGCCCAGGCGCACGCCATGAGATACAAGCCAATATTGGGTTTGCGTTCGAGGCGTTTCCGCTGCTGGCGGAACGGCGGCGTCAGCTGGCGGGCTCGATGTCAGGTGGACAACAGCAGATGCTGGCGATTGCCCGGGCCTTGATGTCGGCGCCACGCTTGTTGCTTGTGGACGAGCCGTCGGTGGGTTTGTCGCCTTTGCTGGTGTCGCAAACGATCACCAAACTCAAAGAGCTAAAAGAAAAGTATGGATTAACCGTGCTCATGGCCGAGCAAAACTTTAATCAAGCGATGCGCATTGCCGACTATGGTCACATTATTGTGCACGGAGAAATTGTGTTCCACGGCGACGTGGAGACGCTAAAGGAAAACGATTTGGTGAAGAGTTACTACCTTGGAGTGGCCGCCTAGAGCTGCATGCGCCGCACCATTACGTGGGAGACCGATAGGTGAAAGCATCTGCGTTTGGATACACCAAGGCCAACGATTTGGCCCACGCCTTGGCGTTATTAACCGAGCATGGGCCCACCGCTCAGGTACTTGCTGGTGGGCAAAGCCTGCTGCCGATGATGAACCTAAGGCTCGCCGCACCCGAGTGGTTGATTGATATCAATGGCCTGTCCGACCTGGCGGGCATAAGCGATGCGGGCGATGCGATCCGCATTGGCGCCATGACTCGGCACCGAACCTTACAAACCGATCCGCTGGTGGCCAAGCACGTGCCGCTGCTGGCGCAAGCGGTGCCCTATGTGGCGCACGCGGCCATTCGCAACCGTGGCACCATGGGTGGCAGCCTGGCCTTGGCCGACCCAGCGGCTGAGTATCCAGCGGTGGCCCTGGCCTGGGGCGCCACCATGGTGTTGGCCAGTGCCAGCGGCGAGCGGCGCGTGGCGGCGAAAGACTTTTTTGTGGACCTGTACCAAACGGCACGGCAACCCCATGAGTTGTTGGTAGCGGTGGAGTTTGCTAAAACACGGCCGACCCAACGCAGCGCGTTTACCGAACTGGCGCAACGCCATGGCGACTATGCCATGGCGGGCTTGGCGCTGACACTGCAGGTCAAGGCAAACATCGCCAGTGAGGTCCGCGTGGTGCCACTGGCATTGGGCAGCAAGCCTGAGTTACTGGCGCCGGTGATGGCATGCCTTGAGGGTCAAGCGCTCACGGCGGCGCGCGTACAAGCGGCGCAAGCGGCAATTGACGAGGCCGTGGAGGCTCAAGGTGACACCCACGCCAACGCCGCCACCAAACGGCACCTGACGCGGGTGCTGCTGGGGCGGGCCTTGCAGCAAGTGATGGAGACAGCATGAAAGAGGTCACGCAAACCATAGACACCGTGGTGAACGGTGAGGCCATGCAGTGCGAGGTTCCAGTGCGCATGCACTTGACCGATTTTTTGCGCGAGTCGCTCGATTTAACCGGCTCCCACCTAGGCTGCGAGCACGGGGTATGCGGTGCCTGCCAAGTGATGGTAGACGGTGAGGTGGTGCGTGGCTGCCTTACGTTGGCGGTGCAAGCTGACGGCAAGCGGGTAGACACCATCGAAGGCTTGTCCGAGCAAGGCGTGTTGGCGCAATTGCAAGCTGCATTTTTGCAGCACAACGCGTTGCAATGCGGGTTTTGCTCGGCCGGTATGCTGTTGTCGGCGCTTGAGCTGGTGCGTGAACAACCCCAGGCCACGCGCGAAGCGATTCGTGAGCATATCTCGGGCAACTACTGCCGCTGCACCGGGTACCAGGCCATCGTTGATGCCATTGAATCGGTGCTGCAAGGTAAGTTTGCCCCTGCCACGGAGGCCCGCACATGAACGCTCGACTTGAATTTCCAAACACCAAACCCAGCACCGAAACCCAAACGGGGTACATCGGTGCCAGCACACCGCGCGCCGGTGCCAAGCGTTTGCTGCAAGGGCGTGGCACCTACCTAGACGACATGCGCTTGCCCCGACTGGCGCATGTGGTGTTTGTGCGCAGCCCGCACGCGCACGCCAAGGTGGTGTCACTGAATTTGCAAGCGGCGCGACGCCAACCCGGCGTGATCGCCGCGTTTGATGGCAAGGACATTGCCGCTTTTTGCACGCCATGGGTTGGCGTGCTCGGGCATCTCAAGGGCATCAAGTCGGCGGCTCAACACGCGGTGGCCATTGACCGAGTGTGTTGGCAAGGCGAAGCGGTGGCGGCGATTGTGGCGCAAACGCGCCGTCAGGCCGAAGATGCCTTGGAGCACGTTCAGGTTGAATGGGAGGTGCTGCCGGCGGTTACCGATATGCACGCCGCACTGCGTGGTGACATGGTGATACACCCCGACTTGGGCGACAACATTTGCTTTACGCGATCGCTTAAAACCGACGACTTTGACGAGGCCATGGCGCGCGCCGACGTGGTGGTTGAAAAGACGTTTTCTTTTGCCCGCCACACCGGGGTGACCAACGAGCCGCGTGCCATTTTGGCCGACTACAACCCGGCCGAGCACGCCATGACGGTGTACCACGCCACCCAGGCGCCGCACATGATGCAGGATATCTTTTCACGCCATCTGGATATTCCGGAGTCACAGGTTCGGGTGGTGTGCAAAGACGTGGGCGGCTCGTTCGGTATCAAGGTGCACGTGTACGCCGATGAAATGGCCACCGCGGCGCTGTCGGTGATGCTCAAACGTCCGGTGAAGTTTGTGGCCGATCGGATTGAATCGTTTCTTACCGACATTCATGCCCGCGAACACGAAGCCACGGTGCGCTTGGGCTGCACCAAAGACGGCGACATTTTGGCCTTTGATCTGGACGATCTGACCGCCATTGGTCCCTACTCGGTGTACCCACGCACCAGTGGTATTGAGGGCAACCAAGTGGTGAACCTGGTGGGCGGGCCATACAAACACAAGGCCTACCGTGCCAAGCTCAATGTGGTGTTTACCAACAAAAACGTCACCTGCCAATACCGCGCGGTGGGACACCCAATTGCAGTGGCGTTAACCGAAGGTATTGTGGACGAGGCAGCCAAGGCTTTGAACATGGACCCGGCCGCCTTTCGGCGTCGCAACCTGATTCCAGATGACGCCTACCCTTACACATTTGCTTCGGGCATTAAATTTGAACAGCTGTCGCACCATCAATGCCTGGACAAGTTACTTGCCATGATGGACTACGACACCCTGCGCGCCGAGCAAGCGCAGTTGCGAGCCCAAGGTGTTTATCGCGGGATTGGCTTGGCGGCCATGATTGAAGTCACCAACCCCAGCCCAGCGTTTTATGGCGTCGGTGGCGCACGTATTTCGGCGCAAGATGGCGCCACCGTGCGTCTCGACCCGGCGGGTATGGTCAATGTGTTAGTTAGCGTGACCGAGCAAGGTCAGGGCACCGAAGCAATTTTTGCCCAAATCGCGGCCTCTGCCGTGGGCGTGCGCGTTGAGCAGGTTCGCGTGACCACCGGCGACACCGGTGTCACACCCTATGGCGGCGGCACCTGGGCCTCACGCGGCGCAGGCATTGGGGGCGAAGCGGTGCTGCAGGCTGGCAAGGTGTTGCGCAGCCATATTCTGGACGTGGCCGCCTGCGTACTAGAAAAAGACAAAGCGACCTTGGACGTGGTGGGCGGCATGGTGGTTGATAAGCTCACTGGCGCCGAGCTCACGCCATTGAGCGAGGTGGGACGGGTGGCGTACTTTAGACCCGACACACTGCCCATGGACTTTCAGTCTGAGCTCACCGTAACACGCCACTACACGCCTCGGGCCTACGGCTTTACCTTTACCAATGGCATCCAGGCGGCGCTGGTGGAAGTTGACCCAGACACCGGCTTTATTAAGCTGCTCAAGCATTGGTGTGTGGAAGACTGCGGGACGGTGATCAACCCCATGCTGGTTGACGAGCAAATCCGCGGCGGTATTGTGCAGGGGCTGGGTGGCGCGCTACTCGAAGAGTGCCAGTACGACAGCAACGGGCAACTGCTTAATGGATCGATGGCCGACTATTTGGTGCCCATGGCGGTGGAGATGCCCGACATCGAAGTTGGCCATGTGCAAACGCCCACCCAAACCTCAGAGCTTGGCGCCAAAGGCGCGGGGGAAGCCGGCACGGCTGGCGCACCGGGGGCGCTGATGAACGCGGTGAACGATGCCTTGGCACCCCTGCTGGGCGGCAATTTGATCACGGCGCAGCCCATGACGCCGCAGCGCGTGCTGACCGCGCTGGGCAAACTGCCGGCTTAAAGCGTTAACGCAATATCGTTCAGCGGGGGGTCGTCGATGCGGGCGACCTCGTTTTCGATCAACGCGCCGCAGCCTGGGCAAAAGAACTGGCGAAACACCGGCTCATGGTCGATGTAGCGGCGCCAATCGCCCACGTTGGGGTTGCTGTGTTCAATCGGCGCATCGTGGCGCGCGCAGCCGTCTTTGTAATTGCTTTGAATCGGGCCTAGGTCGGTGGCGCAGTGGCGGCAACTCCAGCGCGCTTGCTGCTTGGCGCGCGCGCCACGTGCGCCCTTGGGGGCGCGCACCACCAGCTGCTCGGTTACCTCACGTAGCACCGGCCCGTCCAACACCGCCCCTGGTTGCCAACCCTTTTGACTGGCATGCCGATAGGCACGGCGGCGCTGCCTTAGGTCGTGCCGGTAGGCGTCGGTGGCGGCTTGGTCAAGGGTTTCGTCGTCATTAACCACCACGCCGTAAATCGCGGCGGCGGCTTGGCGCGAGACCGAACGGGTCTCCACCACATCGTGCCACACCCGCTGCGCATCGCGCTGCAGCGGATCACCAAAACCCCCACCACCGGTCCAAATCACGGCGTAAACGTCGCTGGGGTGTTGGGTAAAGTTTTGTTGGCGCAAGCCCAGCGTCTCGGGTGTGCCTTGTAAATCGGCGATATCGGACGGCATGTCGCGATCGGCCAGGCGCTGCGCGACGTCGCTGTTGCGCAAAAATTTGTACACGTTCACCGTGGCAGGGTAGCCACCCATCATGCCGGTTGATGTGGGCATGGCGTTGCCCGAGGAAAGGGTGTCGTGCGTGATGGCGGGCGTGCCATGTGGCACAAAACACGACTCGGCTGAAAGTCCGCCACGGTGCTTACCCGCACCCCCGGAGTCACTGACTTCTTTACGGTACAAGAACAACACCGGAAAGGTCTGTTCGGTGTGCTCAATGTTGGGCAGTTTGCAAATCGGCGTGCGTGACTGCCCCCCGGTGGAGATGCCGTCCCCGGTGGCAAAGGCGCCAATGGCGCCGCCAATCGGGTCGACCAACAAGTAACCAAACGGGTCCCCCCACTGGTCGGTGCCACGGAAAATGGTGGCCGGCCATTGGCTGGTGCCGCCTATGCACATGATGTCACCGCGCATGGTGGGATCACCAAAAATCATTTTGGCCAGCACGTTGTACGTTGGGTAAAGCGAGATCTCCATGGCCTGCACCGGTGCCGTAGAAACCGAAGCCGGAAAATTGGCGCTGTTCATGGTGCCTGGGGTGGAGTCAAATTGCACGTGCCGTAACGCGCCGCCGATGGCAAAGTACTGATCCCAGCACAGCAGTTGGTTCAGCGCCACCATGATGGAGCCGCGCCATCCGGAGTAGGTGGCGTTCATGGCGCCGTCTTGTAAGGCGGTGCCTTCATTTTCAAAAATCAGTGTGTTGCCCCGTTTGTGCAAGGTCAGTTGCACGCGGTGGGTTTGACGGTCGCCGGGCCGACAGCATTCCACATATGTGCGGTCGCGCCAGGTGCCGTCGGGCAGGCGTTTCATTTTTTCTAAAAATGCACGCTCGCCATCGTCGAGTATTTTGCGCATCACCGCCTTCACCACCTCCGCACCGTAGCGTTTAAGCAGTTTGTGCATGCGGTCTTTGGCCGTTAGGTTACCAGCCAATTGCGCACGAAAATCCAGCGCCACGGCGTCGGGCTTGCGGCTGGCGCGCAGGTACAGCTCCTCGATGTCGCGCCGTATCTCACCGCGCTCGACAATTTTGACCGGCGGGATCAAAAGCCCCTCCTCGTAGGCATTCTCTGCTGCCATGCAAAAGCTCGATGGCGTGATGCCTCCGATGTCGTATTGATGCAAGCAGTTGGTGACCCAACAAAACAGCGCGCCTTCGTGAAACACCGGACATATCAGCATCACGTCTTGCTGGTGCGCCGCACCCACCCAGGGGTCGTTGGCCAAAAACATGTCGCCGTCTTGAATGCCGGGGTTGTCGGAGCGGTTCTCGAGTATCCACTTGACCTGGGTGTCCGTCACACCCGACATGTACTGCATGTAAGGGCCAAAAAAAACAAACTCGCCGTCCTCCGTGAGGATGGACGGGTTCAGGTCAAGCGCGTACATGGCCACCGGCGAACCCGACAACCGCTGAATGGTTGCGCCGTGCTCCTCATTGATGTTCCACAGGCTATGGCGGATCACCTCAAAGGTGATGGGGTCGAGCTTGGTGGCGGCTTTTTGCTGCAGCTTGAGCTTGGGCGAAATGCTGAGCTTGGCGGGAGGGACGTAGCCGCTTTGGCGGCCATCAAAGGCAACGGTGGCAACGGTCATGCTTGGGCACTCCGGTTAAACAACAGCTCAAAATTGCCCCAGGCGTCAACGCGCAAACGCTGCCCGGGATGGACCACAATCGTGGTTTCGGTGGTTTCGACAATGCACGGCCCTTTGACTTGATGCCCAGGGCGGAGTTTGGCGCCGTCATACACCGCGCTGCGCTGGGTCTTGCCTAGGTCACTCCAGTACACCTCACGCCGGCCACGCAACGCCGCAGCCGGTGGTGCGGCGCGCGTCAGGCGCGCTTTGGGCAAGGTGAGGCGCTGCGTAGGAGCGGTGGCACGGACGCGGAACGTGACCGCCTCCAGCTTGGCGGCGGCGTAGGACGAGCCCTTGCCATACAACGCCTCGTAACGGGTGTAAAAGTCTTGCTGCAATTGACGCAACAGCGCCGCCGACACCCGCGGGCCACGCGCGGTGCCCGCGCCCAAAGCGACCTCGACCTCGTTGATTTGCCCCCGATGCCGCATGTCCACCGAAAACATGTACGAACGCCCTGATTTGGCAATGCCGTCGTGATCCATCTGCTGGGCTGCCCGTTGCGCCAGCTCGGCCCAGAGCGCCTGCATGCGCGCGCCGTCAAAGGGTGAACTTAAGATATCGACTTGCTCATGAATGTGCAGCACGTCGGCGGTGGCCGCGCCAAAAGCGCACCAGGTGGAAGCCACGCGGTTCAGCGGCACCACCACTTGCTTAACCTCCAACTCGCGGGCAAAGACGCCAGCGTGCACCGGCCCTGCCCCACCGAACGCAAACACCGTGAAGTCGCGCGGGTCGTAGCCCTTTTCAACCGTGGTTTTACGAATGATGTCGGCCATCTTGAACTCGGCAATCTTGGCAATGCCTGCGGCCGTAGGCAACAAACCCATGCCCAACTGGTCGGCCACCGCTTGAACGGCGGCCACCGACTTGGCTTTGTCCAGGCGCATGCGTCCACCCAAAAAATTGTCTGGGTCCAAGTAACCCAACACCACGTCGGCGTCGGTCACAGTGGGCACGGTGTTGCCCTTGCCATAGCAGGCTGGCCCGGGGTCGGCACCGGCCGACTCGGGCCCTACACGCAGCGTACGCAAGGTGGCATCAACCACCGCCAATGAGCCGCCGCCCGAACCAATCGCTTGAATATCGACTTTGGGAATGAAGTATTCGTACTGCGCCACGTTGGCCATGAAGCTGTACGCCGGCACGCCGTCGCGCACCACCCCCACGTCGAATGAGGTGCCCCCCATGTCGGTGGTGATGATGTGTTCGCACCCCATGCGCTTACCCAAAAATTCCGACCCTGTAACGCCCGAGACGGGGCCAGAGTCGAGCGTAAGCAAGGGCGCCTCAATGGCGCGCTGCACGGAAATGGAGCCGCCCCCGCACTGGGTGATTTGCAGTGGCCGGGTGTAACCCGCCTCGCGCAGTCGCTCGTCCAGGGCGCGCAGGTAGCGTGACGTCACCGGCCCAATGTAGGCGTTCAGGGCGGTGGCGGTCATGCGCTCGTACTCGCCCCACTTGGGCGCCAAATCGACCGAGCAACTGACGAACGCCGCGGGCGCTTTGGCTCGGATGCGCTGCGCCACCTGGTGCTCGTGCTCGGGGTGTTTGAACGACCACAACAGGCACACGGCAAAGGCTTCAACACCCAGCGCCAACAACTCGTCAATGGCTTGGTCAACCTGCTGTTGGTTCAACGGCACCACCACCTCGCCAAAGCAGTCGACCCGTTCCGACACGCCCCGAATCAGCCGCTTGGGGACGATGGGGTCGGGCTTTTGACTTTCCGGAAAGTGCACCACTTGGTTGAGGTTACGTGAGGTAACGCCACGTGAACCACGCATGATGTGGATCGCGTCCTCATGGCCCAAGGTGGTAATCAAGCCCACTTTGGCGCCGCGGCGCTGGATCAGGGCGTTGGTTCCTACGGTGGTGCCGTGCGTGAGCATGCGGATGCTGGCACAAAAGCTTGGCATGTCCAACCCCAGGCGTTGCGCCGCCACCTCCATGGCGCCCAACATGCCGTTGGCAAAATGCGGTGGCGTGGAGGGCGACTTGGCCGCGGTCAATTGACCGCGTTCGTCAATCACCACGCAGTCGGTGAAAGTCCCGCCAATGTCAACCCCTACGTGATACTTTGCCATTGCAAGTTCCTCCTGTGCTCAATGCGGGTGCACCCCTGTGCCTTGCACATGGGCCACGCCAGGTATTTCAACGGCTGTGTCAGCCAATAGGTGTCGCGGCTGTGCGTAGTGCAGCGCCCAGTGCGCCATGTCTTGGCCTTGGTGGGCCACCACCGCCCCCAGGCGTTGGCCCTGCTCCACCGCGCGCCGGCCAACCGCCACGCGGGCTTGGCTGTACTCGGCCAATGCCACCGGTATCTCGGCGTGGCATTGCAAAGCCTCGGCCAGTGCCAAGGCGTCGCCCACCGCTTTGGTGACCCCTTGGCCAACATGCGGCCGCGCGACAAACGCGGCGTCACCCAGCAGTGCCACCCGCCCATGGTTCATGCGCGGGGTGGTGGCGTCAACAATAACCTGCAGCAGCAGTTGCGGGGCACGCTCCAGCACCTCGGCCCAGCACGGATGCCAGCACCTGGCGGCGTCGGCCACCGCGGCCTGTGCCCATGAGGGCAACAGCTGATGCGGGGCAATGCCATGCGGGTGGCAGGTGCCGGTGGCATCGGTGAGCATGGCGTCGCGTTGGGCGTTGCTGGTGGCGCGATACCACACCACATTGACGTGGGTGGTGCGCTGCGCGCCCCAAACCGGGTAGGCCAAGATTTGTTCCCCTGGGGCTTGTGAGAACACAAAATGCTGACCCAGCATGGCCTGTGCCTGCGCACTTAGCTGATGCAAAGGCACCATGGCGCGCCAGGCCACGTAACCCGCGTAACGCGGCGCGGGGGCTTCGAACCAGCGTTGCCGCCACGGCGAGCGCAGTCCATTGGCCAGTACCACCAAATCCGCCGATAGGCTGCTCTCAGGCGCCTGCGGCTGGCCACCCCAGCGGCATTGAGCCGGCGTGTCGGCGTCGCCAGGCTCAAGCGCGTGGACCTTGGCACCCATGACGTAGTGGGTATCGGGTATGGCCTGACGCAGGCGCTGCCAAAGCCCCTGCCAAGAGGTTTGCTCTTGCGGCCATTGGCTGCTGGCCACGGCGCTGCCACTGCGGTCTAAGAAGACACGCTGGGGGACGCTTAAGCCCAAACCGTCTTGCACCGATAAGCCCAACCGCTGCAGCGCCACCCGCAGGCCATGGTGCGTCACGATACCCGCGCCTCGGCCACTGAGCGGCTCACTGGACTGCTCCAACACCGTGACCCGCCAACCGATTTGGCGCAGGGCGCAGGCCGCCGCCAAGCCCCCCATGGAACCGCCAACAATCAAAGCATGCGGCTGACTCACGCGCCCCCTGCCTACAATGCCATCCTGTGAATCAGAACCCATCGCGTGCGCGTCAACGGCTGAGCCCCGAGATGCGGCGTCAACAAATTTTGGACTCCGCCATTGCCTGCTTTGCCGAGCACGGTTTTGGCGTGCGCACGCGCGAGCTGACCAAGCGCATCGGTGTGTCGCAGCCTTTGCTGTATCGCTATTTCCCGTCCAAAGACGCAGTGATTGAAGCGGTGATTGAGGCCGTGTTTCTTGGCCCCTTGCGCACCGACTGGGCGGCCGAATTGGGCAACCGCGACCTGCCATTGGCGCAGCGCCTGCAAACCTTCTACCAGCGCTACGCCGAGGCCACCTACCGCCCGGAATGGATACGGCTTTACATGTACGCCGGGTTGGCCAACATGCCACTGAACCGCGACTATTTGGCGCTGGTGCGGGACCAGCTGCTGCAGCCCATGTGCCAAGAGTTTTACCATGAGTTCATTGGCATACCGCGCACCGAGCCGGCCGGCCCACGCGAGATTGAGCTGGCCTGGACGCTGCACGGCAGCATGTTTTATTGGGCGGTGCGCCGTAATATTTTTCAATTCAACCCGCAGGTGTCGTTTGCTCAACGCAGCGACGATGCCATTCATTTGTTTTTGCATGGCGCGCGCGACATCTATCCCACGCTGGTGGAGCCAGCGCTGGCCTCCAGCCATCGACCCCGCCAAAACAACAACGGCTCACCCTCGGCAACCCGATAGTCGGTTACCTGCGCGATGATCAACTCGTGGTCACCCACGCGTTGCGTTTGCACCACCTCACAATCCAACCGCGCCAGGCAATGCGCCAGCCCAGGGGCGGTCTCGGGCGCACCCAAGTTGATGCCCTCAAACTTATCGGCACCGGCCGTGGCAAAACGCGTGGCCATGGCCGCCTGGCCCGCCTCCAGCACGTGAATTCTGTGCCTGCGTCCAACGCCAAAGATTGGCTTATGCGGCGAATGTTCTTGAATCGACCACAGCACCAGGGCGGGTTCGAGCGACACCGAGGTGAAGCTGTTGACCGTTAAACCAACCGGGGCTTGGTCATCGGTGTAAGCGGTTACTATCGTTACACCGGTTGCAAAATGGCCAAAAACATCACGTAACGTGCGACGTTCTAGGGTGGAGGTGGATGGAGCGGTCATGGATGGGGGCAACGCCGGATTGTGTCCGACCAGTGTTTTATTGATAATAAGATAAATAAGGCGAATCTTCAATCGCCATTTTCACTCACACAGGAGCGTGACGCGATGGAACTGGGAACCTTCATGATGCCTTTGCACCCGCCGGGCAGGGTACCAAGCGAGACCTTACAAGAGGACCGCGAAGCCATTTTGCTCGCGGATCGACTGGGCTACCGTGAGGCTTACGTTGGCGAACACGTGACCGATTTGGCCGAAAACGTGACCTCTTGCCTGATTTTTTTGGCCAGCGTGGCGGCACAAACCAAGCAAATCAAACTGGGCTCGGGCACGCTGAACATGCCCAACAACCACCCCGCAGCGATTGCCGCCA
>RFXW01000045.1 GCA_009921245.1 Candidatus Fonsibacter lacus | reverse complement strand
CGGCCGGCGTGGTCACCAACCACAAGGTGGCAGGGTCGGGGTGTTGACCTTGATTGAGCGCTTCAAGCACGTGCTGCGGGTGGTTGAAGCAGCGCAGCTGGGGCGTACCCGGCGCCTTGTCCAGCGCCGCTTGCATGAGCTCAGCGTTGCCCGCCACCCAGCACGGGCCGGCGTGTTGCAAGGCCTCGGCCCAGGCACTGGCAATGAGCTCAGGGCCCACCCCGGCCGGGTCGCCCATGCTCAACGCCAAAGGCAACGCGCCAGCCGCTTGGCTCACGCCGGATTGTCCACGTCAAAAAACGCATGCTCCAGACCGAAGCGCTGCGCCATGGCCTGGCCCAAGGCCTGCACCCCGTCGCGTTCGGTGGCGTGATGACCACACGCCAAAAACGCCACCCCACACTCGCGCGCGATGTGCGCTTGGGGCTCCGATATTTCGCCGGTGATAAAAGCCTGGGCGCCGGCGGCAATGGCGGCTTCAAAGTACCCTTGCGCCCCGCCGGTGCACCATGCCACGCGGGTCAGCGGCTGCTCGGGGCGTCCCACCACCACCGGGGTACGCTGCAACGCACGCTCGCAGCGCGCGGCCAAATCGTGCAGGGTCAGGCCGCTGGGGTCGTGTCCCAGCCAGCCCAAGCCTTGACGACCGAAGCGTCCGGCTGGACCGTCAAAGGCTTGCAGCCCAAGGCGCTGGCCGAGCTGGGCGTTGTTGCCCCACGCTGGATGCGCGTCAAGCGGTAGGTGAAAGGCCAGTAAGTTGGCATCGGCGGCCAGCAAGGGCGCCAAGCGTTGGCGCATCCAACCGGTTACCACACCACTTTGGCCACGCCAGAACAAACCGTGGTGCACCAGCAAGGTGTCGGCGCCCCATGCCAAAGCTTGCTCAATCCACGCCAAGCTGGCGGTGACGCCGGTGGCCAAGCGTTGCACCTGCGTGCCGCCTTCCACTTGCAAGCCGTTGGGGCAGTAATCTTCAAAGCTTTCGGGCTCGAGCTGTTCATGAAGCCAAGCCAGCACCACATCTCGTTGCATGACGACAAACCCTTACTGATGCGCACATTGTGCCAGCGCAACCACGCCGCCGCGCCAAAAACCAAGCCACAATACGGGCATGCGACGCCTTTGGTTGGTTTTTTGTCAAGCGGTGACGTGCTTATTGGCCGCTTATTTTGTGGTGCTTACCCTGCGCCCGCAGTGGCTTAACGCGTCGGTGTGGCAACCGGTGGCACCGGCTGCGCCCCCTCAAGAGCAAGGCGCCAGCCTGCGCGGGCCTGCGCAACGCGCGGCCCCCGCGGTGGTCAGCATCAGCACCCAAAGCGCGCAAGCCCAGGGGGCCGACCCCTGGTATCGGTATCACTTTGGCGCCCCCGAGGGCGAACAGCCCAGTGGCGGCGTTGGTTCGGGCGTGATTGTCAATGCCGCAGGCTTTGTGCTGACCAACAACCATGTGGTTGAAGGCGGTCAAGACATTGAGGTGCAACTGGCCGATGGCCGCCGTGCCAAAGCCAAGGTGCTGGGAACCGACCCCGAGACCGACTTGGCGGTGCTCAAAATTCAAATGTCGCACTTGCCGGTGATTGAACTGGGCGACTCCAATACCTTAGCTGTGGGCGACACGGTGTTGGCCATTGGCAACCCATTTGGCATGGGACAAACGGTCACCAGCGGCATTGTGAGTGCGCTGGGACGGACCCGCTTGGGCATCAACACGTTTGAAAACTTTATTCAAACCGACGCCGCCATCAACCCTGGTAACTCTGGGGGGGCATTGGTGAACACCCATGGGCAGTTGGTGGGCATCAACACCGCCATTTATTCGCGCTCGGGCGGCTCGCTGGGTATTGGCTTTGCCATACCCACCCCACTGGTGAGCAAGGTGTTGAACGACATCGTGCGCGACGGCAGCGTAACCCGTGGCTGGTTGGGCGTGGAGCCGCGTGCCCTGCCCGCAGAGGTGGCCAAAACCTTTGGTCTGCAGCCCAATGGCGGGGTGGTGATTGCCGGTGTGCTGCGCGACGGCCCGGCGGCCCAAGCGGGCATGAAGCCGGGTGATGTGGTGACCGACATTGCCCAACAACCAGTGGGCAGCGTAGAGGCCTTGCTGGCGGTGGTGGCCGCGCTCAAGCCGGGCCAAGCCACCACTTTGTCGATTCGCCGGGCTGGCAGCGCGATGCAGCTGACGGTGGTGCCCGGTCGCCGACCCACCCCAACCCGCCGTTAACCTGCCAGCCAGGTGGTGTTATTTGGCGTCGTCGGACGACTCGTCTTTGGCGGTACTGCTTTCAGACGGCGTGTCCTCAGCGGGCTCATCTTTGCGTTTAACCCACCGAGCCGCCCAAAGACCCACTTCGTAAAGCAAGCACATGGGCACGGCCAAAGACAACTGCGAGATGACATCGGGTGGGGTGACGATGGCAGCAATCACAAATGCCACCACGATGAAGTACCCGCGAAACTGGCGCAGCTTTTCTAGGGTGACCATGTTGAACCGCACCAGCAACAGCACCACCACCGGCACTTGAAACGCCAACGCGAACGCCAAGTAAAGCGACAAAATGGCTTCAACGTATGACGCCACGTCGGGCGTGGCCGCCACCGAGGCCGGCGCAAACGCCTGGATGAAGGCGAACATTTTGTCCAACACCAAAAATTGAACGAAGGCGATACCCAAATACGCCAGCCCGCTG
Source organism: Candidatus Fonsibacter lacus (assembly GCA_009921245.1). Taxonomy (GTDB): domain Bacteria; phylum Pseudomonadota; class Gammaproteobacteria; order Burkholderiales; family Burkholderiaceae_C; genus RS62. The sequence goes on along the minus strand of RFXW01000045.1, from coordinate 11,123 downwards.
CCCAACACAATCAACGGCAGCGCAAAACGCTTTTCGTGCTGATACAAACCCGGCGCAACAAAGGCCCACATTTGATACATCAACCACGGCAAGGCCAGCAAAAACGCGGCCATCATGAGCACCTTAAGCGGCACAAAAAACGGCGAAAACACCCCCACCGCAATGAGTTTTGCATCGACCGGCATGTGCGCCCGAATGGGCAACGCCACCCAGTCGATCAATCGGCTCGGCCCTGGCCACACCGCCAACAAGGCCAAGCCCGTGATGAGTCCGTACAAGCAGTAAAGCAAGCGGTCACGCAGCTCAACCAAATGTTGGACAAAGGGCTGCTCGGTGCCGGCCAGTTCGTCGGCTGAATCGTTACGACTCATGGCTTGTTACACCTTGGGGCTTACGCCAGGCCGGGGTCGGTGACGCGCCACCCGCGCCGCGCCGGACTGAACTTGTGCGCGCCTGCCACTGCGCGCCTTGTACCAGGTTGGAAGCGCGGTGCGCTTGAGACGCCAATTTTTTTTGGGGTGGCGGTATTGCGGGTAGGTGGACGGCCGATCGGCATCGGTCATGCGGTACGCCTGAGCCGCCTCGTCCCAAGCATTTTCAAAATCCTCGGCGGTCTCATTCATGGCGTCACCCGCTTCTTTAAGCGAGTTCTCGACCCCGTCTTTCATTTTGCGCAGCTCTTCAAGCTCCATGCTGCGGTTGACTTCAGCCTTTACATCAGAGACATAACGCTGGGCTTTACCAAGCAAGGCGCCAACCGTGCGTGCCACGCGCGGCAGCCGCTCAGGGCCAATCACGACCAGCGCCACGGCGCCAATCAGTGCCAGCTTGGAGATGCCTAAGTCGATCACGGCCGCAACGCTGGGTTGGGATCAAGACTTATTTTTGGCTTCTACGTCAATGGTTTGATTCTCAGCCGCCGCGGTTTGCTGCGTCACTTGCGCCGCGGCCGCATCGTCGGCGCTGGCCGTGCCGTCTTTCATGCCGTCTTTGAAACCTTTGACGGCACCACCCAAGTCAGAACCCAGGTTTTTCAGCTTTTTGGTGCCAAACACCATGACCACGATCAGCAAGACGATCAGCCAATGCCAAACAGAAAACGTTCCCATGTCAAACTCCTGTGTACCCGTTGGGGCCAACCGCTAACGATACCTGATTTTAGGGGCACCACCCCAATCGGGTTGAAAGACACCACCCACGTGGCGCTAACCCTTACTCCACGGGCGCGGCCCGCCCATGACGTGCACATGCAGGTGATGCACCTCTTGCCCGCCCTCGGCCCCGGTGTTCACCACCACACGAAAGCCCCCTTCCGGATAAGGGTTACAGCCTTGCTCCTGCGCCAGGCGCGGAGCCAGGGTCATGATGTGTCCCATCAGGGGCGCGTGCTCGCTGCTTAGGTGCGCCATGGATGGAATGTGGGCTTTGGGCACGATTAAAAAATGAATCGGTGCCCAAGGCTGAATGTCGTGAAAAGCCAGCACCTGCTCGTCTTCGTACACTTTTTTGCTGGGGATTTCACCGGCGATGATGCGACAAAAAATGCAGTTGGGGTCGTGGGCGGGGGCGTTCATGAGCGATCAATCTCCACGGTTTTCTCGCGCTTGGGCTTGACGCGCGGCTTTTTCTTCGAGTCCGCTGATGCCCACCCGCCTTTGTAATTCGGCCACCACATCGCCGGGGCTGAGTTGGTAATGCGCCAACGCCACCATGGTGTGAAACCACAAGTCGGCCATTTCGCCCACCAAGGCCTGTGGCGTGCCGTGCCCGGCGCTGAGGTCTTTGGCCGCCATCACCACTTCGGTGGCTTCTTCGCCAATTTTTTTCAACACGGCATCTGGCGCCTTGGCCAACAGGCGCGCCACATAGCTCTGATCAGGGTCACCATGGCGCCGTTGCTCTATGGTTTGCGCCAAGGCCGCAAGGGTGTCGTGGACGGGCGTCATGCCAGGGTCAGCTGCCATAGATAAGGGTGGGGTCTTTGAGTACGGGTTCGGTGTCGTGCCAACGCTCGGCCCGTAGGCGGCGAAAAAAACAACTGTGCCGGCCGGTGTGACAAGCAATGCCCGGGGTGTGGCCATGTTGGGTGACGCGCAGCAACACCGTGTCGCCATCGCAATCCAGCGCCACCTCGTGTACTTGCTGATGGTGCCCTGAACTTTCGCCCTTGCGCCACAGACGCTGACGCGAGCGGCTGTAAAAGACGCCGCGCCCGGTGGCTACGGTTTCGCTTAGGGCCTCGCGGTTCATCCACGCCAGCATCAGGACATCGCCCGTGGCGTGCTCTTGCACCACCACCGGCACCAACCCGCGTTCATCCCAGGTGACTTGCTCTAGCCATGCTGCGTCCATGCCGCTATTGTGACCTAAGCGTTCAGCGGCTGGTCAAGCCGCACCGGCACCCCGCGTGCGGCCATATGCGCCTTGGCCTCGCGCACACTGTGTTGCCGATAGTGAAAAATGCTGGCAGCCAACACCGCGTCGGCGCGCCCCTCCAATATGCCATCGGCCAGGTGCTCCAGCGTACCCACCCCGCCCGAGGCGATCACCGGCACTGGCACCGCATCCGCCACGGCCCGGGTGAGGGCCAGGTCGAACCCCTGCTTGGTGCCGTCGCGGTCCATGCTGGTGAGCAGCAGCTCACCGGCCCCGAGCTCGGCCATGCGGCGCGCCCACTGCAACACATCCAGCTCGGTGTTGCGCCGCCCACCGTGGCTGTAGACGTCCCAGCCAGGGCCCCGCGCTTGCAGCGCTTGGCCCTCGCGACGCTTGGCGTCGATCGCCACCACAATGCACTGCGAGCCGTATCGACCCGCGGCCTCACCGATGACTTCCGGGCGTGCGATGGCAGCTGAATTGAAACTGGTTTTATCGGCCCCGGCGTTGAGCAAGCGCCGCACATCGGCCACGCTGCGCACCCCGCCACCGACCGTGAGCGGAATAAACACCTGCGAGGCCACGGCCTCAATGATGGGCAAAATCAGGTCGCGCTCGTCGCTGGTGGCGGTGATGTCTAAAAACGTCAGTTCATCGGCGCCCTCGGCGTCGTAACGGGCTGCAATTTCCACCGGGTCACCGGCGTCGCGCAGCTCCACAAAGTTCACCCCTTTGACGACTCGCCCGCCGGTGACGTCCAGACAAGGGATGACACGCTTGGTTAGCACGATTCACTCGCCATCGAGCGTGGCAACCAGGGCCAGGGCTTGGCGGTAGTCCAAATCGCCGGTGTACACCGCGCGGCCACAAATCACGCCCTCCACGCCCTCGTCGCGGATCGCGTGCAAAGCGCGGATGTCATCCAGGCCAGACAAACCGCCCGAGGCAATCACCGGCACCGACGAGGCTTGCGCCAGTCGCAGCGTGGCCTCCACGTTGATGCCGCTGAGCATGCCGTCGCGTCCGATATCGGTATAGATGATGGACTCCACCCCGTAGTCTTCAAATTTTTGCGCCAAGTCGACCACGTCGTGGCCCGTGAGTTTGCTCCAGCCGTCGGTTGCCACTTTGCCGTCGCGGGCGTCTAGGCCAACCACAATGTGCCCGCCGAACGCCGAACACGCGTCACGCAAAAAGCCTGGATTTTTCACAGCCGCGGTGCCAATGATGGCAAAGTCAAGACCCACGTCAAGGTACTGCTCAATGGTGTCAAGGTCGCGAATACCGCCCCCAAGTTGCACCGACATCTGCTGCCCCACCGCCGCCAAAATGCCGCGAATCGCCGCTTGGTTGCGTGGCTGCCCGGCAAAGGCACCGTTGAGGTCAACCAGGTGCAGGCGCTGCGCGCCTTGGTCAAGCCAATGCCTAGCGACCTCGATGGGGTCGGGCGAAAACACGGTGGACTGGTCCATGTCGCCTTGGCGAAGGCGCACGCATTGGCCGTCTTTGAGGTCGATAGCTGGGATGAGCTGCATGACGTTGGGCGAAGGTTACGGTTTCCAGGTAAGAAAGTTTCGATACAAGCGCAAGCCTTGCTCGGCGCTTTTCTCGGGGTGAAATTGGGTGGCAAACAGGTTGTCGCGCGCCAGCGCCGCGCACACCGTGCCGCCGTAGTCGGTGGTGGCCGCGCAGTCTTGAGGGCGGCTGGGCACGGCGTGGTAGCTGTGCACAAAGTAAAAGTGCGCAGCGCTGGGCACCCCGTGAAAAATCGGGTGCGCTTGGTCGCTGTGACGCAACGGCGTAACCTGATTCCAACCCATCTGGGGTACTTTGTACCGGCTACCGTCTGGTTGCGTCAAGCCCTCTAGGGCGAATCGGCAGACCCGCCCGGGCAGCAAGCCCAAGGCCGGCGTATCGCCCTCTTCGCTGTGCTCAAGCAGCATCTGCATGCCCACACAAACGCCAAACATGGGCTTGCTCGCTGCAGCCGCCAGCACCGCGGGCAACATGCCGCTGGCGCGCAGCGCGTGCATGCAATCGGGCATGCCGCCTTGGCCGGGCAACACCACACGGTCCGCCGCTTCCACGTCAGCCGGGTTTTGTGTGACACGAACATCCACCGGCAAGCCGCCGGCGGCGTGCATCACCGCTTGCGACACCGAGCGTAAGTTGCCCATGCCGTAGTCCACCACCGCTACCAAGTGTTTGGCCATACCGTTGCTGCCGCGACGTGTTGACGACGAACGTTAGAGTGTGCCTTTGGTTGAGGGCACCGCATCACCAAGGCGCGCGTCGGGCTCCACCGCTTGACGCAGGGCGCGACCGAAAGCCTTGAAGATGGTTTCGATTTGGTGGTGGGCGTTGTCGCCCTTGAGGTTGTCAATGTGCACCGTGATCAGGGCATGGTTGACCAAACCTTGAAAAAACTCAAACACCAGCTGCGTGTCAAAACCACCCACTGAGCCAGCTTTGAAGTCAGCCCCTAGGTGCAGCCCGGGACGGCCGGAGCAGTCGATGACAACACGCGACAACGCTTCATCCAGCGGCACATAGGCGTGACCGTAGCGGCGGATACCGCGTTTGTCTCCAAGCGCTTGCGCCAGCGCCTGACCCAGTGTGATGCCGACATCTTCTACGGTGTGGTGACCGTCGATATGCAAATCGCCTTGGGCTTGAATGTTCAGATCAATCAACCCGTGACGAGCGATTTGGTCGAGCATGTGATCAAAAAAACCAATGCCGGTCGAGACCTCGCAGGTGCCCCCGCCGTCGAGGTTGATGGCCACAGCGATTTGGGTTTCACGGGTGTCCCGTTGCACACGGGCGGTGCGGGCGGCAAAGGCGGTCATGGAGCGGCCTTGAGGGCATGGATAAGGGCGGCGTTTTCCTCGGGCGTGCCCACGGTGAGGCGCAGGCACTGCTCAAGCAACGGGTGCATTGTAGAAACATTCTTGACCAAAATCCCGTGTTTGGTCAGATGTTGATGCCATTGCGTGGCGTTTGGTACACGCACCAACACCATGTTGCCCTCACTGGGAAACACGGTAAGCGCCGGTATTTGACCCAGCTGCTGCATGAGCGTTTGTCGGGTTTGCCGAATGGCCAAGGCCTGCTCGGCGTAGTGCTGGGCATGGGTTAAGGCAAACATGGCGGCCTCGGCGTTGAGCGCGCTGACGTTGTACGGTGGCCGTACTTTGTCGAGTTCGGCAATCACCGCCGCGTGCCCGCACAAATAACCCAGGCGCACGCCAGCCAAACCAAATTTGCTTAGGGTGCGCATCACCAGCACATGGGGCTGGCGCGCCATGCGCGCCATCCAACTGTCGGAGGCAAAGGGTTGATAGGCCTCGTCAATCACCACCCAGCCGTGGCCCTGCTGTGCCACAGCGTCCACCACGCGCTGCATGGCTTGCGGGTCGAACAAATTGGCGGTTGGGTTGTTGGGATAAGCCAAAAACGTGATCGCTGGTTTGTACTGGGCGACGGCGGCGACCATGGCATCGGCGTCGAGCGAAAAATCGGCCCGCAGGGGGACACCCTGGTAAGACAGTCCCTGCCAATGCGCCGCCAGTTGGTACATGACAAAGCCAGGCTCAGGCGCCAACACGTTGGCACCGGCTCGCATACAAGCCAGTGTGAGCAGGGTAATGAGTTCATCGGAGCCGTTACCCAGCATCAGATCGCAGCCAGCGGGTAACTCGGCGTGCTCAGCCAAAGCGGCTTTGAGCGCCGGCAATGTCGGGCCAGGGTAGCGGTTGATTGCCACTTGTCCGAGTTGCTGCCCCAAGGCCTGCTGCATGGCCGCTGGCAAGCGGTAGGGGTTCTCCATGGCGTCGAGTTTGACCATGTTTTGGGCGTCGGCCACCACGTAGGCATGCGCTTGGCACACTTCTGGACGAATGGTGGCCGCGATGCGGGCGGATAAATCGTCTGCCATCAGACCCCCGGGTTGTGGCCTTGCAAACGCATCTCAGCGGCCAGTGCATGCGCCTGCAGACCCTCGCCACGCGCCAACACCGAGGCGATCTGACCCAGCGCCTGGGCCCCTTGCTCGCTGACCTGAATCAGGCTGGAGCGCTTTTGAAAATCGTACACGCCAAGTGGTGAGGAAAACCGCGCCGTGCCGCTGGTGGGCAGCACATGATTGGGGCCAGCGCAATAGTCACCCAGGCTCTCGCTGGTGAACGCACCCAAAAAGATCGCGCCGGCATGGCGCAGCAAAGGCTCCCAGCGCGACGGTTCGGTGCTGGCAATTTCTAAATGCTCAGGGGCAATCCGGTTGCTGATGGCGCAAGCCTCCTCCATGCTACGGGTGTGCACCAGCATGCCGGGCGCGCACGATGTCGGCCCGTGGCAAAGTAGGCAGCAAGCGATGCATGGCTTGATGCACCGCCTCCAGGTAGGCCGCGTTGGGGCACAGCAACACGCTCTGCGCCAGCTCGTCGTGTTCGGCCTGACTGAACAAATCCATGGCCACCCAGTCGGCGGGGGTGCTGCCGTCGGCCAGCACCAGAATTTCACTTGGCCCGGCAATCATGTCGATACCAACCTGCCCAAACACCCTGCGCTTGGCGCTGGCAACATAGGCATTACCGGGGCCGGTGATTTTGTCCACGCGCGGCACCGTGGCCGTGCCATAGGCCAACGCCGCGATGGCTTGCGCCCCACCCACCGCAAACGCCTGGGTCACGCCCGCCACGTGGGCTGCGGCCAACACCAGCGGGTTACGCTCGCCGTCGGGCGTGGGCACCACCATCACCACGTCGCTCACCCCAGCCACCTTGGCGGGCACGGCGTTCATGAGCACACTGGAGGGGTACGCGGCTTTGCCGCCGGGTACGTATATGCCGACACGGTCGAGTGGCGTGACTTTTTGCCCCAGTACATTGCCTTGTTCGTCGGTGTACTGCCAGCTCTGCCCGCAGGCTTCTAGCTGCCGCTCGTGGTACCCACGCACCCGTTCAGCGGCGCTTTGCAATGCCGCGCGCTGGGGCGCTGGCAGATTGGCAAAAGCTTGCGCCATGTCGTGCGCGTCAATGGTGAGCGAGGCCATGCTGGCGGTTGGCATGCGATCGAACTGGCGTGTGGCTTCAAGCAGCGCCTGATCGCCCCGATCGCGCACATCGGTTAACAGCTGCGCGACACGCTGCTCAATTGCCTCATCGGTTTGCGCCGACCATTGCAAGCGTTGCGCAAAGCGCGCCTCGAAATCGGCGTCGGCCGTGCGCAGCGTGGGCAGCAACGCCGCCGCGCTCATGTCCGTCCCTCGCCGGCTTGATCCATCACGGCTTGTTGCAGCGCGGCAAGCAAGGGCGCCAGCGTGGCGTGTTTGAACTTAAGCGACGCCGGGTTGACCACCAAACGCGCGGAAATGTCCATGATGTGCTCGACCTCAACCAATCCGTTGGCCTTGAGTGTGCCACCGGTGGAGACCAGGTCGACAATGGCATCGGCCAAGCCCGTCAGCGGTGCCAGCTCCATGCTGCCGTAGAGTTTGATGAGGTCAACGTGCACCCCTTTGGCAGCAAAAAAATCACGCGCTGTGCTTAGGTATTTGGTGGCTACCTTGAGCCGCGCCCCGCGACGAACGGCGCGTGCGTAGTCAAACCGCTCGCTCACCGCCACGCTCATGCGGCAACGGGCAATACCCAAGTCAAGCGGTTGGTACAAATCGTCGCCCTGCGCGGCTTGATACTCAAGCAGGGTATCCAGGCCACACACACCAAGGTCGGCCCCGCCTTGCCCAACGTACGTGGGCACATCGGTGGCGCGCACCAGCACCACTTGCACATGCGCCTGATTGGTGGGCAAGATGAGCTTGCGGGTGTGCTCAACTTCGCCTTGCACCTGCACCCCACCCGCGCGCAGCAGTGGCAGGGTTTCGTCAAAGATACGTCCTTTGGACAACGCCAGCGTAATCACACCCCAAGCCCTTTGTTGTTCAGTTCGATCGACACGTTACCACGCCCTCTAGCCCGGCTGGCGCGAGATTTGAGCGCCCAAGGCCTGCAGTTTGCGCTCCATGCGGTCGTAGCCCCGATCGAGGTGATACACCCGCTCCACCACCGTTTCGCCGCTGGCGACCAAACCAGCCAACACCAAACTGGCGGAGGCGCGTAAATCGGTGGCCATGACATGCGCGCCCGACAAAGCCGCGCCACCCTCTATAAATGCAGTGCGACCCTCGGTGCGAATACGCGCACCCAACCGAACCAGCTCTTGAACATGCATGAAACGGTTTTCAAAAATCGTCTCAACCACCTGACTGCTGCCCTGCGCCACGGCATTCAATGCCATGAACTGCGCTTGCATGTCGGTGGGGAAACCTGGGTATTCGGTGGTACGAAAGCTCTGCGCCTGCAGCGCCGCACCGCCTGGGCTTTGCACGCGCAGGCCGTCATCCAGTGCCTGCACCTGTACCCCCGCCTGTGTCAGTTTGACCAACACCGCCTCGAGATGCTCGGCGCACGCGTGGCGCAGATGCACGTTGCCACCCGTCATGGCCACGGCGCACAAAAAGGTACCGGTCTCAATGCGATCAGGCAGCACCGCGTGCGAGGCTGGCTGCAGGCTTGTAACCCCCTGCACCGTTAGACACGAGGTACCCAAACCCTCAATACGTGCGCCCATGCTCTGCAGCAGGCGCGCCAAGTCGGTGACCTCGGGCTCTTGCGCGGCATTTTCGAGTACCGTTTGTCCATCGGCCAACACCGCGGCCATCAACAGATTCTCGGTGCCGGTCACCGTCACCATGTCGGTGCGTATCCTGGCCCCGCGCAACCGGTGCCGTCCGGCAGGCAAGCGCGCGTTGATGTAGCCATGCGACACGTCGATCTCAGCCCCCATCGCGCGCAGCCCGGCAATGTGCTGCTCCACCGGACGCGACCCAATGGCGCAGCCACCCGGCAACGACACCCGGGCATGGCCATGCCGCGCCAGCAAGGGGCCCAACACCAGAATCGAAGCCCGCATGGTCTTGACCCGCTCGTAGGGTGCCTGCGCCGAGTCGATGCGCGCGGCGTGTAGCGTCCACGGCGCGTTGTTGTCTTGGCCTACGTCAATCGCTACCCCCATGGGCTCGAGCAACCGACGCAAGGTATCGACGTCGCGCAACCGTGGCACGTTGTGCAGGGTAATCGGCTCGGCGCTTAAGAGTGCGGCACAAAGCTGCGGCAACGCCGCATTTTTGGCCCCGGCAATCGAGAGCTCGCCGTGCAACGCCTGGCCGCCCACCACATGCAGTTTATCCACCCGCGGCGCCTTGGCTTTGCCACTCGCTGGGCGTTAGGGTGCGCATGGACAGGGCGTGCACCTCGTCGGTGTGCATCCGTTGCCCCAAGGCGGCGTATACCTGCTGATGACGTTGAATGCGGCTCAGGCCCTCAAAGGCCGACGACACGATCACCGCCTGCCAATGCCGGCCGTCACCCACCACTTGCAGGTGCTCACACGCCAGCCCTTGGGCAATCAGGTCTTGTAAATCGGTTGCTGTCATGGGAGGTCAGGTCCTTATTTTGTAGCCTTGCGCCAACAGTCGCAGAGTCAGCGCCGCCACCGCCACCAGCGCCACCAGCAAGACCGCGAGGCTAAACCAAGGCGAGACGTCGCTGCTGGCAAAAAAGCCGTAACGAAAGCCGTCGATCATGTAAAAAAATGGGTTGAGGTGGCTTAAGCCTTGCCAAAAATCGGGCAACGAGTGAATGCTGTAGAACACGCCACTCAAAAACGTCATGGGCATGATGACAAAGTTTTGAAAGCCCGCCAGTTGATCAAATTTGTCGGCCCACAGCCCGGCCAAAACCCCCAGGCAAGCAAGTAACGCTGCGCCCCCCGCGCCAAATACCAACACCCACAGCGGCGCTTGCAAAGCCCAGCCACCAAACCAGCCGGTGGCCGCCCACACGCCCACACCCACCATGAGGCCGCGGGCCATGGCGGAGAGCACATACGCGTAGAAGAAATGTCGGTGCGACAAAGGCGTGAGCAAGATAAAAACCAAGTTGCCCATGATTTTGCTTTGAATCAACGACGACGAGCTGTTGGCAAAGGCGTTTTGCAACACGCTCATCATGATCAACCCCGGCATGAGAAATGCGGTGTACGTGACACCTTCGTACACCTCCACGCGCTGCGACAAGACATGGCTGAAAATCAGCATGTACAGGCATGCGGTTAACACCGGGGCGGCAACGGTTTGAAAGCTGACCCGCCAAAAGCGCTTCACTTCTTTTAAAAAGAGTGTGGTCCAACCCCTCATGCGCGCTGCTCCATGACGCCAAGGAATACGTCTTCGAGGTCGGCGGGGCGAATCTCAACTTGCTCGGCCATGCCCCCGGCAGCCCGCACGCTGGCCAAAATATCCTCAACCGCCTGGGCGTTGGGCGCGGGCAGCTGCACGATGCGGCCGGTGACCCGCGCCGAAGCTGCGAGCGCCGGTGGCAGCGGGGTGTCGAGCTTAAAGCGCAGCACGCTGGCCGAGGCACGCTGAAGCAACTCGGCGGTGCGCGCCAAGGCCACCACTTGGCCCTGCTTGAGCATGGCGATGCGACCACACAAGGCCTCGGCCTCTTCTAGGTAATGGGTGGTGAGCAACACCGTGCTGCCTGCGTGGTTGAGTTTGGAGACAAACTGCCACAGCGTTTGGCGCAACTCCACGTCGACACCGGCGGTGGGCTCATCCAACACAATCACCCGGGGCTTGTGCACCAAGGCTTGCGCCACCAAAACACGACGTTTCATGCCGCCCG
>RFXW01000044.1 GCA_009921245.1 Candidatus Fonsibacter lacus | reverse complement strand
TCAGCCTTGGTTCAGACATGGTCGTATTCAATGCCCGTATGGCTTGGTCCCGCGCTGTTCACCGCATACGTCACCGAACCCGGTGGGCCGGGGCTTTGTTGCTGGCGGGGTTGCTGGGGCTTTCGGCCGCGCATGCTGACAGCGACCACGACCGCGCGCGTGCCGCACTGCGCGCCGGCGAGGTGTTGCCGTTGCAAGTCGTGCTGCAGCGCGTGCAAGTCGAGTACCCCGGACGCGTGCTGGGCATCAAGCTCGAACGTGAGGACGGGCGCTGGATCTACGAAGTCAAGTTACTCGACCCAAGCGGTCAGTTAAATAAACTGGAGCTCAACGCCGCCACCGGCGCGGTGCTGCGCTTGCGCCGTCGATGACACTGATAGGATAAAGCCATGCGTGTGCTGCTGGTTGAAGACGACAACACCCTACGCGCCCAACTGCGTCAAGCGCTCACAGCGGCCGACTACGTGGTAGACGAAGCCACCAACGGGCTTGATGCCCACTTTGCCGGCGACACCGAAAACTACGACCTCGCGGTGCTCGACCTGGGCTTGCCAGCCCTTGACGGTTTAAGCGTGCTGCGACGCTGGCGCGAGAACGACCGGCGCTTTCCCGTGCTCATCTTGACGGCGCGTGACAACTGGAGCGAAAAAGTGGCCGGCATCGACGCTGGGGCAGACGACTACCTAACCAAGCCCTTTCATATCGAAGAGCTGCTCGCGCGGGTGCGTGCGCTGCTGCGCCGCGCCAACGGGCAAGCCTCGCCCGTGTTGCGCTACGGGGCACTGACGCTCGATACCCGCAGCGGCCGGGTTACGCACCACGAGCAAGCTGTCAGCCTCACCAGCCACGAATACAAGGTGTTGGCCTACCTGATGCATCGCCCCAACACCGTGGTTTCACGCAGCGAACTCACCGAGCATATTTATGCCCAAGACTTTGAGCGTGACTCCAACACCATTGAAGTCTTTATTGGTCGGTTGCGCAAAAAGCTCACACCCCAAACCATTGAAACGGTGCGTGGGCTTGGCTACCGACTGGCCGATACATGACCCTCAAGTGGCCCATGGCGGGTTCATTGCGGCTGCGCTTGGCGGCCGTCACCCTGGTCACACTCAGCCTGGCTTTGGCGGGTTCGTATGTTTTGCTCACCGACTTGTTTCGCAACCATGTGCTCGGCCAGCTAGACGTCACACTCGCTCAACAACTTGACCAACTCACCGCGCAGCTCGAATTTGACGCCACTGGCACCCCGCAACTCAATACCTCGGCGCTGTTGGACCCGCGCTGGACCAAACCCTATTCCGGACTGTATTGGCAAATCGACCGCCTGAAGCAAGACGGTCATTTGGAGCGTGGCGTGCTGCGCTCGCGCTCGCTTTGGGACACCGACTTGGCGTTACCGGCTGACGCATTGGCGGGCGGCCCAATGCACACCCACGAATTGAGCGGCCCCAAGGGCGAAACCTTGCGCGTGGCTGAGCGCTCACTCACTGCCGGGCAAACCGGGCCCACCCAGTGGCGCATGGCGGTCGCCACCGACCTGATTGGCACACAAGCCGCCATGCAACGCTTTAACCAATTGCTGGCTTTGTCCCTCGCCGGTTTGGGCCTGCTGCTCATGCTTGCGGCATGGGCTCAGGTGCGGGTGGGCTTGGCGCCGCTGCAGTCGGTGCAAGGGGCGTTGCTGGCGGTGCGCGAAGGACGGGCGCAGCGGCTGGAGGGGCAATCTCCAACCGAGATTCAGCCTTTGATCAACGACTTCAATGGTGTACTCGACCGCAACGCCGAGATTCTGGCCAGGGCGCGCACCCAAGCTGGCAACCTGGCGCATGCCCTCAAAACGCCGCTGGCGGTGCTGGCCAATGCCGCCCACAACGCCAGCGACACCGAACTACGCCAGCTGGTCGCAGAGCAAGTGCCGGTGGCCCAGCGGCATATCCACTGGCACCTGGTGCGCGCACGCGCAGCCGCCACCACCGACCTGCCGGGACAACGCACCCCAGTTGAACCCCTGCTGCAAGGGCTGATTCGGGTGATGGGCAAGGTTCACGCCAGCTCACCGCTACAGGTTCATGTGACGCAAGCGGTACCCGATGCAGTTTTTGCAGGGGAAGCGCAAGACTTGCAAGAAATGTTGGGTAACGTACTGGATAACGCTTGGCGCCATGCCCGCCAGCGCGTGGAGATTGTGCTCACGGTAGAGCCCACGGGGCTGTGCATCACGGTGGATGACGACGGCGCGGGCATTGAGCCCAGCGAACGTGCCAAGGTGCTGCAACGTGGCGTGCGGCTGGACGAATCGCAACCCGGCAGCGGGTTGGGCTTGGCAATTGTGCTGGATTTGGCCCGGCTCTATGGTGGCAACGTCGACCTTGGCGCCAGCCCCAGCCATGGGTTACGGGTGCGGCTCACCCTGCCGTCGTCCAACAGCGCAGCCAAGCCCTAGTCCACCGGCATTACACACAGCCCAAAACAACAAAGCCGCATAACGCGGCTAAGTTGTTGATTTTATTGGTGGCCTGGGACAGAATCGAACTGTCGACACAAGGATTTTCAGTCCTCTGCTCTACCAACTGAGCTACCGGGCCTTGGCTTATCAAACCCTCAAGTATATCAGCGTCTTCGCTAGGCGGTGGGCTCATCGCTGCCGTCTTCACGACCGCCGCGCAGCTGCTTGAGCTTTCGGTAAAGGTGGGTGCGCTCCAGCCCGGTGGTCTCGGCCACCCGCGTCATGGAGCCGTTGGCCAGTTCCAGGTGGTACTCAAAGTAAGCCAACTCAAAGGCGTCGCGCGCTTCGCGTAGCGGCCGCCCCAGCTCAACCATGGCAAAGCCCTCGGGCACACCTGGCGCCTCGGCCACCACGGCACCATGCAGACCAGACTCCGCCACCACACCGCGAGGGGAGGCGGCCGCTGCAGCCACTCGTGACGGCGGCGCAGCGCGGCGCAGGCCTTTGGTCAGCGCGTCTTTCACCGCCAAGAGCAGCTTTTGTAAGGTAATGGGTTTTTCCAAAAATGCCACGGCACCAATACGCGTGGCCTCCACCGCGGTATCGATGGTGGCATGGCCGCTCATCATCACCACGGGCATGGTCAACAAGCCCTGCCCTGCCCATTCTTTTAGCAGCGTCACGCCGTCGGTGTCGGGCATCCAAATATCCAACAACACCAGATCGGGGGCTTGCCGTTGTCTGGCTGCACGCGCCTGCGCCGCGTTTTCTGCCAGTTCAACCTGGTGCCCCTCGTCATCCAAAATTTCAAACAACAAGTCGCGGATGCCCAACTCGTCATCAACCACCAAAATATTTGCCATGCCTTGGGCTCTCCGTTATGCCACCTGCGTTTGCACTGCTGAAAATGATACCGACACTTGCGCGCCCTCCACCACACCGTCACGCTCAAGGTTACGCAGTCGCACGTCGGCGTGGTGCTCGTCGGCAATTTTTTTTACCACCGCCAAGCCCAATCCTGTGCCTTTGGGTTTGGTGGTGACATAGGGCTCAAAGGCGCGTGCCAGCAGCTGCGGCGCAAAGCCCGGGCCATTGTCACGCACACTTAAATGCACCCGGCGCCCCTGCGCACCGACGCGCAGGCTCACACCCACCTGCGGCTGCGCAACGTCGGCGCAAGCGTCTTGGGCGTTTTGCACCAGGTTATGCAGCACTTGGCGCAACTGCTCGGCGTCCGCCTGTACCTCGGGCACGTCATCCAATGCCCACTCAATCGGCACCTTGGTCTCTTCATACAAGCCGGCCACATCGCGCACCAAGGCCTTGAGATCCAGTGGCTTGAGTGTGGCCGTGGGCAGCCGCGCGTAGTCTCTGAATTCGTTGACCATGCGCTTCATGGCCTCAACCTGCTCCACAATGGTTTGCACCGACTTGTGCAGCAGCGCTTGCGCGTCGGCCGGTACCCGTTCGGTTAGCTTGTGCTGCAAACGCTCGGCTGAGAGCTGGATTGGTGTGAGCGGATTTTTGATTTCGTGCGCCAAGCGCCGCGCCACGTCGGCCCAAGCCTGCGCACGCTGCCCTGAAACCAAGGTGGTGATGTCATCCAACACCAACAGCCGTGTGCCGTCGGGTAGCCAAGCACCGCGTGCCATTAGGGTTCGCTCGGCAGGGGCCACGCCCTCGCTGCCTTGGCCACTGTGCACACTTAAACTGCGCTGCCACGGGGTGCTGTCGCCGTCGTGGATGCGGCGCTCGAATTCGCCCAACAGGGTTTCAATCCAGGCTTGGGTGCTGCCGGGTTGCGCCAGCGCCCGCGGCAGTGCCACACGCTGTGTCCAGTCAAGCAGCTGTGCCGCCTGCGGATTAAGCTGCAACACTTGGTCGTCTTCACTCAGCACCACCACGCCGGCACTAAGGTTATCGAGCAGGGTTTGCAAACTGGCGCGGGTTTGCTCAAGGTGGTGCAAACTGTTTTGCGCGTCGGCGCGGGCGTCGGCCAGTTGCTGGGTCATGTCGGCAAAATCACGCGTGAGCTCGCCAATCTCATCACGCGTGGTGGCCGAGAGCTTGGGCGTTAGGTCGCCGCGCGCCACATCGCGCACGCCTTCGGCCAGCAGCAGCAACGGCCGCGCCAACTGATTCGCCAGCAATGCCGCCATGATCATGGCGCCAAACACGGTAAGAAACAGCGCCAAGGTGAGTGTGCCAATGTACATGCGGCGCAGCCCATCACGCGCCAGCGCGCGTTCCTGATACTCTTGGTTGGCAATTTGTAGGCGCCGCGCATCCTCAGCCAGCGAGTTCGGCAACAGCACCGTCACCTGCAGATACTGCCCCTGCGGACGCAACGACAACGACGGCACCACCACCCAAGCCATGGCTGATATGGTGGCTTCTTGGTAGGTGTTGGCGTCCGGCTCCACGTCCATGCCCTCTACCCATACCGCCATACCGCGCGAGCGCGCTGCATCGTAAGCCCAAGACGGGGGTGCGCGGCTTTGCGTAAAACCCACCGCCTGTGTCCCGACGCTGCCAAGCAATCGCCGGTCGTCGCTCCAAACCTGCATACGATGGGCGTCGAGCTGTTCACGTAGGCGCTCCAAGGTGATCGGCAGCAGCACCGACGATGTGGTGAGGCTTTGCGCCGCGGCGCGGGTGCGCGCGGTCAATTGCACACTGAGTAAGTCCACTGTGTTGCGGCCCAAATTCAAGCCCGCCACCAACGCGCCCTCAACCTTGACGTCAAACCAGTTCTGAATGGAGCGGTTCACGAACTGGTACGACACCACATACACCAACGCACCGGGCAACACACCCACCAAGGCAAAAATCGCCGCCAACTTGAGCAACAGGCGGCGCCCAAACCGACCCGAACGCCAGCTTTGCCAAAGCCGCCACAGCAGCCAAGCAATGACCCCGCCCAACGCCACTGCCACCGATACGTTAAGCCCCAGCAGCCAGACAAAATACTCTTCGTAGAGCTGGCGGTTGTCGGTTGCCAGAATCAACAAGAACAGCAACACCAAACCCACCGCAAACGCCACCGTGGCCAACACCCCAACACGCCAGCGACGACGCCCAAACCGGGCCGTTGCCGAAGTGGCCCGGTTGATCGCGCTCACCGCGCGCCCTCGACCGATAACGGCGCCGCCCGCAGCCCAAGCGGTCGCACCGCTTCCAGCCGTACCGACCACTCGGCGCTGGAGCCCTGACCGATTTGAAACGGCCCCGGCAGCTCCGAGGTATCCAAATAAAAGCGATACACCATTTGGGGCGGTTCACCCACATCGGGCCACTCGGCTTGCGGCAACACCAGCCAATCGCCAACCTTGCCCACCAAGGCCAAGGCGGCCTCCACACTGGGCACCGTCATGGACATGGCCTGGCCTGTCTGGGGTGCTGAACCATTGCTTGATTCGTCGGGCAGCACCGCCACCCGCCACTGGCGGGTCAGTGCCTGACGCGCAATGCGCACCCGCCGGGTGACGTTGGTCACCACCTGGTCGCGCCACCACCAGCGCGGCTGCACCACCTGCACCTGGTGTACAAAATACAGCGGCACCCCGCGCTCCAGCGCCTGCTGCACCTGACTGTTCAGCACCACTTGCACGGTCGCGGTCAAACGCAAACCCTCGGCGGTTTGCGACGTTTGAATGCTTTGCAAGGTGGTGGCGCACACGCCACTGGCCATGGTGGCCAGCGCCAACGCCAGCCACCAGCGACTAAGCCTGCGCCAACTGCTTACGCCACGCCGCATAAAAGAATCCGTCAAAGGCCATGCCGGGATTGTCTCCCAAACTGAACCATGCGCCCGCCACACCGGGTAACAGCCGCCCGGGCGCCCTCAGTGGTTGGGCGTCGCGATGCGCCGCGGTAAACCAGGCGGCTTGATCGGGTCCCTCGGCGTCAAACACCGAACACACGGCATACACCAAGCAGCCGCCGGGCTTGAGCAACGGCCATAACGCACGCAGCAGTTGGCGTTGCCGTTGCGCCAAGTGGGTGATGTCCTCGGGGCGGCGCTGCCACGGGATGTCGGGGTGCCGGCGCACAATCCCCGAGGCGCTGCAAGGCGCATCGAGCAAAATTCCATCAAACGGCTTGCCGTCGTGCCAACCCTGCGGTTGTGCCGCATCGGCCGCGCGCAGCGTGGCACCCAAGCCCAACCGCTGCAGTTGACTTTGCACTTTTTGCAAACGCTCAGCGTCCAGATCCAAGGCCAACAGATCAACGTCGGCGCGCTCCAACAAATGCGCGGTTTTGCCACCGGGTGCGGCACACGCATCCAGCACCCGCCAGCGTCCATCGACCGGCGCCAAGGCCTCCAGCAACAAAGGGGCGGCCAACTGCGCCGCCCCGTCTTGCACTGACACCCAGCCCTGCGTCCATCCTGGCAGTTGTTGCACCGGCACCGCGCGCTCCAGCATCCAACCGTCGGGGCCCACCGGCTGCGCCGCCAACCCAGCGTTGTGCAGCGCCTGCCCATACAGCGCCGAGTCGTGGCGTCGTCGATTCACCCGCAGCACCATGGGCGCATGCTGCAAGCTGGCGGCCAACACGGCAGGGGCATGCTCACCCAACTCGTTGCGCCAGCGCTGGGCCCACCAGCTCGGTAGGTTGTCTTGTGCCTCTTGAGCCTTGCTGGCCGTTGCCTCAAGGGCTTGGCTCTGACGTAGGTAACGACGCAAACACGCGTTGCTCCAGCCCGCCACGTGGCCCTGCCCCACTTGGTCGCGACACGCGGCCACCGCCTGGTCTACCACGGTGTGGGGGGCATAGCCCATGGAGTCTTGGGTGCGGCACAGCACCAAAGCCAGTTTCAACAAAGCCGCCGGCCACGGCTTGGGCGGGTGATGGCTGAGCAAGCCCAGCATGGTGCGTGCCCATCCCTCGTGGCGCATCGCATGAAACGACAACGCCTGCACCGCGGGCCGCAGTGCAGGCGTGATCGAGGCCATGGCGGCGTCCCAACGCTGGCCCTTGTGCACCGCTGCCAGCACACCGGCGGTGTGCTGCAACTGTGCCGCCAGGCCCACGCCAGACGCCACGTCGGTGTGCCTTACTCGCTGTCGGGACTGGCCACCGATTCATCCACCGCGGCGTCACCCTCGGCTTCGGCCTGCGCCTTGGCCAACTCCTCGGCCTCGGCATCGGCAATGGCACGGCGCTCTTGCTCGTCCATGGCTTCGCGCACACGGCGCGCGTCGTGATAGGCCATACCGGTACCGGCAGGAATCAAACGGCCAACAATGACGTTTTCTTTCAAGCCGCGCAACTCGTCGCGTTTGCCCATGATGGCCGCTTCGGTCAACACCCGTGTGGTCTCTTGGAAAGAGGCCGCACTGATGAAGCTGTCGGTGGACAACGACGCCTTGGTAATACCCAACAACACGTTGTTGTAGGTGGCCACGGTTTTGCCCTCGGCCCGCAACGCGTCGTTGGTGTTGAGGATTTCAGAACGCTCCACCTGTTCACCGGCGATGTAGGACGATTCACCCGGATCGGCCACCACCACACGGCGCAGCATTTGGCGAACAATCACCTCAATGTGCTTGTCGTTGATCTTGACGCCTTGCAGTCGGTAAACGTCTTGCACCTCGTCCACCACGTAGCGGGCCAATTCCTCAATGCCCAACAAGCGCAAGATGTCTTGCGGGTCGGCCGGGCCGTCCACAATCAGCTCACCCTTGTTCACCACCTGGCCCTCGTGCACCAACAGGCTCTTTTCTTTGGGCACCAGTTCTTCCCAAATGCCGCCATCGGGATCGGTGATTTGCAAGCGAATCTTGCCTTTGGTCTCTTTACCAAACGACACCGTTCCGGTGAGCTCGGCCAATACCCCTCGGTCTTTTGGTGAACGCGCCTCGAACAGCTCGGCCACCCGTGGCAAACCACCGGTGATATCGCGGGTCTTTTGGCCTTCCACTGGAATACGCGCCAGCACCTCGCCGGGGCCAACTTGTTGCCCATCGCGCACCTGAATCAAGGCCCCCACAGGGAAACCAATGGTCACCGCGTGATCGGTACCGGGTATCTTGATCTCCGTGCCAGACTCGTCCAGCAACTTCACCACGGGTCGCACCACTTTGGTCGATCCGCGACGCTTGGGGTCAATAACGACCAACGTGGACAAGCCGGTGATATCGTCCACCTGACGTGCCACGGTTAGGCCTTCTTCAACATTCTCAAAGCGCAGGGTACCGGCGTACTCGGTGATGATGGGGCGCGTGAGCGGGTCCCAATTGGCCAGCACCGCGCCAGGCTTAACGCTTTGGTCTGGCTTGATCGCCAACACCGCGCCGTAAGGCACCTTGTGACGCTCACGCTCACGCCCGTGCTCATCGGCCACCATCACCTCACCCGAGCGCGAAATCACCACCAAGTCGCCTTGGCTGTTGGTGACGTAGCGCATGGCGGCGTTAAAGGTTACCGAACCCGCCGAGCGTGCTTCCACACTCGAGGCCACCGCCGCGCGCGAGGCTGCACCGCCAATGTGGAAGGTGCGCATGGTCAGCTGCGTGCCGGGCTCGCCAATCGACTGCGCCGCAATCACGCCCACCGCTTCACCCACGTTGATCAGCCCACCACGGCCCAAGTCACGACCGTAGCACTTGGCGCAAATACCAAACCGGGTGTCGCAATTCAACGCCGTGCGTACCCGAATTTCGTCCACGCCCGTGGCCTCAATGCGGTCCAACGCGGCCTCGTCCAGCATGTCACCAGCAGCGGCCAACACCGCTTGGTTTTCGGGGTCGATCACATCCTCGGCCGCGGTGCGTCCAAGCACGCGCTCGCGCAACGATTCGATCACCTCGCCGCCTTCCACAATGGCCCGCATGGCGGTGCCCGAAGTGGTGCCGCAGTCGTCCTCGGTCACCACCAAGTCTTGCGTGACATCCACCAAACGGCGCGTGAGGTAACCCGAGTTCGCGGTTTTGAGCGCCGTATCGGCCAAACCCTTACGCGCGCCGTGGGTTGAGATGAAGTACTGCAACACGTTCAACCCCTCGCGGAAGTTGGGTTTCAATAATGGAGCCATCGGGCTTGGCCATCAGTCCACGCATGCCCGCGAGTTGGCGAATCTGCGCTGCCGAGCCACGCGCGCCAGAGTCGGCCATCATGTAGATCGGGTTAAACGACTCCTGCTCCACACGCTTGCCGTCGCGGTCTGCGGTTTGCTCTTTGGCCAGCTGGCTCATCATGACCTTGGAGACCTCGTCACCGGCCTTGCCCCAAATGTCCACCACCTTGTTGTAGCGCTCACCGGCCGTTACCAAGCCAGAGGCGTACTGGGCCGCAATCTCTTTCACTTCGGCTTCAGCGCGGTCGATGATGGAAGATTTTTCTTGCGGCACCAACATGTCTTCGATGGCAATCGACAAGCCCGCCTGGGTGGCCAGCTGAAAGCCGTTTTGCAACAACTTGTCGGCAAACACCACCGTGTCTTTTAGGCCGCAACGGCGGAACGACGCGTTGATCAAACGCGAGATTTCTTTTTTCTTGAGCACCCGGTTAAGGTTCTCAAACGGCAAGCCCTTGGGCAGAATTTCCGACAGCAACGCGCGCCCAGCCGTGGTTTGCACCAGCTTGTAATCGGTGACCCATTGATCAGAGGCCTCGTCGCGTGTGTGATGCGGCAGTCGCACCTGAATGCGCGCAGTGAGCTCAAGCTCGCCGCTGGCCAATGCGCGCCGAACCTCGGCCACATCGGCAAGCACCATGCCCTCGCCCTTGCCGTTTACACGCTCGCGGGTGGCATAGTAAAGCCCCAACACCACGTCTTGCGACGGCACAATGGATGGCTCACCGTTGGCCGGGAACAGCACGTTGTTGGAGGCCAGCATCAAGGTACGCGCTTCCATTTGCGCTTCCACCGACAACGGCACGTGTACCGCCATTTGGTCGCCGTCAAAGTCGGCGTTAAAGGCGGCACAGACCAAGGGATGAAGCTGAATCGCCTTGCCTTCAATCAAGATCGGCTCAAACGCCTGAATGCCCAACCGGTGCAGGGTAGGCGCGCGGTTCAAGAGCACTGGGTGCTCTTTGATCACCTCTTCCAAAATATCCCACACCACCGGTGTGCCAGCCTCAACCTCTTTTTTGGCCGCCTTGATGGTGGTGGCAATGCCCATGGCCTCAAGCCGGCTAAAGATAAAAGGCTTGAACAGCTCAAGCGCCATTTGCTTGGGCAGACCGCACTGGTGCAACTTAAGGGTTGGGCCCACGGTGATCACCGAGCGCCCTGAGTAGTCGACCCGCTTGCCCAACAGGTTTTGCCGGAAGCGACCACTCTTGCCTTTGATCATGTCGGCCAACGACTTGAGCGCGCGCTTGTTGGCACCGGTCATGGCCTTGCCGCGGCGGCCGTTGTCCAACAACGAATCGACCGACTCTTGCAGCATACGCTTTTCATTGCGCGTAATGATTTCGGGCGCGCGCAACTCCAACAGGCGCTTGAGGCGGCTGTTGCGGTTGATGACGCGACGATACAAATCGTTCAGGTCTGAGGTGGCAAAGCGGCCGCCATCGAGCGCCACCAACGGACGCAAATCAGGTGGCAGAACCGGCAAAACCTCCAGGATCATCCACTCGGGTTTGATGCCGGATTTTTTAAAGGCTTCCAACACCTTCAAACGCTTGGCGTTTTTCTTAACCTTGAGCTCAGCGCCGGTTAAGTCACCACGCAGGCGCTCAATCTCCTGATCAAGCTCGATGCCTTTGAGCAAATCACGAATGCCTTCGGCACCCATCTTGGCCACAAACTCATCGCCATACTCGGCAAACTTGGCGTCGTATTCATCCTCTGACAGCAGGCTGAATTTCTTGAGCGGCGTCATGCCAGGGTCGGTTACCACGTAGCCCTCAAAGTACAACACGCGCTCAATGTCGCGCAGCGTCATGTCCAGCACCAAGCCCAAACGCGACGGCAACGACTTGAGAAACCAAATGTGGGCGCAGGGTGCCGAAAGCTCAATGTGCCCCATGCGCTCGCGCCGCACCTTGGTTTGGGTCACTTCAACACCGCATTTTTCGCAAATCACACCGCGATGCTTAAGCCGCTTGTATTTGCCGCAAAGGCATTCATAGTCTTTGATAGGACCAAAAATCTTGGCGCAAAACAAGCCTTCGCGCTCGGGCTTGAACGTGCGGTAGTTGATGGTTTCGGGCTTTTTAACCTCACCAAACGACCACGAGCGGATTTTTTCGGGCGAGGCCAATCCGATTTTGATGGCGTCGAAATGCTCACTTGGCGTGAACTGCTTGAACAAATCTAACAATGATTTCATGGTTGATTCCTTGTGCTTGGATTGACGACAGATCAGGAGCGATCGAGTTCGATATCAATCCCTAGCGAACGAATTTCTTTCACCAACACATTGAACGACTCCGGCATGCCGGCGTCGATGGCGTGATCCCCTTTGACGATGTTCTCGTACACCTTGGTACGCCCTTGCACGTCGTCCGATTTCACGGTCAGCATTTCTTGCAAGGTGTAAGAAGCGCCATAAGCCTCCAGCGCCCACACCTCCATCTCGCCGAAACGCTGGCCACCGAACTGCGCCTTGCCGCCCAGCGGCTGCTGCGTAACCAAGCTGTATGGGCCGGTGGAGCGCGCGTGCATTTTGTCGTCCACCAAGTGGTGCAACTTCAGCACGTGCATGTAACCCACGGTGGTGGTGTTTTCAAAAGCATCGCCGGTGCGTCCGTCATACAACTGTGCACGGGTGCGGCTTGGGCTCAAACCCTTGGCCTCGGCCACCTCAGGCGGGTACGCCAACGACAGCATGTGGTTGATTTGCGCCTCGGACGCGCCGTCAAACACCGGCGTGGCAAACGGCACACCATCAACCAGGTTGGCTGCCATGGCTTTGACGTCGCTGTCTGACAAAGGCTTAACCGCTGAGGCTTGGCCAGCGGTTTGGTAGACCTCGTCCAAGAAGCTGCGCAACTCGGCCGCCTTGGCTTGCTGGCGCAGCATGTCACCGACACGCTGCCCCAGACCCTTGGCCGCCCAACCCAGGTGCACTTCCAGCACCTGCCCGACGTTCATGCGCGAGGGCACGCCCAACGGGTTGAGCACGATGTCGCACGGCGTGCCGTCGGCCATGTAAGGCATGTCCTCGACCGGCACGATTTTGGAAACCACGCCTTTGTTGCCGTGACGGCCTGCCATTTTGTCGCCCGGCTGCAAGCGACGCTTAACCGCCAGATACACCTTGACCATCTTAAGCACACCCGCCGGCAACTCATCGCCTTGCGTGAGCTTTTTACGCTTTTCTTCAAACGCCATATCAAAGCTGTGACGGGTTTGATCCAGCGACTGTTTGGCCGATTCCAGTTGCGCCGCCACGTCCTCGTCGGCGGGGCGAATGTCAAACCAGTGGTGGCGTTCAATGTCGGCCAAGTATTCGGCGGTGATTGGGCTGCCTTTGGCCAGCTTTTTCGGCCCGCCGTTGGCGTTTTTGCCCAACAACAGCTTTTCTATACGCGCAAAGGCGTCGCCCTCAACAATACGCAGCTGGTCGTTGAGGTCAAGGCGGAAGCGCTTGAGCTCATCGTCAATGATTTGTTGGGCGCGCTTGTCGCGCGTGATGCCTTCGCGGGTAAACACCTGAACGTCGATCACAATGCCCGACGAACCCTGCTCCACACGCAACGAGGTGTCTTTGACATCGCTGGCCTTTTCGCCAAAGATGGCACGCAACAGTTTTTCTTCGGGGGTGAGGGTGGTTTCGCCTTTGGGCGTCACCTTACCCACCAACACGTCGCCGGGCTCCACCTCGGCCCCCACGTAAATAATGCCGGAGTCGTCGAGGCGGTTGATTTGCGTCTCGGCCAGGTTGGGAATATCCCTTGTGATCTCCTCAGCCCCCAGCTTGGTGTCGCGGGCCATCACCACCAACTCTTCGATATGCACCGAGGTGTAGCGGTCTTCAGCCACCACCCGCTCAGAAATCAAAATCGAGTCCTCAAAGTTGTAGCCGTTCCATGGCATGAAGGCAACCAACATGTTTTGCCCAAGTGCCAATTCGCCCAAGTCGGTGGAGGCGCCGTCGGCGATCACATCGCCAGCCTGGATCTTGTCACCGCGCTTGACAATCGGGCGCTGGTCGATGTTGGTGTTTTGGTTGGAGCGTTGGTACTTAATCAAGTTGTAAATATCAACACCGACCTCGCCGGCCACGGTTTCGTTGTCGTTGACCCTAACCACCACGCGTGTCGCGTCAACCAAATCCACCACGCCGCCGCGCTTGGCGGCCACCACGGTGCCCGAGTCGACCGCCGCCACCCGTTCAATACCGGTGCCCACCAGGGCTTTTTCGGGGCGCAATGTGGGCACCGCTTGACGCTGCATGTTGGCGCCCATCA
>RFXW01000043.1 GCA_009921245.1 Candidatus Fonsibacter lacus | reverse complement strand
GAGTTTTCCCCCGAATCCAACGGCACGCAGCGTGCGCCTAGCAGCAGCGCAGCGCCTAAGGTCAAACCCTTGTACATGTCGCACCTGCTGATCTTTACCAAGAGTGTGTCGAACTCACTGAAGTTTTACGGTGAGCTACTTGGTCTGCGCGTATCCGACTCGGCTGGCCCCAGTGATGCCGAAAAGGTGATTGCCTTTTTGCATTCGCCCCATGGCAGTGACCACCATTTGTTGGCGTTTTTGGAGTCCGAGGATTACGGCTTTCACCACAGCAGCTGGACGGTGCCATCCATCGACCATGTGGGCTTGGGCATGCGGCAAATGTCACAAGCGGGTTACGACTTTGGCTGGGGTGTCGGGCGTCACGTGCTGGGGTCCAATTACTTTCGGTACACGCGTGACCCGTGGGGCAGCTTTATTGAATATTCGTTTGACATTGATTTCGTGCCGCACACCATGGACTGGCAGGCAAGGCATCATCCGCCCGAGGATTCGCTGTACGTGTGGGGGCCAGATGTGGCCGAGGGCTTTGGCACCAATCACGAGGCATTACAGGGTTAAACGCAGGTCATCGTGGGTTAAAAACGCAATCGTTCCGGCGATTTCGCTTTCGATTTGCATGGCCACATGATCACTGCGCGTCACATCGTGGTGCGTCAGCGCCACGGCTTTGGCGCCACAGCGCTGCCCCATGGCTACGCCTTGCTGCCAAGTTGAGTGCCCATGGCCAATACGCGCGGCAAAATCGTTGTCATCGTATGAAGCGTCCCAAATGAGCATGTCAATGCCAGTGCACTGGGTGGCAATGGTGTGGTCTGCCGTTGAGCCGTGTTCATGGTCGCTAAGGTAAGCCGCCGCTTGGCCGCTGGGCAGGTGTCTGATCAGCGTACCGTAGCTGCCGCCCGGGTGGTGCAGCGTGATCGGTTCGATGTGCAGCGAATCCAGGCCTTGCTGGGTAAATTCAACCATGGGTAGGTAAACAACACGGGCATAAATTTGTCGAATCGAGACCGGGTAAGCGGGCGGTCCGTAGACCTTGCCCACCAAGTTCTCAAGCTCAATCGCTGTTGAAGCCATGGCCGAAACGATGATCAATTGCCCGGTTTTTTTGCGCGCGGCGAATTCGGCCAAGCCCAGCATGTGGTCAATGTGCAGGTGCGACAGTATGAGGTAATCGTCGCCTGAGCTGGGGGCGGCTTTGCGCAGGCCGGTGCCTGCGTCTAAAAACAGTCGATGACCACCAACGTCGATCTGCACACAACTGGTTTCGCCACCCAAGCGCTGGTGCGTGTCGAGTAAACAGGGGGCGGTGCCACGGGTGCCCAAAAACGTGAGAGTAAACAAAATCCAATCACTTATCAAATCGTTGAAAATACGGGCCAAACCAACCAGCGGCCCGACACAACCAAGTGTAGTGCCCGTTGACTTGCTTGCAAAGCGTTGCCAGACGTGGTTGCCCCTGAGGAAACTATAAGCCGTGACATCCCTGAGCGTACAAGCGCAGTTTGAGGCGTTGGGCCTCCAATTGAATATCGTGACACATCAAGCCAGCACCGCGACGGTGGAGCTGGCGGCGCAGGCATTTGGCGTGGAAGCTGAGCAAATTGCCAAAACCCTGGCGGTACGCCTGGCTAGCGGACAGGTGGTGCTGGTGGTGGCCAGTGGCACGAAACGCTTAGACAACGCCAAGCTCAAACAGGTTTTGGGGCGCGGCAAGATGGTGTCGCGCGATGAGGTGGTGGCGCTTACCGGACACCCAGTGGGGGGTGTATGCCCGTTTGGTTTGGTAACGCCCCTGCCGATTTACTTGGACCGCTCGCTGCAAGCTTATGCAAAGGTGGTGCCGGCGGCTGGTGACACCAACAACGGCGTGGTGATGTCGCCGCAGTTGCTTGCCGAAATCACGCAAGGCATATGGGTTGATGTTTGTGCATAAAGCCCAGCCAAGGATGACCGCATGGATTCGCTAACCCAAGCGACGCTGGGCGCTGCCGTGGGTGTTGCCGTGATGCGGCAACGTGTGCCGGTATGGCAATCGGCGCTTTGGGGCGCTGCCATGGGGACACTGCCTGATTTGGATGTGCTGTTCGATTTTGGCGATCCCATCAGCAACATGACCGAGCACCGCGGTCCAAGCCACGCCCTGTTTGTGCAAGGCATGGCCGCTATGGGTTTGGTCGCCATGGTCAAGGGCTGGCGCTGGGTGCGGGGGGTAACGCCCACCCAAGGCAGCGGCCAATCCCAAGATCTCACCTTGCGCTGGGGCGTGGCCACGCTGCTGGTTTGGGTTACACACGCACTGTTGGACGCCATGACGGTTTACGGCACGCGGCTGTGGCTGCCTTTTTCATCGCAGGCGGTGGGGGTGGGTAGCGTATTCATTATTGACCCGCTGTATACCCTGCCGTTGCTCGCTGGGTTACTTGGTATGTGGGCGCTGCGGGGTAAGGCTGCGCAGCGTTCGCTTTGGCTTGGCTTGACCATCAGTAGCCTTTACTTGGTTTGGTCGGTGTTGGCGCAACAATGGGTGAAACACCAGGTTCAGCCCCACCTTCCTAATCCCCAAGTTAAGGTGTTGGTCACGCCATCGGCCTTTAACACCCTGCTATGGCGGGTGGTTGCTGTAGACAACCAGGCCTACCATGAGACGTGGGTATCGTTATTCGACGATGAGCAACCGCCGCAGTGGCAACGGGTCACGTGCCCAGTGGCGGCCTTTGAGCCCTACCAACAGGTGCGTGTTGTGGCGCAATTGGCAAATTTTTCAGATGGATTCTTTTGCTTTCGCGCGTCAGGCAAGCGTTGGCAAATCACCGATTTGCGCATGGGCCAAGAGCCCAACTATGTGTTCACGTTTCAGGGCGAACCGGTGGGCAGCGATGCGGGCAATGGCTGGCGTGTGACTCAGCTGCCTTTTGCGGCACCCCCAATAGGAGATGCCTTGCGTTGGTTGGGGCAGCGCACGCTGGGCCACACCCAGTTGCCGTTTGAGCAGTGGCAAGCGGCCGGCAAAACGCGGCCCTAGGGTTATCATGCCCCGTCAAGCAAACCAAAACCCTGTGCAAAAAAGACATCTTGTGGAGACTATGGCGTGTGGCAACCGATAGAGCGAATCCGGTATCAGTCAACGCAAGGTTTGGTGCCAACTGCTGAGCAGGCGGCGTCTTCTGCGTTGTACCAAAGCATTGCGCTGGGGTCGTTGCAACTTAGCAACCGTATTTGGGTGCCGGCCATGGTGCCATGGCGTTCGAACGAAGAGGGCGACGTGACGCCCGACGTGATTGACTGGTATGCCCGATTCGCTCGTGGGCAGCCCGGAGCCATCGTGATGGAGGCCACTGGCATACGTGATGTGCCCAGCGGGCCTTTGCTCAGGCTAAGCCATGACCGATACATCAATGGGCTGAGGCGATTGGTGGATGCGGTGCGGGAAGCCAGCGGCGGCAAAACCCGTTTGCTGATTCAACTGATTGATTTTTTACGCATCAGGCGTCGGCCCTCGCCCGACGTGTTTTTTAGGCGGCATCTGGTGCTCACGCGTGAGCTTTTGATCCGTGCTGGTATAGACACGGCAACGCCACCCGAAGACGCACGCGAGGCGTTGCTTGACCTTGGTCTTCGCGCAGGCTGCGCTGCGCGCCAAGCAAGCCGGACTTGATGGGGTGGAGCTGCACTACGCACACGCTTACACCATGGCATCGTTTTTGTCGGCCACCAACTGCCGCACCGATGGTTACGGCGGCTCGCCCGAGGGGCGCCTTAAGCTGCCGTTGGCGGTGCTTGCAGCGGTGCGTGAGCGTGTTGGGCACGATTTCACGGTGGGCTGTCGCATGCTCACCGAAGAATGCATCGAGGGCGGTACCACCCTAGAGGAATCGTGCCAGTACGCCAAGGCGTTGGCGGCGGCTGGCATGGATTTCATTTCCACCAGTCGGGGCGGTAAGTTCGACGACGCCAAACAACCAGCCGTGGGGCAAGCGGCCTACCCATACACCGGCCGCAGCGGCTATGAGTGCATGCCATCGCGTATTTCCGACGCCTTGGGTCCATTTGGCCGAAATCTGGGCGCCACGCATGCTCTGCGTCAAACGTTGCGTGCCCATGGGTTGCAACAACCGGTGGTGGGGGTAGGGGGCATACATAATTTTGAGCAAGCGCAGACTGCAATTGACCAAGAGGTGTGCGATATCGTGGGCATGGCCCGACAGTCTCTGGCAGACCCCGACTGGCCGCGCAAGATACGCGACGGCCATGGGGCCAGTGTTCAAGTGTGCGAGTACACCAACTATTGCGAAGGGCTTGATCAAAAGCATAAACAGGTGACGTGCCAGCTGTGGGATCGCCGTGACCTAAACGACCCCTCGGTTAAGCGCACCCACGACGGCAAGCGCCGCCTGATTGCGCCCGATTGGTCGCCCACAGACACCAAGTCGGTTAACCCTGCTCATTAAGCGAGACGCTTCGATGTCGACTCAAAGCCAATCTCAAACGCAGGCGTTGGCTGGACTGCGCGTGGTGGAAATGGGGCAGCTGATTGCAGGCCCATTTGTAGGTAAAACGCTGGGGGAATTTGGTGCCGAAGTCATTAAGGTTGAACCGGTGGCAACCGGTGATCCGTTGCGTCAATGGCGCATGATGTTGGACGACACCTCGGTGTGGTGGCAGGTTCAGTCGCGCAATAAAAAATCGATTGCACTGAACCTGCATGAGCCGCAGGGGCGCGACATCTGTCGGCAACTGATTGCATCGGCCGACGTGCTGGTTGAGAACTTCCGGCCAGGTACGTTGGAAGGGTGGGGCATGGATTACGACACCCTGAGCCAGAACAACCCCGGTCTCATTATGTTGCGCGTGTCGGGGTTTGGGCAAACCGGTCCTTACCGTGATCAGCCGGGTTTTGGCGTCATCGGCGAGGCCATGGGCGGCCTGCGCTACTTAACCGGCGAGCCTGGCCGGGTGCCGGTTCGCTGCGGTGTATCGATTGGTGACACCTTGGCCGCTTTGCACGGCACGATTGGGGTGCTCACGGCGTTGCATCATCGCCAATCCAACGGCGGCAAAGGTCAGGTGATCGACGTCGCGTTAACCGAGGCGGTGCTGAATGTGATGGAGAGCTTGATTCCAGAATACAGCGCATTTGGCGCGGTGCGCGAGCCCGCAGGGTCGTCGTTGCCCGGCATTGCGCCATCCAGCGCCTATCGTTGCACGGACGGCTTGGTGCTGATTGCGGGCAATGGTGACAGCATTTTTAAGCGACTCATGACCGCCATCGGTCGCGAGGATCTGGCCCAAGACCCGCGCCTGGTTGGCAACCCTGGGCGAGTGGAACACACCTTGATGCTGGACCAAGCGATTGAAGCCTGGACCCAAACCCAGACCGTGGAGGCGGTGTTGCAACAGCTGGGCCAACACCGTGTGCCCAGCGGCAGGGTGTACACCGCCAAAGACGTTGTTGAAGATCCTCATTTTTTGGCGCGTGACATGATTGTGCAGCAACGCACCCGAGACGGCCACACGTTGGCCGTGCCAGGGGTGGTGCCCAAGCTCAGTCACACCCCAGGTCGTATCGGCGAGCCAGCGCCTAGGCTGGGCGAGCACACGCAGGCGGTGCTTGCGGAACTTGGCTGCTCACCTGAGCGAATAAACAACCTGCAAGCCGCAGGCGTGATTGGTGTTTTTAAAGGAGTTGCATGATGTTTCGTACCGCCACCGCCGGCAGCCTACCCAAGCCCGCGTGGCTGGCCGAAACGCAAAAATTGTGGCCGCAGTGGCTGCATCAAGGGGAGGCGCTGCAGCAGGCCAAAGACGACGCCACGGTGTTGTGGGTTAAGGCCCAGGAGGATGCCGGCTTGGACGTGATTGGAGACGGTGAGCAATCACGCCAGCATTTTGTGCACGGTTTTTTGGAACAAGTTGAAGGCATTGACTTTGAGCACAAGGTCAAAATGGGCATACGCAACAACCGCTACGACGCCATGGTGCCCCAGGTGGTGGCCAAGCTTAAGCTTAAAGGGCGGGTGCATCAACGTGAGGCGCAACTGTTGCGCGCCCATACCAAACGCTTGGTTAAATTTACACTACCCGGGCCCATGACCATCGCCGATACCGTTGCCGATCGCTTTTATGGCGATCGAATCAAAATGGCCATGGCATTTGCCGATTTACTCAACCAAGAGGCGCTGGGTCTGCAAGCCGATGGCGTGGACATTATTCAGTTCGATGAGCCTGCCTTTAACGTATACATGCAAGAGGCCGCCGATTGGGGTGTGAAGGCATTGGAGCGCGCAGCCCAAGGGCTGACCTGCAAAACCGCGGTGCATATTTGCTACGGCTACGGCATTGAAGCCAACATTCAATGGAAACAAACCTTAGGCGAAGAATGGCGGCAGTACGCCGATATTTTTCCGGCGCTACAAAAAAGCTCGATTGACCAGATAAGTTTGGAGTGCATGCACTCGCACGTGCCCATGGATCTAATGGCCTTGCTTGAGGGCAAAGAGGTGATGGTGGGGGTGATTGATGTCGCCAGCGACACAGTAGAGACCCCAGAGGAAGTGGCGCAGACCATTAAGCGCGCGCTAACGCATGTGCCCAAGGAACGTTTGATTGCCTGCACCAACTGCGGCATGGCGCCCATGTCGCGTGAGGTGGCGTTGGCGAAATTGCGGGCGTTGGTTGAGGGGGCTCGTTTGGCTGATGCGAGCAGCGGCTAATTAATAGGCCAAGCGGCTACTGGGCCGCCCGCCGCCAGGTTTGTGTTCGGCTGAAGATAAACAAAGAACCCTTCACGGCAAGCGTTTGCCCATCGTCTGAAAGATTCAGTTGCACCTTATAGGTTTTGCCGTTTTCGGGGTCTAGGATTTCGCCGCCCCCCCATTGATTGGCCACACTGGCGGCCTTGACACCGCGAATGATTTCCATGCCAAGCATGGGTTGGTTCTTGCGGTCATCGGTGCAGGCTTCGCAGCGCCGATTGGGGTCGGCGTCGGGTCGCAAAAACTTGGTGACACGGCCTGAGATCACGCCATCACGCTCGCTGATCGTCACCTCACTTTTGGCCGCGCCGGTTGCTTCATCAAAGGTTTGCCAAACGCCCATAGGTACGGGTTGTCCGTAGGTTAGACCTGAAAAACACAATGCGCTTGGTATCAATATCAATGCACGCATGAAGGCAGGAGGCAACATCGTTGGTATCCTTGAATTGTTCTGAGTTGCAACGGATCAACGTCAAACTGTACACCTGGACTCAGACGTCCGCAAGGCTGACTGGTCAGCCACGGATGCAAACGCAGATGCATATGCGTTCAGACCAGGCGCCGGCGCAACAAATCCAAAAAGTGGTCTGCGGGTGGGGTCAGAGGGAGCCGGTCGCAGACGGCCAAGCCGATCGGCGGCGCTGGCAAAGGATCGGTGATTGGGAATACGGCCAGCCAGTCTTGTGTCAGGGGGTTGGATGCCCATTGCTGAGGCAGCATCGCCAAAAGGTTGGTGTCGGTAAGCGCCATCAATATGGACATGGCAGTTTTGCCGTAGAGGCTGACCTCTGGTGGCGGGAGTCCTCTGGTGCGAAAAAGAATTTGCAACTCAGCGCTGGGATCATGGTCAACATCGGGTACCGCCCATTGGATATGTTCCAATTCTTTTAGCGATGTGGCAAGTCGTAGCGGGTGCTCTCGCCGGCCAACCACCACGCGTTGGTTATCCATCAAATGCGTGATTCGCAAGTCTGACTCCCGTGCATGATCGGGTATGGCGCCTAGATAAAAATCGATCTGGCCTGTTCGCAAATCATCCGCAACCGCGGGCAACAGCGCTTCTTTGATATGCAGCTTGACTCTTGGGTAGGTTAGGCTGAAGCTTCGAACAGCAGATGGGAAAAGGTGCAGGTGCGGCATGATCGACAAAGCCGCGTGAACCTCTCCTACGTAGGTTGCTTTGGTTTGTTGCAGTTCTTCTTTGGCTTTTTTTGCTTCTGCCGTAATCAAACGGGCACGTGTGAGGAATCGCCTTCCCTCGGCCGTTAGCAAAATGCCATCCGCGCGGCGGGTTAGCAATGTGACGCCCAACTGCCGTTCGAGTGATTGAATCGCTCGGGTCACGGCAGGCTGTGGAATGGTTAGCGCTCGGGCGGCTGATCGGATCCCCCCTTGTTCGGCGGTGGCGATGAAGCAAGATAGTTCTTTGGTATTCATCTTATTTGGCCCTTGGGTTAAGCGCACAGTGAAAACAAACTTGTATCACTTTTCACAAATTGCATCTATATATTTTTCAAAAAAGCACCTGAAAAATCGAGGGTTGCAGTATCCTGATTTGGCTATAACGAATAGGAGACTCCAAAGTGAAACTCACACGAATTATCAAAACCCTGGCGGTTGCGGGTGGACTGGCCATCGTTGCCATGCCACCCAGTGTGTCCGCAGCAGAAGTGACCCTGCGGTTTCACCAACAGCTTCCCCCGCAGGCGGCCATTCCCAAATTTGCGATCATGCCTTGGATCGAGAGCGTCGAGAGGGCGAGCAAAGGGCGCATCAAGATCCAGCACTTTCCAGCGATGCAGCTGGGTGGAAAGCCCCCGGAGTTGTTTGACCAAGCGAAAAATGGTGTGGTCGATTTGACGTGGGCCGTGCTTGGATACAACCCTGGACGTTTTCCCAAATCAGAGGTCTTTGAGCTGCCTTTCATGACCGCTGGCGCTGAGCGTGGTTCGCGCGCGTTTCAGGAGTATGTCGAAAAACACGCCATGGACGAATTCAAGGACGTGAAGTTGATTGGTGTGCATGTGCATGGTCCGGGGATGTTCCATACCAAGGATCCAGTCACTTCGTTGGCCGATATCAAAGGCAAAAAAATTCGTGGCGCATCGCGAGTGATCAACATCATGCTTGGGCAAATGGGCGCTGTGGGTGTTGGCATGCCCGTACCCGCGGTTGGGTCCGCCCTGTCTAAGGGTGTGATCCAGGGCGCGATGTTGCCTTACGAAATCGTACCGGCCCTCAAGCTGCACCAATTGGTCAAAAACCACACCGTGGTGGCAGGTGACAAGGGACTCTTTACGCTGACGTTTGCTGTTGTGATGAACAAGAAAGCCTATGAAGCACTGCCAGCGGATCTCAAAAAGGTTATCGACGATCACTCAGGTGAGCGCGCGGCAGCAATTTTTGGCCGAGCCATGGACAAGGGCGATGGCATTGGGAAGATGTTCATTGAAAAGGCTGGTAACAACGTGCACGTTCTCGATGCAGCCGCCGCTGCTCCGTTTAAGCGCACGGCGGCAACCACCCGCAGTAAGTGGGTTGAAGACGCAACCAAAGCAGGCATCGACGGCGCGGATCTCATCAATAAGGCCGAAGCCATCATCGCCAAATATTAAGTGGTAGGGGGCCTATGCCCCCTTTTTTTCTATCTTTTTGATTCCCCTCGGCGAGGAGGGCGGGTTGGTTATGTCTAAAAAAACAGCACTGGTAACAGGTGGAGCAACCGGTATTGGCAGAAGCACGGTTTTGGCTTTAGCCAAAGATGGTTTTGACGTGGCAATTAACTACGGCTCGAGTCGAGCCGCCGCCGAATCATTGGCGCAAGAGTTGGCGTCGCACAATGTGCGCTCCATGCTTTGCCCGTGCGATGTGAGCGATGAAGCTCAAGTCAGGCGAATGCTGGATGACGTCGAACAAGAGTTTGGGCAGCTCGACGCACTGGTGAATAACGCTGGCACGACTGCAGACTGGACTTTTCGAGATCTCGAGTCACTCGACATGGCGGCATGGGATCGAGTGTTCGCAGTCAACGTCAAGGGCACATTTCAAGTAACGCGGGCCGCGGTGCCTCTGCTTAAGCGTTCGCCACAAGCCGCTGTTGTCAATTTGGCAAGTATTGTTGGCCTGAGGCCGGGGCCTCAACCCCCGCCGTACGCGGCCAGCAAGGCGGCAATTGTGAGCCTTACCAAGACCTTGGCTTGGAATCTTGGGCCTGATATCCGCGTTAACGCTGTGGCGCCTGGATGGATGGAGGGGGACTGGATGATGCGCATGCTGGGAGATAACTACGACAAACTCATGGGGAACCGCGCCAAGCTCACGCCACTTAAACGTTGTGTGACAGCAGATGACGTCGCCGATGCGATTTTGGGCTTGATCACAGGCATGCGCTTTGTCACTGGCGAAGTTATCGTGATAGACGGCGGTTTCGCGAGCTCAACCTAGGAGACTGAACATGCTCGATGGTGTTGTTCCATTTCCCGATGACTTTGCCAAACGATACCGTGACAAGGGGTATTGGAAGGATCAGTCGCTTGCGCAGGAGTTCACAGCAACGTTTACCGCCATGGGTAAGCGCGATGCGTTGATTGATGGACAGCGGACTTATACATTCACCGATATTGATCGCTTGAGCACGAATCTGGCGCTCAACCTTTGGGGGCTGGGGCTAAGGCCGTTGGACCGTGTGGTGCCGACATTACCCAATGTTGCTGAGTTCGTTATTTTGTACTTTGCATTACAAAAAATTGGCGCCATCCCGATTGCCGCGCTGGTCACCCATCGGTTTGCTGAGATCAACCAGTTCGTGGAGCTATCGGGCGCGGTGGCGTGTGTTTACCCGGATCGGGCGGGTGATTTTTTATTTGCTCCGATGATTCAACGGGTACAAGCCTCTCATACCCACCTCAAATTGCGACTGGTGCTCGGGGAGCCGCAAGCAAACGAGGTGAGTTTGCAGTCGTTGATTGAGACGCCGGCCTCCTTGCCCATGGATGTCCTGAATCGGGTGCGCATCGACCCTACCGACCCTTGTATCTTTCAGCTTTCGGGTGGTACCACAGGTATTCCCAAGTTGATCCCACGCACCAACAACGACTACGCTTATAACTCTAAGGTGGCCGCCAAGGTGACACAGGTTGAGCCCGATTCGGTTTTGCTTTTGGTGCTGCCGATTGCGCACAACCTACCATTGGCCTGCCCTGGTATTCAAGGGTTTTTCTTTCAAGGTGCGAAGGTGGTTTTGCACGCCAATACTCGACCTGCGGAGATTTTCTCGCTGATCGAGCAACACAGCGTGACCCACTTAAAGGTTGTACCTGCGCTTTTGATTCGTCTCATCAACGACCCTGCAATCGGCGATTACGATTTAACCAGTGTCAAGCTTATTCAAAGCGGCGGGCAACGCATGCAACCAGAGGTTAGAGAAAAAACCAAGCGACTATTCACCAACGCGTTTGTGCAAGAAAACTTTGGCATGTCAGAGGGCACACTGATGTTTGTGCGGCACGATGATCCTGAAGAGGTCAAGCTAGAAACCTGCGGCCGACCCGTTTGTGAGGACGATGAGGTCTTACTACTCGATGATGACGGCCAGCAAGTCGCCGATGGCGAAGTTGGTGAACTCACCGTTCGCGGGCCTTACACCTTGAGAGGCTATTTTGGCGTGCCCGAATACAACGCGCGCCAGTTCACCCCTGAGGGCTTTTACCGATCGGGCGATTTGATGCGTCGTCATCCTTCGGGTAACTATGTGGTGGAGGGACGAAAAAAAGATTTGATCAATCGTGGGGGTGAAAAAATAAGTGCCGAAGAGGTTGAAAACTTGATTTTGGGGCACCCTAGCGTACAAAACGTGGCATGCGTTCCCATGCCAGACGCCAACATGGGTGAAAAAATGTGCGCGTATGTGATACCCAAGCCAGGTGCCACGCTTAACCTCAGGCAATTGACTGATTTTTTACTCACCAAGGAAATTGCGAAATTCAAGTTGCCCGAGCGCTTGGAGACGCTGAATGAATTTCCGGTGTCAACATTTGGCAAGGTTTCAAAAAAGCAACTGGGCGAATGGGTGGCAGCAAAAATCGAGCAAGAAGCTCGGGCAAAGGCGTAACAAGGTATGCGAATCATTGACTTGCACTGCTATCCGGGCACCAGCACTTGGATTGCATCACAAGGCCCGTATCCGGCCGAGCTGGCACGCTACTGGAAGCGTGATTGGGTTGGCAAATCAGAAGAGGAGGTCATTGCAGAATTCACTGAGGCGGGTGTTGAAGCATGTTTGGTTGCCTTGGATCTTGAAACCACAGTTGCGGCGCCGCCATGCTCGAACGACTATGTGCACAGCATGTGGCAGCGTCATTCCGAGCGCGTCATTCAATGCTGGGCAGCGGTAGAGCCTGCCAAGGGCGAAATTGCCATGCAGCAGGCCCGCCATGCAATCCATGGCCTGGGTATGTTGGGCTTTCACTTCCACCCCATCATGCAGGGTTTCGCGGTAAGCGATCGGCGTTTTTATTCGTTGTTTGAGGAGATTGCAGCGATGGGGGTGCCCGTTATGATCGACGTAGGCACCACAGGCATGGGGGCGGGCATGCCTGGTGGGAACGGCGCGTTGATTGAACACGCCCACCCTAAACACATTGATCGTCTGGCGGCGGCTTTCCCAACCATGCCGATCATCATGGCGCACCCGGGGTGGCCGTGGGTGGATGAGACCACAGCGGTTGCGCTACATAAAGGCAATGTCTATTGGGAAATGTCTGGGTGGGCACCCAAGCATTTTCCCGGTAATCTCAAGGTTGACATTCGGGGACGCCTGCAAGACAAAATCATGTTTGGGAGTGACTACCCCAGCCTGCCGTATCCTCGGATTTTTCGTGAGTGGGATGAACTTGGTTACAAGCCTGAGGTGATGGAGAAAATCATGCACGGCAATGCCGAGCGGGTACTGGGCCTTTAGGTACATGGGGTCAGAGGGGAACACATGACAACCGATCAACGTTTTGCGGTGCAGCTACCCACTGCGCCATCTGGAATGGACGACGTGGAATGGCAGGCCAGGCTGCAATTGGCGTTGGCCTATCGGGTGGTGGACTGGTATCGCTGGACCAGCGTGGTGTACAACCACATCACGCTGCGCGTGCCGGGTACGGATGATTTATTGATCAACCCCTTTGGCATGCGTTACGACGAGATACGGGCCAGCGATTTGGTACGCATCCACATGGATGGCACGGTGGTGTCTGCAACCACTTGGCCGATTAACCAAGCGGGCTTGGTGATTCATTCCACCATTCATCAGGCCCGTCCCGACTTGCACTGTGTTCTGCACACCCATGAGGCGATGTCGCAAAGCCTGTGTGCGGTGGATTCGCCTGTTGTACCGGTAACCCAAGAAGGGTGCCAGTTTTTTGAGCGCGTGGGGTACCACGATTTTCAAGGTATCGTGTTGGACGGCAGCGAGGGACCGGCCATTGTGCAAGCGCTGGGTGAACACCACCACACGCTGGTTTTACGGCATCACGGTTTGATCACCGCTGGACCCGACGCGATTTGGGCTGTGGTGCGTCACCACGCTTTCATCCGCAACGCCGAGGTGCAGCTACGGGCGATGGCCACGGGCAAATTGTGTACGCCTTCGGTCGATGCGATGCGACGCACACGCGAGCAATTTGAGGGCGGCAGTGCGCAGGCCAATGCCATGGTTAGGCATCCGGAATGGCCTGCATGGATGCGAATGATCGACCAACGCGATCCGAGTTGGAAGCATTGATAAGCCCAAGCTTAGGCGGGTTTGGCCTGAGGGCTTAGTTGCTGCAGCACCAACGCCGCAACCACCAGCGCGCCGCCAATCATG
Source organism: Candidatus Fonsibacter lacus (assembly GCA_009921245.1). GTDB lineage: Bacteria > Pseudomonadota > Gammaproteobacteria > Burkholderiales > Burkholderiaceae_C > RS62. The sequence goes on along the minus strand of RFXW01000043.1, from coordinate 566 downwards.
GCGTGAGCGGTGGGCGCCTCGCCAGCGCCCAGCCAGGTGAGGCCAATGCCAAACACCAGCTCCAACAGCGCCAGCAGTCCAATTTCTGTGGCGCTCAGGGCTTTGGCCACCCACACCAACAGCGCGCAAGGCAGAGCCAGTTGAAAAGCCCCCAAAGCGGCCATGGCCGCGATGTCATTGGTGTGGGCTTGCAGTGGCAAAGCCAAGGGCAAGGTTACCAAGGCTGAGAGCGTGGCGCCCACCAGCACGCTGGGCAGCATGGGGGTGTGATGGGTTTGTGCTTGTTGGCTTTGGTGCAGGACATTCCATTGAAGGGCCGCGGCCACCGGCACGCAAAGTGCCACCAAAATCCCCGCAACGGCGTGTTGGTCTTGCAGCTGCAAGGCATGCCCAAACATCCACAGCACACCCAAACCAGCCAACACCATGGCCAGCCATGTTGGCCAAGCCAAGCGCCGGCCAAATACCAGCCAGCTCACAAAGGCGGTGATCACAGGCCCCAAGGCCAGGGTGACCAAGGCATTGGCGACACTGGTGAGCATCAACGCCACCATAAAGGCCGTGAA
>RFXW01000042.1 GCA_009921245.1 Candidatus Fonsibacter lacus | reverse complement strand
ATATCAAGGTGTTGTTGTCGGCGCAGTCTTGTACCGCTTGTCACGGCATGAAACAAAAACTGGTCGGACCGGGTTTTTCGCAGGTTGCCGATAAATACCAAGGCCGGCCTGATGCCGTTGCTTATCTAAGCGCCAAAATCAAGGCCGGTGGTTCGGGTGTGTGGGGGGCGGTGCCTATGCCAGCGCAAACCCAACTCTCCGATGCCGACGCCAAGGCCATGGCCGAGTGGATTGCCGCAGGCGCCAAGTAACGCCTAGGACAAACCCGATATCCAACCCCTGGGCGTTTGTCTATTATCAAAGCATACGCCTATACTGATAACGCGACTTTCAAGGAGTGAACGCATGAACATTACCCGACGCGATGCCCTGCGCACCACCGGTGCCCTCGGGACCCTGGTGAGCTTGGGTTTGATCACCACCGAACAAGCCATGGCGGCAGAGAGCCGACCAGCTTTTGCCAGCAAAACCCTTTCGGGGGCGCTCGAGGCCATTGGCGGTCAGCCAGCCACCAGCGACCAGATTGAAGTGATTGCCCCCGACATCGCCGAAAACGGCGCGGTGGTGCCTGTTGCAACGGTCAGCAAGCTGCCCAATACCACCGACGTGTGGTTTTTGGTTGAGAAAAACCCGCAACCCATGGCCGCGCACTTCACGTTTCCAGACGGTACCACGGCAGAGGTGAAAACCCGGGTCAAGATGGGGCAAACGTCCGACGTCATCGTAGTCGCCAAGGCCGACGGCAAGCTTTACATGGCCAAAAAAGAAACCAAGGTTACCTTGGGTGGGTGCGGCGGCTAAAACGGGCAGCGGTCGAGCAGCATTTAAAGATTGAAGGAGAAAGAACATGGGAAATCCAATGCGTATCCGTGCCAAGTCCGCCAATGGCGAGACCACCGTGCGGGTTCTGATGTCGCACCGCATGGAAGGGGGCCAGCGTAAAGACGCCAATGGCAAACCCATTCCGGCGCATCACATCAACACCGTAACCGCCAAGCACAACGGCAAGGTTGTACTCAGCGCCGATTGGGGCCCTGCGGTTTCGCAAAACCCGTATTTGGCGTTTAGCTTCAAGGGCGGCGCCAAGGGTGAAACCGTAGAGGTCAACTGGGTGGACAACAAGGGCGACAGTCGCACCGACACCGCCACCATTTCGTAAGGCAGTTGTCATGCGGGAATGGTCGACTTTCGACTGCCCCGCTTAATCCAAGCATAACGACAAGGAGAACCCAATCATGCGCAAGCATTTGCTCACGGCGATGACCGCTTTGGCGTTGTCAACGCTGGCTCATGGTCAGTCAGATATCGAAAAAGGCATCGACAAATACCGAGAGATGCTGGCCGATGGCAACCCAGCTGAACTGTTTGAAATGAACGGTGAGGAGCTCTGGAAGACAGCCCGTGGCCCAAAAAACGCGACCCTTGAAAAGTGCGACTTGGGTAAAGGCCCGGGGGTGGTGAAAGGCGCATTTGTTGAGCTGCCCCGCTTTTTTGCCGACACCGGGCGTGTGCAAGATTTGGAGTCTCGCTTGTTAACCTGCATGGAAACTTTGCAGGGGTTCAACGCCGCCGAGCTGGCCAAAGTGAGCTACAACAAGGGCGAGATGGCCAACATTCGTGACATCGCCACCTACGTGGCAGGTCAGTCCAAAGGCATGCGCTTTGCGGTGCCGCAAAACCACGCCTCCGAAAAAACCATGTACGAGGTGGGTAAGCGGTTGTTCTTTGCCCGAGGCGGCACGCACGACTTTGCTTGTGCCACCTGCCATGGTGAAGACGGCAAGCGTATCCGGCTCCAAGGCCTACCCAACCTAACCAAGAACCCGGGCGATGGCATTGGGTTTGCAGCCTGGCCAGCCTATCGTGTGGGCAACGGCCAAATGTGGACCATGCAAAAGCGCCTGAATGACTGCTACCGGCAGCAGCGCTTTCCCGAGCCCAAGTACGGCAGCGACGCCACGGTGGCGCTGAGTGTTTACATGGGTGTGAATGCCAAAGGCGCCGAGAGCATCGCCCCGGCCATCAAACGCTAAGGAGCACGACATGAAGAAAACAACACAAAGTGTGCTGGCTGCGGCTTGCGTGGCAGCGTTGATGGCAGGTTGCTCTTCCACCACCATGAGCAGCAGTGCCGATGCCGAACGAGCCACGGCCGAGGTCATCAAGGCCTCGTTCCAAAACAAAGGCATTGCCAAACTCGACCGTATCGCCCCTGAGGCCTCCAACGATTTGTGCAGTCAGGCGGACGTAGCGGGTAAAGCACTCGACGAAAAAACCGCCAAAGCGATTGAGGCGGCCAACATGGCAGCCATCAAGTGGCCCAGCGATGGCAAGTACTTGGGCGATTGGAAGCGTGGCGAAAAAGTTGCTCAAAGTGGCAAGGGGCTCACCTGGCGCGACAAATTGGCGGCCACCAACGGTGGCAACTGCTACAACTGCCACCAAATCGACCCGTCGTTTAATTCGTACGGCACGCTTGGCCCCAGCCTGGTGGGCTACGGCAAGTTGCGCGGTGTAACCGACCCCAACAGCCCTGCGGCACAGGCGGTGGTTAAGTACACCTGGGGCAAAATTTGGAACTCCCGTGCCTACAACGCGTGTTCCAACATGCCACGGGCGGGCACCAACGGTATCTTGACTCAAAACCAAGTCCGAGACTTGGTGGCGTTGTTGCTCGATCCAAACTCGCCCGTTAACAAGTAATTGACCGTGGGTTGAACCCACTGACGGGAGGGGGCTTAGGCCCCCTTTTTTTGGCAGATGATTGGCGTTTAGCGCGCCAAAAAGGGGAGCGTTAATATGGAACGTAGAGAATTTATGCAGTTGTTGGCGGCTGCGGCAGCGGCGGGTATGCCGCTGGCCAGTCCAGAGGCATTGGCTGCCACCAGCCGGGGCACCGAGTCGCTGTACGAGCATCCTGCTTTTGGCAACGTCAGCTTTTTGCACTTTACCGATTGCCACGCGCAGCTGCGCCCGATTTACTTTCGCGAGCCCAGTTTTAACCTTGGCGTGGCCGAGGCCAAGGGTCGGCCCCCGCACCTGGTGGGTGAGCAGTTGTTGAAACACTTTGGCATTGCGCCTGGCACGGCTCAGGCGCACGCGTTTACCGCACTCGATTTCACGCAAGCGGCGCAAACCTATGGCAAGGTGGGTGGCTTTGCCCATTTGGCCACACTTGTTAAGCGTATGCGTGCCAGTCGGCCTCACGCGTGGCTGCTTGATGGTGGCGACACGTGGCAGGGTTCGGCCACAGCCTTGTGGACCAAGGGTCAGGACATGGTCGATGCCTGCAAGCTCTTGGGTGTGGACATGATGAGCCCGCATTGGGAGTTCACCCTGGGGGCTGATCGCGTACAGGAAATTATCAAAAAAGATTTCGGCGACCAATTGGCGTTTTTGGCGCACAACGTGCACACCACCGACTTTGAGGACCAGGTGTTTCAGCCGTACGTCATGCGCAGCATGAATGGCGTGCCGGTGGCGGTGATTGGGCAGGCGTTTCCGTACACACCCATTGCCAACCCGCGCTACATGGTGCCCGATTGGACTTTTGGCATCAAAGACGACAAATTACAAGAGTTGGTTGACGAGGTGCGCGGCAAGGGCGCTCAGGTGGTGGTGGTGTTGTCGCACAACGGCATGGACGTGGACGTCAAAATGGCGTCGCGTGTTACGGGCGTGGACGCGATTTTGGGTGGTCACACCCACGACGGCGTGCCCGCGCCGGTGATTGTCTCTAATGCCAGTGGCAAAACGCTTGTTACCAACGCCGGCTCAAATGGAAAATTTTTAGGCGTGCTGGACTTTGATGTCCGCGCCGGTAAGGTACAAGATTTTCGGTATCGCTTGTTGCCGGTGTTTGCCAATTTGTTGCCCGCCGATCCGGCCATGCAGGCGTACATCGACAAGGTGCGCGCACCGTACGCGGCCAAGCTTGACCAAACCTTGGCGACCTCAGAGGGTTTGTTGTACCGCCGCGGCAACTTCAATGGCACCTGGGATCAGTTGATTGTTGATGCCCTGATGGAAGTTAAAGGGGCCCAAATTGCGTTCTCGCCGGGCTTTCGCTGGGGCACCAGCATATTGCCGGGGCAAGCCATTACGCGTGATCACCTTATGGACCAGGTGGCCATCACCTACCCGGCCACCACGCTTACCGATATGAGCGGGGCGATGATCAAAACCATCCTAGAGGACGTGTGCGACAACCTGTTCAACCCCGACCCTTACTACCAGCAAGGCGGCGACATGGTGCGCGTGGGTGGCCTGCAGTACACCTGCGACCCCATGGCGGCGTCAGGTAAGCGCATCAGCGACATGCGGCTGGGTGGCAAGCAGATTGAGGCCGACAAAACCTACAAAGTGGCAGGCTGGGCGCCGGTGGCCGAGGGTGCATCGGGGACACCGATTTGGGATGTGATGGAAACCTACTTTAAGGCCAACCCGGTGATCAAGCCGCGCCAACCCAACGTGCCCAAGTTGCTCGGCATGGCTGGCAACCCGGGCATGATGTAACCGCCCGCGCGGCGGTTTAGTTGGCTTGGCTGCCCAGCCAGCGCTGCTGCAGGTTTTGTAGCGTGTCGGTGGCCAGGCGGTTGCCGTGCTGCGCCACCACCGCCGCAGCGGTGAGGTTGCCCAGCTCCGCCGCGCGCACAACGCTGGCGCCGTGGGTAATGGCATATAAAAATGCGCCCGCAAACATGTCGCCGGCGCCGTTGCTGTCCACAGCGGTGATGCGGGGTGCGGGTACATCGTGGCGTTGCCCTTGCTGCAACACCACGCTGCCGGCGGCACCGCGTGTGATGCAAAGGGTATCGGCCCGTGGCGCCAAAGTTGCCAGCGCCGCCTCAAAGTCGGGTTGGCCGCTGGCCTCTATGGCCTCGGCTTCGTTGCAGAACAAATAGTCCACGCGTTCGCCCCACATGGCGTTGATGTTTTCACGGCAAAACCGCAGCATGTTGATGTCGCTCAGCGTCAGTGCCAAGGCCACCCCCGCCTCTGCCGCCAGTGCGCGGCCCTGCAGTGCCGCCGCGCAACCGGTGGGTGAGGCCGCCAAGTAGCCCTCCATGTAATACACCGCGCTTTGTGCAATGGCTTGGCCGTTTACAGCGCCGTCGTCCAGCAGCGCCGTGGCCCCAAGATAAGTGCACATGGTGCGCTCGGCGTCGGGTGTAACCAGCACCAAGCAGGTGCCGGTGTGTTCTTGGGCGGGGTTGGCGATTTGCAGCTGCGCCTGCACGCCCAAACGCTTAAGGTCTTGAGCATAGAAGTGACCGTTTTCGTCGTCGGCAATGCGGCAGGTGTAGTGCGCCTGGCCACCCAACTGCGTTAAGGCCACCACGGTGTTGGCCGCTGAGCCGCCGCCCGTGCGTCGGGTGCCGTGTCCGTGCAAACGCTGAACCAGGGCGTGACGTTGGTCGTCGTTGAGTAGGGTCATGAGCCCTTTGTCAACCTCAAGGGCCGTGAGTTCGGCGTCGCTGAGTTGGTATTCCAGGTCAACCAGGGCGTTGCCCATGGCGCAAACGTGGTAGCGTATGGGGGTAGAAGCGTTGTTGTGTGATGGTGTCATGCGCCGCATTTTAGGAGCCACCCTGTGACCGAGCCCGCCGCTCAATCTCGCCCCCCTGCGCGCGGCCGTGCGCGGCGCGCGCCCAAGGGTAGGGTTGTGAGCCACGCGGCCATGCAAGCCGTGGCCGCATGCTTGGCACCCCTGCCCACGCCTTGGCGCCGAGACGCCTTAATTGAATACCTGCATGCCATCCATGATCAACAGGGTGGCTTGCCCAAAGACTGGTTGGTGGCGCTGGCCCATGCATTGGGCCTAGCCCCGGTGCAAGTGATAGAGGTGGCCAGTTTTTATCATCACTTTGAAATCTTGCCGGACGGTCAAACCCAAGACGACACCTTGCGCGTGCGGGTGTGCACCAGCCTAAGCTGTGCCATGCAAGGGGCCGAGGCGTTGCAGCGCGACTTGGTTCAAAACCTGGAGCAAACCACCGGTTGCCAGGTGCGTGTGCAGGCTGTGCCGTGTGTGGGGCGTTGTGAGCAAGCCCCAGCGGTGCAGGTGGGGCAATTGCCGTTGGCGCAGGCAACCCCCGATCGCGTGGCGCAAGGCGTGCAACAGTGTGTGGACCAGCAACAGGCTGGGTGGCGCGCCGAGGATTTTCGTCGGCACGCACCTCACCTGCCCACCGCCACCGATTTGGAGACCTACCGCAAGCAAGGCGGTTATGCGTTGTGGCTGGGTTTGCAAGCCGGGCACATCAGCCCAGACACGGTGTTGCAGTCGCTTGAGCAAGCGGGCTTGCGTGGGCTGGGTGGTGCGGGTTTTCCGGCGGCGCGTAAGTGGCGCGCCGTAATGGCGCAAGCCGGCCCGCGCCTACTGGCGGTGAACGCCGATGAAGGTGAACCCGGCACTTTCAAAGACCGGGTGTTGCTGGAGTCGCAGCCGCATGCTTTGTTGGAGGGCATGCTGGTGGCCGCGCACGTGGTGGGCTGTGAGCACGCCTACATTTATTTGCGCGACGAATACCCGTATGCGCATCGTGTTTTGCAAGACGCGCTGCAAGCGCTGCGCGCGTGGCAGCCCAACGCACCCGCCATCACCCTGAGGCGCGGCGCGGGTGCCTACATTTGCGGTGAAGAGTCGGCAATGATCGAGAGCCTGGAGGGCAAACGTGGCGAGCCTCGGCTGCGTCCCCCCTACGTGGCCCAGCGCGGGTTGTTTGGGCGCCCCACCTTGGTTCATAACGTTGAAACCCTGATGTGGGTGCCCGAGCTGCATGCCAAAGGGGCCACCTGGTTTGCCGCGCACGGGCGGCACGATCGCCAAGGTTTACGCCGCTACAGCCTCAGTGGAAGGGTACGCAACCCAGGCGTGTACTTGGCACCCGCAGGCATTAGCGTGCAGGAATTGGTGGATGAATACGGCGGCGGCATGGCCGAGGGGCATACCTTGTATGGCTACTTGCCGGGTGGGGCCAGCGGTGGCATGTTGCCCGCCGATCTGGCGCATCTGCCGCTAGACTTTGACACCTTGCAACCGCACGGCGCATTTATTGGCTCGGCGGCGGTGGTGGTGTTGAGTCAACACGACCGCGCGCGTGATGCCGCGCTCAACACCATGCGCTTTTTTGCGCATGAGAGCTGCGGCCAATGCACCCCGTGCCGTGTGGGCACAGACAAAGCGGTGCAGCTGATGCAGCAAGCTCGGTGGGACAGCCACACCTTGGATGACTTGGCCGAGGTGATGCGTGAGGCCAGCATTTGCGGTTTGGGCCAGGCGGCGCCAAACGCCTGGCAAAGCGTGCAACAACACTTTGGGCACGAGCTGAAGTGATGACCCAGACGCAACCCTTAACCCTCACCCTTGACGGGCGCACCGTGGAGGCCAAGCCAGGCGAGACACTTTGGCAGTTGGCGGCGCGTTACGGCATTGAGGTGCCGCATTTGTGCCATGCCAGCCCGCTGCAGCCAGCCGGCAATTGCCGCGCGTGTGTGGTGGAGGTTGACGGCGAACGCACCCTGGCCGCAAGCTGTTGTCGGCAAGCCGAGCCGGGCATGGTGGTGCAAACCCAAAGCCCGCGCGCGCGGCAAAGCCAGCGCATGGTGTTGGAGTTGCTGTTGGCTGACATGCCGGCGGATGCTCCGCAATCGCTGCTGGGCCAGCCTTTGGGTGAGCTTGGGCAGTGGGCGCAGCGGCTGCAGGTGCAGCCGCGTGCAGCTTTTGCGCTGGCGGCTCGACCGGCGCCGGCGCCCGATACCAGCCACCCGGCGTTGCGTGTGCAGCTAGACGCCTGCATTCAATGCACGCGGTGCGTGCGTGCCTGCCGCGACGAACAAGGCAACGACGTGCTTGGCATGGTGTGGCGTGGTGCGCACGCCCATATCGCCTTTGACCTAAACGACCCGGCTGCTGCCAGCCAATGCGTGGCCTGCGGTGAATGTGTGCAAGCCTGCCCAACCGGCGCCATTGCCTCGGCCAAGCCGCTGCCGGAGGCAACGCGTGAGGTGCCTTCGGTCTGTCCCTATTGCGGCGTGGGTTGCCAGTTAACCTATCAGGTGCAGCCCGCCAGCGGCGCTCAGGCTGAGCGCATCGTGGGGGTGTTGGGGCGTGATGGCCCCGCCAACGGCAGCCGTTTATGCGTTAAGGGCCGCTATGGTTACGATTACATCGAACACCCTGAGCGACTGCAACGGCCGCTGCGTCGACGCCCGGATGCACCCAAAAACCCCAACCATTGCCAACATCCGCCGCATTGGAGCGAGGTGTTTGAAGAGGTGGACTGGGAGCAAGCGTTGCAGGCCGCGGTGCAACCGCTGCAGGCGATTCGCGCGGCGCACGGCGGCGGCGCCCTGGCGGGTTTGGGGTGTGCCAAAGGCAGCAACGAAGAAGCCTATGTGTTTCAAAAACTGGTGCGTACCGTTTTTGCAAGCCCGCACGTGGACCATTGCACCCGTTTGTGCCATGCCTCGAGTGTGGCGGCGTTGCTTGAGGGCCTGGGCTCGGGTGCGGTGAGTAACCCGGTGTCGGATGTGCAGCATGCCGAAACCATTTGGATCATGGGGGCCAACCCCACCGCCAATCATCCGGTGGCGGCCAGTCATATTAAAAACGCCGTGGCGCGTGGTGCCCGTTTGGTTCTGCTTGACCCGCGCGCCACCGAGTTGGCACGACACGCCTGGCAGCATGTGGCGTTTCGCCCGGGCGCTGACGTGGCGGTGCTGCACGCCATGCTGCACGTGGTGTTGCACGAGCTGGGTGTTGCCACCGACTTTGCCGCGCAGCGCGTGGACAACTTGCACGAGGTGGCCGAGGCCGTGCGTTACAGCACCCCTGAGGCCATGGCCACACTGTGCGGGGTATCACCTCAGCAGTTGCGTGAAGTTGCCACAGCCTACGCGCAAAGCCCGGCAGCGATGATATTTTGGGGTATGGGCGTGAGCCAACACACCCACGGCACCGACAACGTGCGTTGCCTGATCGCGCTGGCCTGCGCCACCGGGCAGATGGGGCGGCCAGGTACGGGGCTGCATCCGCTGCGTGGCCAAAACAACGTGCAGGGCGCCAGCGACGCCGGCTTGATCCCCATGATGCTCCCCGGCTATCAACGGGTGGACGATGCCGATGCCAACGCCTGGTTCAGCCAGTTTTGGGGGGCGCCGGTGCCTGCCACGCCGGGGTTAACCGTGGTGGAGATGCTGCATCAGGCACAACGGCCCGCGAACGACCCCGAGCGCCTGCGCGGCATGCTGATCATGGGTGAGAACCCCGCCATGAGCGACCCCGACTTGCACCACGCCCGCGCCGGGTTGGCCAGTTTGCAGCATTTGGTGGTGCAGGATTTGTTTTTAACCGAAACCGCTTGGCTTGCTGACGTGGTGCTGCCGGCCAGCGCCTGGCCTGAAAAAATTGGCACGGTAACCAACACCGATCGACTGGTGCAGCTGGGGGCCCAAGCTGTGCCACCGCCTGGTGAGGCCCGGGCAGACCTTTGGATACTGCAGCAAATTGCCGAGCGTATGGGCATGCCCAATGGGCAGCCGGTGCCTTGGTTGTACGACCAGCCGGGGGTGGCGTACCACGGTGTGGCCGCAATTTACGAGGAAATGCGTCAAGCCATGGCGGCGTCGCACGGCGGTATCAGCTGGCAACACCTGCAACAACACGGCAGCGCGGTGTACCCGTGGCCCAAAGGCGCCAGCCAGGGGCAGGCGGTGGTGTTTACCCACACCTTTCCCACGGCCAATGGGCGTGCGCAGTTGGTGCCCACGCAATGGCGAGCCCCGGCTGAAGTGCCCGATACCGACTACCCGCTGGTGCTGATTACCGGGCGTCAACTCGAGCACTGGCACACCGGCAGCATGACGCGGCGCTCGCATGTGCTTGATGCAATTGAGCCCGAGGCCACGGCCAGCGTTAACGCCAACACCTTGCAGGCGCATGGCTTGGCACCGGGCGACTGGATGCAGCTCACCACCCGGCGCGGCAGCGTGCAACTGCGCGCGCGGCTGGACCCAGGCACGCCCGACGGCGCGGTGTTTGTGCCGTTTGCATACGCAGAGGCCGCGGCCAACTTGCTGACGCACGCGGCGCTTGACCCGTTTGGCAAGATTCCCGAATTCAAATACTGCGCGGTGCGTTTAAGTGCTGCGCAGGTTGAGCCCTCAACAACCCAGGCTTAGGGCAGGGCCTTGCCCTTGAAAGTGCAATAGGCTTGTACCTGACACGCCGCGCATTGCGGCGCACGCGCGGTGCAGACGTAGCGACCGTGCAGAATAAGCCAATGGTGAGCGTCGACCAAATAGTGGGCGGGCACGCGCTTAAGCAGCGCCAACTCAACCGCCAGCGGTGTTTTGCCCGGCGCCAGCCCGGTGCGGTTGCTTACCCTAAAAATATGGGTGTCCACCGCCATGGTGGGTTCACCAAAAGCCACGTTTAGCACCACATTGGCTGTTTTGCGACCCACGCCGGGCAAGGCCTCAAGGGCCTCCCGCGAGCGCGGCACCTGGCCCGCGTGGTGCTGCAGCAGCAACCGGCAGGTTTGCAGCACGTGCTTGGCCTTGGTTTTGTAAAGCCCAATGCTTTGAATCATCGAGGCCAGCCCGGCTTCACCCAAATCCAATAGGGCTTGCGGGGTATTGGCCACCACAAACAAGCGGCGCGTGGCTTTGTTTACGCTGACGTCGGTGGCCTGGGCAGAAAGCATAACGGCCACCAACAGTTCAAACACACTCGTATACTCAAGTTCGGTGTTGGGCTGCGGATTCACCGCTTTAAGGGTGGCGAAGAACGGCTCGATGTGAACTTTTTTCATGCCCGCATTGTGCGCCACAAAATACCGTGACCCTACCATTTGCCCAACGACTGCAAAACGTTGAAACGTCTGCCATCCGCGCGTTATTTAAACTTCTTGGCCAGCCCGGCATCATCAGCTTTGCCGGTGGCTTTCCCGACGCCAACCTGTGCGATCGCGAAGGGTTGCAGGCCGCCGCGCACGCCGCGTACGAGCAGCACGCCCAGGCGGCGTTGGCTTACGGCGCCACCGAGGGCTACCCACCGTTGCGCGAGGCCATTGCGCAGTTAATGCAAAGTCGATTGGCTGCCGTGCAAGCCGACGACGTGCTGGTTACCACCGGCAGTCAGCAGGCACTTGATTTGATTGGCAAAACCCTGATCGACCCCGGCGACAAAGTAATTGTTGAAGGCCCCACTTTTTTGGCCACGATTCAATGCTTTCGTTTGTACGGTGCCGATTTGGTGAGTGCGCCAACCGACGAGCACGGCGTGGACGTCAGCGCCTTGGAGCAGCTGGTGGCGCAACACCGGCCCAAACTCATTTACCTCATTCCTACCTTTGGCAACCCCACCGGCGCCACGCTGAGCGCAGAGCGACGCCAGGCGGTGCTGCAGTTGGCGGCACGCACCGGCACCTTGGTGGTAGAAGACGACCCCTACGGCGAGCTGTATTTTGATGCCCCACCGCCGCCAAGTTTGTTGTCGCTGAGCGAGCAGGTGCCGGGCAGCCGCGAGCTATTGGTGCATTGCGGCAGTTTGTCTAAAACATTGTCGGCTGGTTTGCGCTTGGGCTGGATGGTGGCGCCGGCTGCCTTGCGCGCGCAGGCCGTGATGTGTAAACAATTCAGCGATGCCAACACCAGCACCCTGGCGCAAGCCACTGCCACGGCGTATTTACAAAGCGGGGCGCTGCCGCAAGCACTGGCCCATGTGCGCGCGGCGTACCGCGAACGCGCCCACGCCATGCTGCATGGCTTGCAACAACACCTGGGCCCACACGCAACCTACAACCAACCGCAGGGGGGGCTGTTTGTTTGGGCACGCTTTACCGCCCCCGGGGCGGACAGCGCCGTTTTGTCGCAGCGGGCCGCCGAACAGGGCGTGGCCTTTGTGCCCGGCGCGCCTTTTTATGCCTCCAATCCCGACCCGGCCACCTTTAGGTTGTCTTTTGCCACGGTGCCGCCAGCCCAAATTGATCAAAAAAAACGAAAAATAGAACCCACAGGCGCTTGGAATGGGCAACGCCTAGGCCAGGTGCTGCTTAAAAAACGCCAGTGTGCGTTCACGCGCGAGTTTGGCAGCAGTGGCATCGTAGCTGCCGCGTGCATCGCAATTAAAGCCGTGGTCGGCTTGGTAAATGTGCACCTCTACCCCGGGGTGCTGGTGCGCAAAGGCGTGCACACCGTCCAGCGGAATGTGTGCGTCGTGCGCGCCAAAGTGTGCCATGGTGGGGCAGTGTGGCTGACGCGCTGGCTCGGTGCCGGCGGTCATGCCGCCGCCGTAGTAGGCCACGGCTGCAGCCACACCTTTAACCTCGGCTGCAGCGCGCCAAGTAAGCAAGCCGCCCCAGCAATAGCCCACCACGCCAACCTTGCCGCCGCACTGGCTGGCCGCGTAGGCCACGGCGGCGCCCACATCGGCCAGCGCCGCGGCTGGCTCAAGTGCCTCAACCTCTGCCTTGAGTTGGCGGCCCTGATCCATATCGGGCCCGGTGTAGCCCAGCGCCACGCCCGTGCGCACGCGGTCAAACATGGCGGGGGCAATGGCCAAAAAGCCCTCGGCGGCGTAGCGGTCGGCCACCGATTGAATGTGGCTGTTGACCCCAAAAATTTCTTGCAACACCACCACGGCCGCTTTGGGTTTTTCTAGGGGGCGCGCCACGTAGGCGGCCAACTGATGACCGTCGGCCGCGGTGAGGGTGATGGGGTCGATCATGGGTTACCTCTCTTTTGCTTGACTGTTGATGGGTTGTTGGCCATGGCTGACGCCATGGCGTACCATGCTGAGCATACCCCAAAGCCGTATGGCTATGGCTCGGCCAACGGCATTTTTTAGGAGGCGCAACCCATGGAAATTGATGGAGCTTGTCACTGCGGCAAAGTGTCGTTTACCGCGCTGATTGACCCGGATAAGGTTATGGTGTGTCACTGCAACGATTGTCAGGTACTCTCTGGTGCGCCAATGCGCGCGGTGGTGCCGGTGATGCTGCAAGACATGACGCTGCACGGCGAGCCCAAGCGCTACATAAAAACCGCGCAAAGTGGCAACAAGCGCGCGCAAGTGTTTTGCGGTGACTGCGGCACACCACTGTTTGCCACCGCCGCTGAGGCAGCCACCAGCGTGATTCTTAGGCTTGGGTGCGTGCGGCAACGCCACCAGCTCACGCCCAAGCTGCATATTTGGCACGACGAGGCCATGCCGTGGAACCGCGACACGCATGGGGTGCCTACCTCGCCCAATCAAAGCGGATTTTTGGCGCCTGCGCCTGCGCCGCGTTAGGTGTTCAAAAAAGGGAACGGCGTGGCATAGACCCGATCGAGCGGCGCTTCGCCGTACGAATCGGCTGCAGCACGCCCAGTCGGTTGTTCAGCTGCCCAACAGTGGCTGCGTCGTTAATGTTTGCACTTCCGCCCAAGACTTGCCCGTAGCTGGTGCCATACGCCACCAGTAGGGCGAACGCTGTTAGTGTGGTTTTGTTCATTGTCCTATCCCTACTTGCTGGCCAGTTTGGCCACCTGAGCCATGAGGGCCGTAACACGCTGCTTTAAATCCGCGATTTCTGCGGCTTGGGCGTCAAGCTGAGCCTTGTTCACCGCATCGGTGGCGTTCTTGCCAGCTTCAACATTCACGATACGGCGCTTGGTCTCATCGTTACCCACCGATACGGTGAGCGTCTCCGGCGCCTGGCTGCGAGAGCCCAAAGCCACGCTGGCTTTTCCGCCGGCTTCGCTTTTGCCACCAAGTGCTACGCTGGCCTCTCCGCTGGCTTCGCTTTTGCCGCCAAGCGCCACGCCGGCTTGTTCGCTGGCCTTGCTTTTTCCGCCAATCGCTACGCTGGATTCTCCGCTGGCCCTGCTAAGTCCACCAATGGCAATGCCAGCGTATCCGCCGGCGTAGCTGAACCTGCCAAGCGCTACGCTGAAGTTACCGCTGGCGTTTCCTTCCGGTGCTTGCCCATGGGCGATTCCTGACGCGGCCACCAATAGGGCCAGTGCTACTAGTTTTTTGGTCATAACCTGAACAATCCTTTTATGTTGAATGGTTCAGGGAGCGCCTACTTTTTTTGCTGGAATTATAAAACTGGCATTTCGACACCTGATGAGGTGGCTGCATCGTTAGTCGTCTAAGCTGGCGCTCCAGCGGTCGCCCCAGGTTTGCTCCATGGCGCGGCGGTCGCGTTTGGTGGGGCGGCCACCGCTGATGGCGTGTGCGGGCTCTGGGCTGAAGCGGCGGTTTTCTCGTGCCGCAGCGCGTTGCGCTTGGCTGGCTTCGGTTTCGGCGTAGAGCTGCTGCGCCACCGGTGCCGGGCCGCGTTGG
>RFXW01000041.1 GCA_009921245.1 Candidatus Fonsibacter lacus | reverse complement strand
GCCCAAGGTGTACTGGCGCAAATGCGCGGCACCCTGCCTTTTGAACTGCAGTGGGACCACACCGCGGCGCAGGCCAGTTGGCGCTTGACCTCGTCGTTGCAGGGCGTGGCGCTTGCCCTGCCCGCGCCATTCAACAAAGACGAGGCCAGCCGCTGGCCGCTTGCGCTGCAAGTCTCGTCAAGCCAAGACCGGCCCGAGCGCTCGCAGGTTGAACTGAGTTTGGATGCGCCCACCGCGCCGGTGGCGGCGCGGGTGCAGGTGCAACTTCGCGGCAGCGCTTGGCAGCCGGTGGCTGGGGCGTGGGCCGTGGGCGCGCCATTGCCCCAAAAGCAGCCGAGTGCCCGGGCGGTAAGCGGCGTGGTGCGGCTGCCCGAGCTGTCGGTGGACGCGTGGCGCGCGTGGATGGTGCGCGGTATGCTGCAAGACACCCTGGGCAACGAATGGGGTCAGGCCTCGGCGTGGTGGCCGGCGCGCTGGCAGGTGGATGTCGACCGGCTGCTGATTGAAGACGCCACATTAACCGCGCTCAACGCCCAGGCTGAAAGGGCCGGTCAGGGCTGGCGTGGACAGATTGACGCCGACCAAGTGAAGGGCAAGTGGCTGTGGCAGCCAACCGAGGCTGGGCAGGCGCCCAAGTTGCGCGGTACCTTTGACCGCCTGTGGCTGCCCAAGCCCCGCACCGGGGGGCAGGGTTGGAGCCAGCAGCTGCGTGACAACTTGCCCGACGCCGATGTGGTGGTGAAATCGTTGCGCATTGGTACCCGCGATTGGGGGCGGTTGGAGCTGGTGGCCAAGCCGCTGGCGCAACCAACACGGCGTTGGCAAATCAGCAAACTGATGTTGCAAACCACCGATGCGTCGTTGCAAGCCAATGGCTATTGGCAAATTCCGGTGGCCCAGAGCCCGTCGGCCACCACCCAGCCGCAGCGCACCCAGTTGCGCTTTGAATTGGGCATTACCAATGCCGGTGAATTGCTGGCGCGTTTTGACATGCCGGGGGTGTTGCGCGACGGCACCGGCAACATGCAAGGCGAGCTCAGTTGGGACGACTCCCCGTTTGATTTGCAACCCAGCAGTTTGTCGGGCGATTTGGAGCTGAACTTGGCGCGCGGACAGTTTTTGCGTGCCGACCCCGGCATTGCCAAGCTGCTGGGGGTACTGAGTTTGCAGACGTTGCCGCGGCGCTTGCTGTTGGACTTTCGCGATGTCTTTGCCCAAGGGTTCGCATTCGATCAGGCGCGCGGCAAGGCGCGCGTGGCGCAAGGCGTGATTCGCACCAACAGCCTCACCATGCAAGGGGTGAGCGCATCGGTGCTGATGGAAGGCGAGTTGGATGTGGTGCGAGAGACGCAGCGCTTGCGGGTGCTGGTTTCGCCCGATTTGGACACCACCGCGGTGTCGTTGCTGACCGCCACGGCCAGCCCCGTGGTGGGCTTGGTGTCGCTGTTGTTGCAACGCAGCGTGGGCAGCGTTTTAAACGCCCAAGGCATGCGTGCGTTTGAGGTAAGCGGCAGCTGGGATGACCCCAAAGTTCAAAACGTGGCGTTGCAACGCGGCGACGGCAAAGCCCCGGTTGAGGTGCTGCAGCCGCAAACCGCAGCGCCCAAGGCGCAATGAGCTAGGGTTTGTCTGGGTCGTTGTCGTCGCTGCGGGGCGGTTCGCCGCCGGGACGGCCGTGGAACATGGTCCACCAAATAATCAACACCAGCAGCAACAACGCGCCCAGCGATTCAAGCAACAATAGCCACATGCGGTCGGTTTGGTTTTCTTGGTTACAAGCGGTTGGCCCACGACACCCGTGGGCCGCCGGCGCACTCATTCTAGGGCTGCTCGCGGGCTGTGCCACGCCCGACCAACCCAGCGCGCCGCCCGAGGCAACGGTGTCGCAGCAGGCCACAGCCCCCGCCATGGAGCCCCCAGCCGACCGCGCCGATTGGCAGGCTTGGCTGGCGTGGGACGCCACTGTGCCACTGCCTGTGGCCAAGCAGCAACCCAGCAGCCGTTGGGTCGCCGCCCACTGGCGCGACTTGCCCGGTGTTGGCCAAGACAGCTTGGACGGCTTGTGGCAAGCGTGGCTGCGCAGCTGCCAGCAGCAGCGCGCGTCGTTTTGCAGCGCCTTGCAATTGCAGCAACTGGCGGAGCCGGGGCAGCGCTGGCAGTGGCTGATCGAGCATTGGCAACCTTACGCCGTGCAAACCGACCAAGGCCAGGACCAGGGCTTGCTCACCGGTTACTTCGAGCCCGAGCTGCAGCTGCGCCGAGCGCGTGACGACGCGCACCAAGTGCCGTTGTATGCCTTACCCCATGGGTGGCAACCGGGGCAGCGCTGGCATACGCGCCAGGTCATGGATTCAGACCCGGCCTTGCAACAGGCATTGGCGGATAAGGTGATTGCCTGGGCGGCTGACCCAATCGAAGCCTTGGTGCTGCAAATTCAAGGGTCTGGCCGTGCCACCATCACCGAGCCCGATGGCAGCCAGCGGCGCGTGCGTTTGGCTTTTGCCGGGCACAACGGACACCCTTATCGCAGCATCGGTCGGTGGCTGCTGGACCAAGGCGAGACGCGCGACGGCAGTTGGGATGGCATCACTGCTTGGGTGAGGGCGCACCCGCAACGGCTGCAGTCGCTGCTGTGGGTGAACCCGCGGGTGGTGTTTTTTCGGGAAGAACCGTTGGCGCCGCAAGCCGCTGACATCGGGCCTCGGGGCGCGCAGGGTGTGCCACTGACGCCGAGGCGTTCGGTGGCGGTCGACCCCAACAGCGTGCCCTACGGCACCGCGCTATGGTTGCAAACCGAGGGGGTGGCCTTAAGCGGCGCCCGCATGGTGGTGGCGCAAGACACCGGGGGTGCCATTGTGGGTGCGGTACGCGCCGATTTTTTTACGGGCTGGGGCCAGGCGGCCAAAGACACTGCGTATCAACTCAAGCAACGCATGCGTTGGTGGGCGTTGTTACCGCGCACCGTGCCGCTTGACCAGCCCACATCGACCAAAGGGACAGGGGATGGTTAAGTTGATCGGCTGGGTGGTATTGGCCGCCGTGTTGGTGGTGGGCTGGGATGCGTGGGTGCGTTGGTACGAC
Organism: Candidatus Fonsibacter lacus; assembly: GCA_009921245.1. Taxonomy (GTDB): domain Bacteria; phylum Pseudomonadota; class Gammaproteobacteria; order Burkholderiales; family Burkholderiaceae_C; genus RS62. The sequence continues at coordinate 11,499 of RFXW01000041.1, read as the reverse complement.
GGCGAGGCCTCGGCGCAACAAACCGTGCAAGAGGTGCGACGCCGGTTGGGCAACCTCATCACCCCCGACGCGCCGCCGCCCGCCGCGCCAGCGCCGGCGGCGCCGGAATCGGCGCCAGCCAACGCGCCGCAGGCTCCGGTGCATCAGGCCCCGCCGGATCGCGATTCAATCGGTGCGTGGCGGGCTTGGTTGCGGCAGCTGCTCGAATAAGCCCATACGCGTTGGCGGCGCGTGACTTGCGTTGTTGGCCGCGGTGACCATAATGGGGTGACCCCGTTGGAGACCCCATGAACGCGCCGTTATCGCATCAGCTACCCGCCGACACGCTTGAGGCCATGCAGCAGGCCTCACTCGACGACAAGTACACCCTCTCGCACGGGCAAGCCTTCATGAGTGGGGTTCAGGCCTTGGTGCGTCTGCCCATGCTGCAGCAGCAGCGTGACCTCAGTCAAGGCCAACGCACCGGCGGCTTTGTGAGCGGCTATCGCGGCTCGCCGTTGGGTGGTTACGACCAAGCGTTGCACGCCGCGCGCGACCATTTGGCCAAACACGACGTGGTGTTTCAACCAGGCGTGAATGAAGAGCTTGCCGCCACCGCCGTTTGGGGCACGCAGCAGTTGGGCTTTGCGCCGCCGGCGAGTCGGCGCTTGGATGGGGTGTTTGGTCTGTGGTACGGCAAAGGGCCGGGGGTGGACCGTTGCAGCGATGTTTTTAAGCACGGCAACATGGCGGGCACCACGCCTTGGGGTGGGGTGCTGGCGTTGGCGGGCGACGACCATGTGGCCAAAAGCTCAACCGCGGCGCACCAAAGCGACCATATTTTTGTGGCCTGCCACATGCCGGTGTTTTTTCCGGCGTCGGTGCAAGATGTACTCGACTTGGGCGTGCACGCGCTGGCGCTGAGCCGTTATGCCGGGGTATGGACCGGCATGAAGACCATCCAGGAAATCATCGAATCCGGCGCTTGCGTGGACGTTGATCCAGCCCGGGTGCGCGTGGTCCGGCCCGAGGGTGCGTTGCCTGCTGAAGGGGTGCACATCCGCTGGCCCGACCCGGCGTTGGCGCAAGAGGAGCGCTTGTTTAATGTGAAGTGGCCCGCGGCGCTGGCTTATATGCGCGCCAACCCGTTGAACGTCAACATTTGGTCGGGTGCCAACGATCGCCTGGGCATTGTGGCCAGTGGTAAAGCCTTTAACGATGTGCGCCAAGCCTTGGCCGATTTGGGGCTGGACGCGCAGACCTGCGGGCGTATTGGCTTGCGTTTGCACAAAGTGGCGGTGGTGTGGCCGCTGGAGCCCGAGGGCGTGGCAACGTTTGCCAAGGGCTTGCAAGAGGTGCTGGTGGTTGAAGAAAAACGCCCGCTTATTGAGAGCCAATTGCGCGATTTGCTTTACGCCTGGCCCGACAGCCAGCGCCCGCGGGTGCTGGGCAAACAAGATCACCAGGGCCATACGCTGTTGCGTGCACACGCCGACCTTAACGCGGCCATGGTGGCGCGCGCGTTGGCCGCTCGACTGCTGGCGCTTGACTTGCCGGCGGATGTGGTGGCTGGCATTCGGGCGCACCTGGCGGTGCTGGATGCCAGCGACGCCACCATGACCCAGTTGGCCACCCAGCCCACCGAAGACCGCGTGCCATGGTTTTGCTCGGGCTGCCCGCACAACACCTCAACCCGAGTACCCGAAGGTTCACGCGCCATGGCCGGCATTGGCTGCCACTTTATGTCGATCTGGATGGACAGGCGCACGGTGGGCTTTACCCAAATGGGGGGTGAAGGTGTCCCATGGGTGGGGCAAGCGCCCTTTTGCCACGACCCGCACATGTTTGCCAACATTGGCGACGGCACCTACTTTCACAGCGGTTTGCTGGCGATTCGCCAAAGCATTGCCGCCGGCGTCAACATCACCTACAAAATTCTCTACAACGACGCGGTTGCCATGACCGGCGGGCAGGCCATTGGCGAGCGCCCCGAGGGCCACAGCGTGGCGCAAATTGCGCAAAGCGTGTTGGCTGAGGGCGCCCAGCAGGTCAGGGTGGTCACCGATGAGCCCCATAAATACCCGGCGGGGCTGCTACCAGGCCAGGCCAAGGTGCATCACCGCGACGACTTAGACGACGTGCAGCGCCAATTGCGCGAGGTGTTGGGGACCACGGTCATCATTTACGACCAAACCTGTGCCACCGAAAAACGCCGCCGCCGCAAACGCGGCAAGATGGTGGACCCAGCGAAACGGGTGTTCATCAACCCCGAGGTGTGCGAAGGCTGCGGCGACTGCAGCGTGCAGAGCAACTGCATGAGTGTCGAGCCCTTGGAGACCCCGCTGGGGCGTAAGCGCACCATCAACCAAAACACCTGCAACAAAGACACCTCGTGCCTCAAAGGCTTTTGTCCCAGCTTTGTCACGGTTGAGGGTGGGCAGTATGTGGGGGTTCAAACGGCCGCCGCACCGGGCGCTGCGCGCCAGGCGCCAACCGACGATTTGCCTTGGCCCGAACTGCCCGGGCTGCAGCAGCCGTGGGGCATCTTGGTCGCCGGCGTCGGTGGCACCGGCGTGATCACCATTGGTCAGTTGCTGGGCGTGGCCGCGCACCTAGAGGGCAAGGGGGTGGTCACGCAAGATTCTGCTGGCTTGGCGCAAAAGGGCGGGGCCACCTGGGCCCACGCCGTGATCGCCGCGCAGCAAGCGCAACTGCACAGCACCCGCGTCGACGTCGCCGCCGCGCACGTGGTGCTGGGTTGCGACCCAATCGTGGCCGCCGGCAAAGAAACGCTGCTGCGTGTGCGGCCTGGCCAAACACGGGTGGTGCTCAACAGCCACGCCACGCCAACGGCAGGCTTTGTGCAGCACACCGAGTGGCAAAACCCGGCGCAAGCCTGCGCCGCACGCGTGGCCCAAGCCGCGGGCGAGGCCAGTTTGGCGGCTTTTGATGCGCACCGTGTGGCAACCCAAATGTTGGGCGACAGCATTTACATCAACCCCATGGTGTTGGGCTTTGCTTGGCAAAAGGGCTGGGTGCCGTTGCATCTGCAGTCGCTGCGTCGCGCCATTGAACTCAACGGCGTGGCCGTGGCCAACAACCTGCGCGCCTTTGACTGGGGGCGGCGTTGCGCCCACGACTGGCCTGGCGTGCAAGCCATGCTGCAACCGGCGCAGGTGGTGCAATGGCACGTCAAGCCCAGTTTGAACGAACTGGTGGCAGACCGCGTGCAGCGCCTAACCCAGTACCAAAACCAGGCGCTGGCCGCGCGCTACCAAGCCCTGGTGCAACGCGTGCGTCAAGCGGAGCAAGCGGTTGCGGGTGAGGGGGCGGGTTTGCCGCTTACCGAGACCGTGGCCCGCCAGTATTTCCGTGCCTTGGCGATCAAAGACGAATACGAAGTCGCAAGGCTGTACACCCGTGGCGACTTTATGCGCGGTATCCAAGCGCAATTCCAAGGCGATGCCAAGGTGTTCTTCCACCTCGCGCCGCCACTGTTGGCGGGTCGCGACGCGCGCGGATTGCCCACCAAACGGCGCCTCGGCCGTTGGCTGTTGGGCGGCATGCATGTGTTGGCGGCGCTGCGCGGGTTGCGTGGCAGCGTGCTGGATGTGTTTGGTTACCACCCCGAGCGCCGCGCCGAGCGCGCGTGGCTGGCCGAATACGAAGCGGCGCTGACGCAGCTGGTGGCCACCCTCGACGCGCCGCGTCATCCGCTGGCGGTGCAAATCGCGCAAGTGGGCGAGCAGGTTCGGGGCTACGGCCACGTGAAAATGAACAACCTCAAAGCCGCGCGCCAAACGCTGGCGGACTTGCAGCGGCGCTGGGCCGGCGATGCGCCGGCGGCAACGCCGCCATCGGTGGCTGTCCCGTCCGGGCCATCGGCCGCGGTACCCGGCGGCTCAGGAGTGGCTTGAGCCTTGCATACAATGGTGGATTAACCCTTTTTTGGAGTGAGCTGTGTTGATTTCCAACGCCTACGCGCAAGCGGCTGGGGGCGGGGAGCCCTCGTCTTTAATGACCTTGCTGCCCTTGCTGTTGATGTTTGTGGTGCTGTACTTTGTCATGATTCGGCCCCAAATGAAACGTCAAAAAGAGCACAAAGCCATGATTGAAGCCTTGGCCAAAGGCGATGAGGTGGTCTCGGCTGGCGGCATTGCGGGCAAAGTGACCTCGGTGGGCGAGAGCTTTGTAGGCCTGGACATTGGCGGCAACGTTGAGGTGCAGTTGCAGCGCTCAGCGGTGGCGCAGGTGCTGCCCAAAGGTAGCCTGAAATAACCCGGCCACGGTCACGGCCGGTGCGCCATGGCGCGCTGTTTGGCGCGCCCAGCAACGAGTGAGCATATGAACCGTTTTCCAATATGGAAGTACGTGGTGCTGGTGGTGGCACTGGTGCTGGGCGTGCTGTACACCGCGCCCAACTTTTTTGGTGAGGCACCGGCGGTACAGGTCTCGGCGCTACGCAGCACCGTTCGGGTAGACGCCCCGCTCATGCAACGGCTCGAGCGCACACTGAACCAGGCCGGGCTGCAAATCCAAGGCAGCGTGCTGCAGGGCAACTCGGCGGTGTTGCGGCTTGCGAATGCCGACGACCAGTTGCGTGCGCGTGACGCACTAGAAAAAAATCTCAACCCCAACCCGCAGGCGCCAGCCTTTGTGGTGGCGTTGAATTTGGTTTCGCGCACCCCGCAGTGGATGCAAGACCTACTCGCCAAGCCCATGTACCTGGGCTTGGACTTGCGCGGCGGCGTGCACTTCTTGCTGCAGGTTGACATGGCCGCGGCGCTACAAAAAAAGCTCGACACCACCGCCGCCGATTTGCGTGTCGCGCTGCGCAGCGAGCGACTGCGCCACCAAGGGATTGCGCGCGAGGGCGCAGCGGTGGTGCTGAGCCCACGCCCAGACACCCCGAGCGACGCGGTGCAGCGCCTGTTGGCGCAACAAGCCCCCGACTTGCAGTGGGCCGAGCAGACCGCCCCCGAGGGCAGCCAGTGGCGTGGCCAGTTGCGCGCCGAGGTGGTGCGGCAAGTACAAGAGCAAGCGCTTAAACAAAACATCACCACACTGCACAACCGCATCAACGAACTCGGCGTGGCCGAGCCGGTGATACAGCAGCAAGGCATGGATCGCATCGTGGTGCAGTTGCCTGGCGTGCAAGACACCGCCAAAGCGAAAGACATTTTGGGCCGCACCGCCACGCTTGAGGTGCGCATGGTGGACGAATCCGCCGAAGGGCGCGCGGCCGAGCAAGGGCAAGCGCCGGTGCCGTTTGGATCGGCGCGATTTTTTGACCGCAACGGCCAGGCCGTGATCGTCAAGCGCGACGTGGTGTTAACGGGCGACAACCTAAACGACGCCCAGCCTGGCTTTGACAGCCAAACCCAAGAGCCTGCGGTGCACCTGAATTTAAACGCGCAGGGCGCGCGAATCTTTAAAGACGTCACGCGCGAGAACGTGGGCAAACGCATGGCGATTCTGCTCTTTGAAAAAGGCCAGGGCGAGGTGGTGACCGCGCCGGTGATTCGAAGCGAGATCGGCGGCGGCCGGGTGCAAATCTCTGGTCGCATGACAACCACCGAGGCCAACGATGTGGCGCTGTTGTTGCGTTCAGGCAGTTTGGCCGCGCCCATGGAGATCGTGGAGGAGCGCACCGTGGGCCCCAGTTTGGGGGCCGAGAACATTGCCCGAGGCTTTGACAGCGTAACCTGGGGCTTTGTGGTGGTGGTGGCCTTTATGTGCCTGTACTACGCGGTGTTTGGTGTGATCTCCAGTTTGGCCTTGGCCTTTAACTTGGCGTTGTTGGTGGCCGTGCTCTCGATGCTGCAGGCCACGCTAACCTTACCCGGCATGGCGGCCATGGCCCTGACGCTGGGCATGGCGATCGACGCCAACGTGCTCATCAACGAACGGGTGCGAGAAGAGTTGCGCGGTGGGGCCTCGCCGCAGGCCGCGATTCACGCCGGCTACGAACGCGCATGGGGCACGATTCTCGATTCCAACGTCACCACCTTAATTGCGGGCGTGGCCTTGTTTTTGTTTGGTTCGGGCCCGGTGCGAGGCTTTGCCGTGGTGCACGTGGTGGGCATTCTGACCAGTATGTTCTCGGCGGTGTTGTTCTCGCGCGGGCTGGTGAATTTATGGTACGGACGTCAGCGCAAACTCAGCAAGGTCTCCATTGGCACGGTGTGGCAACCCAAGTAGTCTAGGCTGTACAAACCGAGCGGCGCCCCCTTAGCAGTTAACAGGAACACCATGGAATTTTTTCGTATTCGCCAAGACATCGCGTTCATGCGGTACGCGCGCGCCTTCAACGTGGTCTCGCTGTTGACCTTTGTGGCGGCGGTGGTGTTTTTGGTAACGCGTGGACTCAACCTATCGGTCGAGTTCACGGGCGGCACCGTCATGGAGCTGTCTTACGAGCAAACGGCGCCCTTGGTTGAGGTGCGGCAAACCCTCAACACCTTGGGCTATACCGATGTACCGGTGCAAAACTTTGGCTCGTCGCGTGACGTGCTGCTGCGTTTGCCCGCCGCCGGCAATCAAACCTCTGCGCAACAAAGCGAGCAGGTGTTGGCGGCGCTGCGCGCCCAAGGTGAGCAAGTCACTTTGCGGCGCACCGAGTATGTGGGGCCGCAGGTGGGTGAAGAGCTGGCAACCAACGGACTGATTGCGCTGGCGCTGGTGATTGTCGGCATCATGCTGTACCTATCCATGCGCTTTGAGTGGAAGTACGCGGTGTCGGCGATCGTGGCCAACTTGCACGACGTGGTGATTATTTTGGGTTTTTTCGCCTTTTTTCAGTGGGAGTTCTCGCTGGCCGTGTTGGCCGCGGTGCTGGCGGTTTTGGGTTATTCGGTGAATGAGTCGGTGGTGATCTTTGACCGGGTGCGCGAATGCTTTCGCCGTTACCGCAAGCTCGAAACCCGCGCCATCATCAACAAAGCCATTACCTCCACCATCAGTCGCACCATCATTACCCACGGCTCCACCCAAATCATGGTGTTGTCGATGCTGTTGTTTGGCGGGGCCACCCTGCACTACTTTGCACTGGCGCTAACGATTGGGATTTTGTTTGGCATTTACTCGTCGGTGTTTGTGGCCGCGGCCATTGCGATGTGGTTGGGCATCAAACGCGAAGATTTGATCAAGCCCGACAAAGACATCGACCGCAACGACCCCAACGCCGGCGCCGTGGTTTAAGTTTGGCGCTGCCAGAGGCCGCCAGGCAGCGCGGCCACGCGGCCGTCAAGTTCCAACTCAAGTAACGCACCTTGCAGCGCGGCCGGTGATAGGCCGCTGCGCTCGCTCAGCGTGTCGGCATGCAGCGCTGCGTCGCTAAGGTGGGGCCACAGCGTGGCTGCGTCGCCCTCTGGCGGTGACCACGCGGCGGGCGCGGCGGTGCCGGGTGGGGCGGTGTTGGCCAGGGTGTGAGACCGAGCGCGCCAACCCATGGCAGCGCACACGTCGTCGGTGTTTTCAACCAGTGCCGCGCCTTGCTTGATCAGTGCATGGCAGCCTTTGGCTTGTGGGGCATGGATGGAGCCGGGCATGGCCATGACCTCGCGCCCAAGATCCAGCGCCACCTGCGCCGTAATCAGTGAACCCGAGCCCAAAGCGGCCTCCACCACCAACGTACCCTGCGTCCGAGCTGCAAGCAAGCGGTTGCGCCGCGGAAAATGATGCCGCAACGCGCCACTGCCCAAAGGCAGCTCACTTAAACACAGGCCTTGGGTGGCAAGTTGCTGCGCCAGCTCGCGGTGTGCGCTCGGGTACACACGGTCGATACCCGTCCCAACAAAGGCCACGCTGGGCGCCCCGGTTTGCAGCGCCCCCAAATGCGCGGCGCCGTCTATGCCTCTGGCCATACCCGAGGCCACCACCACCCCTTGCGCCGCCAGTTGTGCGGCGAATTCGCGCGCGTTGCGCTGGCCCAAAGGGGTGGGGTTGCGGCTCCCAACCATCGCCAGCGTGACCGGTGCTTGCAGCAGCGCCCGCTGGCCAGCCCCAAACAGCAGCACCGGTGGGTCGCTTAAGTCGCGCAGCGACGCGGGGTAGTCGTGGTCGACCAGGGTGACCAAAAAATGCCGCGTGTCTTGGGCCAGCCAAGCCTCGGTGGCCGCGCAGTGCACCGGCCAATCCGCTGGCGGTTTGGCCCAGGCTTGGGCAAGAGGTTGCTGTTGCAGCGATTGCCACGCCTGCCGCGGCCCCATTCCTGGGGTGAGCAGCAGACCCAGCCAGTCGCGCCAATCGGCGCGTGCTTGGTGCCCTGACATGTACGACTCCCTGACACAGATGTTGTTATATGACCGCCATTGTGCCAACGCCAGGGCGACATCGGTCAAAATACGGGGCTTGGAGTGTTGCCGTGGCTTTGTTGACCATCTTGACTTACCCCGACCCGCGTTTGCACACGGTGGCTGAGCCCGTGGCCGCCGTGGATGATGACGTGCGACAGCTGGTGCAAGACATGCTAGAGACCATGTACGACGCCAAAGGCGTGGGCTTGGCGGCCACCCAAGTCGATGTTCATCGACGTGTGTTGGTTGCCGATGTCAGTGAAACGCGCGACCAACCGCAGGTGTTCATCAACCCAACCCTGGTGTGGGCCAGTGCACAGCGACAGGTGGCCGAAGAGGGCTGTTTGTCGGTGCCCGGCTACTACGACGGGGTTGAACGCGCGCTCGAGGTGCGTGTTCAAGCATGGGATGCGCTTGGTCAAAGCCGCGAGGTGCACGCCGACGGCTTGCTGGCGGTGTGCTTGCAGCACGAGATGGACCACTTGGCCGGCAAAGTGTTTGTTGAATACCTCTCACCGCTCAAGCGCAACCGTTTAAAAACCAAATTGCAAAAGCAAGCCCGAGAGGCGCGGGTGTAGGTCGGTGCGGCTGGCTTTTGCAGGCACCCCGGTATTTGCCGCCCGGGCCTTGGAGGCGTTGCACCAGGCTGGGCACGAGGTGCTGGCGGTGCTCACCCAGCCCGACCGGCCAACCGGGCGCGGGCAACGCGTTCAGCCTTCGCCCGTCAAGGCGCTGGCCACCGCATGGGACGTGCCCGTGTGGCAGCCCAACAGTCTCAAGCTCGACGGTCGCGACGCCACGCTGGCGCAGGCCACGCAACAGGCGTTGTTGGCTTGTCAGCCCGATGCCCTGGTGGTGGCGGCCTATGGTTTGTTGTTGCCACCGTGGCTGTTGCAGTTGGCGCCGCACGGTGCGCTTAATATCCATGCCTCGTTGCTGCCGCGTTGGCGCGGCGCCGCCCCCATTCAACGGGCCATTGAAGCCGGAGACACCCACACCGGGGTGTGCATCATGCAAATGGAGCAAGGGCTGGACACCGGCGGGGTGTGGCTGCGTCAAGCGTTGCCAATCGACGCCCAAGACACCGCTGCCACGTTGCACGATCGCTTGGCCATGTTGGGTGCCGACCTGATGCTGCGTGTGCTGCATGACATGGCCAGCCCCACGCCAAGCCTCACCTGCCAAGCGCAAGACGCCAGCGGCGTCACGTACGCCGAAAAAATTCAAAAGCCCGAGGCAACCATCGATTGGCGTTTGCCCGCGCCGGTCTTGGCGCGACGCATTCGGGCGTTCAACCCAGCCCCGGGCATGAGCACCGCGTTGCAAGGGCAAGTAGAGCGGCTTAAGTTGTGGCAAGCCCAGGCCTTGGCGCCGACCCGTGTCGCCCCACCGGGTACGGTGTTGGCCGCCGGTGAGCAGGGCGTGGACGTGGCCTGCGGTCAAGGCATGCTGCGCGTGACCGAGTGGCAGCGCCCCGGCGGCAAGCGCCTGCCTGCGGCCGCCTTTGTGCAAGGCAACACGCTGCCTGTGGGTAGCGTCCTTACGTGAGCCCGCCCATGCTTGCGTCACCCAGTCTGCGGCAACATATGCACGGGCCGATGTTTGCCAAAGGCCTGCGCGATGTCTTGCCCGTGGCCCCTGGGCTGATGGCGTGGGGTTTGACCACTGGGGTGGCACTCACCACCTTTGGCCTCAGCCTAACCGAGGCCATTTGGATGACGCTGGTGGTCTTTGCCGGCAGCGCCCAGCTGGCGGCGACACCACTCATCATGGCGGGGGCACCGCTTTGGGTGGTGTGGGTGACATCGGCCTGTGTGGCGCTGCGCTTTGTGGTGTTCAGTGCCCACCTTCGCCCATATTTTGAGGGCTTACCGCTGCGTCAACGCTTGCTGTTTTCGTACTTCATGGGGGATTTGTCGTATGTGGTGTTCACCCGGCGTTTTCCCCAGCCGGGCGCCACGCCTGAGGCGCGCGCGCAGCAGCATGGATACTGGTTTGGCAACATTTTGGGCAATTGGGCGGCCTGGACCTCGGCGTGTTTGCTGGGCGTGCTGTTTGCCAACGCCATTCCCACCCACTGGGGGTTGGCGTTTGCTGGCATGTTGGCCCTGAGTGCCATTGCCGGTTCGTTGATGCACGACGCCATGCGCGTGCTGGCCGCGGTGGTGGCTGCCGCGGTGGCGGTGGCGGCGTATCACCTGCCACTCAAACTCAACATACCGCTGGCCATCGTGGCCGCGGTGGTGGCGTGCTTGCTGGTGGAGCGTGTGTTGGCCAAGCGCACGCCGAGTCCATGACCGAATTCAATCAAACCGATGGCTGGACGCTGGTTGCCACGCTGGGCATGACCGTGGTGGTGCTGATGTGCCGCGGCAGCTTTATATTGCCGGGCAAATCGTGGCGCTTGCCGGCATGGCTGCAGCGTGGCTTAACGTACGCCCCCATTGCCGCGTTGGCGGCGGTGATCGCACCCGAAATTCTGCTGCGCGACGGCGTGCCGCTAACCGACTGGAAAGACGCGCGGCTGGTGGCGTTGGTGGCTGGATTGTTGTGGTTTTTCTTGCGCGGCAAAGGGGTGTTGGGCACCATGTTGCTGGGCATGGCGGTGTATTTGCCGCTACACCTTGGGTTGGGGTGGTAGCGCGTAACCGCCAATCCGCGCCAACCCATACCCAAGCCGACCGGCCCCCACACGTTGAACCCCAACATGCAACCCGCTGTTGAGCTAAGAATTGTGGCGCCACGCAAAGCCCTCGCTGGTGCCCAAAGCCTGCATCACCTACCAATCCAGTCCCGAGACATCCCATAACAGCAACAGCAACAAATCAAGCAGGGCATGTCCGACGTGGTTATTGCTTCCTCCCTCTGCGCGATCAGTGTTTTTCATCGGCCGTTGCTCTATCACCGCGTACACTACGATCACGGGAGTAGCAGACGATGAGCGTGCGTTTTTCAAGCCACTGGGCGCCCAATTTACTGGCTGCGCTTTGGTTGGCTGGCCCAGGCAATATGCCGCTTTGGTGGGCGTTGTGGGACTTGCCTGAGGTAAGTGGTTGGCGCGGTCTGGGTTTTGTGGTGGGGCATGCCTTGATGCTGGCGGGCGTGTTGTGGGCCTTAATCAGTGGTTTGACGTGGCGCGTGATCTGGCGCCCTGCGGTACTGAGCTTGCTGGTGATTGCCGCCGCCACCGCGTATTACATGACGGCGTATCGTGTCGTCATTG
>RFXW01000005.1 GCA_009921245.1 Candidatus Fonsibacter lacus | reverse complement strand
GCCAAGAAAGCTGCTCCAGCCAAGAAAGCTGCTCCAGCCAAGAAAGCTGCCCCTGTCAAGCAGGCCCCGGCCGCGGCCGCGGCCAAACCTGTGCCAGCCGCCAAGGTGGCCGCACCGACCCGAAAAAGGGCGGGGCTTCAGGCGCCGCCGCCACCCACCGTTCAACCGCGCCAGCCCATGGCGTCGGACTCTTCTTCAGCCATGTCCTACCCCACAACCAAACCCATTGCCATCGATCCCAAGCGCGTCAACCACTGGAAGACCAAGCCGCTTGAGCAACTTGAAGACCCCGATGTACTGGCCATGCCCGAGGCTGAGTACATGAACGATGTTCAGGCGGCCTTTTTTCGGCGTCGACTGGAGCAGCTGCGCGCCGATATCTTGGCCAACGCGGGCGAGACCACCGAGCACCTGCGTGAGGAGACGGTGGTTGTGCCCGACCCTGCGGATCGCGCAACCATTGAGGAAGAGCATGCCCTTGAGCTGCGCACCCGCGACCGCGAACGCAAGCTGCTCAAGAAGATCCAGCAGTCGATCAGCCGCATCGACGCGGGCGAGTACGGCTACTGCGAAGAAACCGGCGAGCCCATTGGTGTGGGGCGGCTGTTGGCGCGCCCCACCGCCAGTTTGTCGCTGGAGGCGCAACAGCGCCGCGAACTCAAACAAAAACTCTACGGCGACTAGCCCATCCGGCCCTAGGGTTGACTCGGCCCCCCTGTCCACGCCATGCCTAAGGTCTGGGCGTGCGTCGCCGAGACCAAGCGAAAAGCTCTAAACTACCTGTATTAGTGCACGTAAGTCTTTCATTATTCGATATTTTGTATTCGTTGGGAAATCAGAAAACAAGACCTAAGTCTTTGATTTAATTATTCTTTTTGCGCCTTGACGGTTACTTTTGCGCAAAATCCTGCTACAGTGCAAAAAAGTGCAATATTGTGGGATTTTTTTCTAAGTCAACCTAGCTCATGTTTCAGGGTGCTTCCTCCATCACGCTCGACGGCAAGGGTCGTCTGTCTGTGCCCACGCGGCACCGCGAGGTGTTGCTGGCCAACGCGCAGGGCCGGGTGACGCTGACCAAGCACCCGCATGGTTGTTTGATGCTGTTCGCTCGACCTGAATGGGAGCACTTTCGGTCGCGTATTGCCGCCTTGCCGATGCAGGCCCAATGGTGGAAACGCATTTTCTTGGGCAACGCCCAAGACGTGGACATGGACGGCACCGGGCGCGTGCTCATTGCCCCTGAATTGCGCGCCGCCGCTGGCTTGCAGCGCGAGGTGGTGCTGCTGGGCATGGGCAATCACTTTGAGGTGTGGGATGCCACGCGCTACGCTGAGCAAGAGGCGCAGGCGATGCAGGCCGACATGCCCGATGTGTTTCAAGACTTTTCGTTTTAGGGGTTTGGCTTGACCGTGCCCAACGAGTGGACGCACGTCACCGTGCTACGCGACGAGGCGGTGGACGCCATGGCGCTTAAGCCCAATGGCTGCTACATCGACGCCACCTACGGACGCGGGGGGCACGCACGCGCGCTGCTGCAAGGCCTGGGGCCTGCAGCCACGCTGCACGTACTAGACAAAGACCCGCAGGCCATTGCGCACGCGCAGGCGTGGGCCCAGGGCGACGCGCGTGTGCACGTGCATCACGTGGGTTTTGCGCAGCTTGCCACCTGGCCGCCCGACAGCGCAGACGGTTTGTTGATGGACTTGGGTGTCAGTTCACCGCAACTTGACGATGCCGCGCGCGGCTTTTCATTTCGCCACGATGGGCCGTTGGACATGCGCATGGACAACACCCAAGGCGAATCGGTGGCGCAGTGGTTGCTGCGTGCTGAGGTGGCCGAGATTGCCAGGGTGTTGCGTGAGTATGGTGAAGAGCGCTTTGCGCAGGCCATCGCGCGCGGCATTGAGCGTCATCGCCAAGTACACGGGGCGTTCACGGGTACGGCGCAGTTGGCGGCTTTGGTGGCGCGTCACGTTAAAACCCGTGAGCCCGGCAAAGATCCGGCCACCCGCACCTTTCAGGCATTGCGCATCCACATCAATGGCGAACTCAGCGAACTGCAGCAGGCGTTGCAGGGCAGCTTGCGCCTGCTGCGCCCGGGCGGTCGTTTGGTGGTGATTGCGTTTCATTCGCTCGAAGACCGCATCGTCAAGCGCTTCATGCAGCAGCACGCGCGTGAGGTGGTGGACCGCCGCGCGCCGGTTAGCCTGCCACGCCCCATGCCGCTCAAGCTGTGCGCCCGTGTCATGCCCAGCGCGCAAGCGTGCGCCCACAACCCGCGCGCGCGCAGCGCCGTGATGCGTGTGGCCGAGCGCACCGAGGCTGCACCATGACCCGCTTGAATTTGCTGCTGCTGATGGCGTGCTTATTCACCGCACTGGGCGTGGTGCACGTGCAGTACGAATCACGGCAGTTGTATTCTTTGGTTGACCGCGCCCAACGCCAGCAACGCGAACTCGCCATGGAGTACGAGTCGTTACGGGCCCAGCGTCGCGCCGAGGCGGCCGCGTCACGGGTGCAGCGTTTGGCCGAGGACAAGCTGGGCATGGTGGCCCCTAACCCCAGCCGTACCGTGTACCTCAAGCCCTTGCCGCAAGGGGGCGGCTGATGGTGCGACGCAGTCAACGCCGTGGCATCAGTTACAGCGCCAGCCCGCTGTTGGCCAGCCCCACCCCGGTGTGGCGTGGTCGATTGCTGTTGGCGGGCTTGGCTGTGGGCTTCGCGGTGCTGGGTGCGCGCGCGGCGTATGTGCAGGTGGTGGACAACGCGTTTTTGCAGCGCCAAGGCGAAAACCGTTTTGCGCGAACCCTTGAGCTCCCCGCCAACCGCGGCCGTTTGCTTGATCGCAACGGCTTGATTTTGGCCACCAGCGTACCTGCGGCCAGCGTGGCGGTGGACAACGCCGATCCGCGGCACCCTCAAATTTCGGCCTTGGCGCGTTTGTTAAACGAGCCTGTTTCAACCTTGCGCGCCCGCTTGCAGCGCGCTGGTAAACGCTACACCTACTTAAAGCGGCATATCGACGAGTCGATTGGCCAACAGGTTAAGGCGCTCAAAATCCCCGGCGTTTATGTATCCCGGGAGTATCGACGTGAGTACCCCGAGGGTCCTGCCACCGCGCACATACTGGGTTTTGTTGATATCGACGGCAAAGGCGCCGAAGGCATGGAGCGGGCCTTGGACAAGCGCTTACGTGGCGTGCCAGGGTCAAGACGGGTGATTCGTGACCGCTTGGGACGCATTGTGGAAGACATGCGCGACGTGGTGCCGGCAACCAATGGCCGTGACGTCACCTTGGCCGTGGACAGCCGGGTGCAGTACGTGGCCTACGACCAACTGCGTCGAGCTGTGCAACGACATCAAGCCCGTGCCGGCAGCGCGGTGGTGCTCGACAGTCAAACCGGTGAGGTACTGGCCTTGGCCAATTACCCCAGCTACGACCCCGAAGACCGTGCGCAACGCGTCGGCGAGGGGTTGCGCAACCGCGCCTTAACCGACGCTTTTGAGCCCGGCTCCACCGTGAAGCCGTTGATGGTGGGGCTGGCCCTGCAACAAGGCGTGGTGCAACCGCAAACCGTTTTTGATACCGCCCCAGGCCGCATCGTGGTCACTGGGCGTGCACTTACCGACGCCCATCCCATGGGCGAACTCACGGTACGTGAAATCATTCAAAAGTCCAGCAACGTGGGCATGGTCAAAATCGCCCAACAACTGCCAGCACAGGCCATGTGGCGCACCTACACCGCGGTCGGCTTGGGCCAAAAGCCCCGCGTGCCTTTTCCTGGGGTGGTGGCGGGTACCCTGCGCGACCCCGAGGGCTGGCGGCCCATCGATAAGGCTGTGATGAGCTACGGCTACGGCTTGTCGGCCTCGCTTTTTCAGCTGGCGCAAGCGTACACCGTGTTCGCCACCAACGGCGAGCTGTTGCCGGTGACGCTGCTTAAAGCCGCAGGCCCCGTACCGGGGCAGACCGTGTTTTCGCCGCATGTGGCGCAGGAGGTGCGTGCCATGTTGCAGCTTGCGGCGCAAGAAGGCGGCACCGGCCAACGCGCCCAAACCACGGGCTACACAGTGGCCGGTAAAACCGGCACCGCACGCAAGGTGGTGGGTGGGCAATACCTCTCCAAATACCGAGCGTTTTTTGTGGGCGTGGCGCCCGCGCACGCGCCACGCGTGGTGGTGGCGGTGATGATTGATGAGCCAGGGGACGGCAAGATTTACGGCGGACAAGTGGCGGCACCGGTTTTTTCTGAACTGGCGCAGCAAACCTTGCGGGTTTTGGGTGTCACGCCCGATGCCACCGACAACGGCCCAACCACCACCACCCTAACCCCGGTTGCGACGGCTGGAGGGGCGGCATGACCGGTATGGTCGCTTGCCATGCACCGTCTCAGGCCGCCGCTTGGCTGCGCGCTCAGGGCTGCGTGCACCTGCGTGGCAGCAGCCAGGCAATTGAGCCCGGCGATGGTCTGGCGGTGTGGCCTGGCGCCACGCACGACGGTGCGGCGTTCGTGCCGCAAGCCATGGCACGCGGGGGCGTTGCGGCCTTGATCGACGCCGCCAGCGCTGCGGTGCAGCAACGCCCATCCACATGGTCACCCGATTGGCAGGTGGGCTACCTGCCGCAATTGCAGGCCCAGGCCAGCGCCGTGGCCGATGCGTTTTATGGTCAGCCCAGCACCGACCTGACGGTTGCCGCTGTCACTGGCACCAACGGAAAAAGCACCGTGGCGTGGTGGTTGGCGCACGCTCTGAATGCATTAACACGGCGCAGTGGTTTGATTGGCACCTTGGGTCAAGGCTGGCCCAATGCCTTGCAACCCAGCCCATTAACCACCCCCGACGCCTTGCAGCTGCAGGCCACACTGGCCACGCTACGCGATCAGGGGGCGAGTGCCTGTGTCATGGAGGCTTCTTCGATTGGTTTGGCGCAACACCGTTTGGAGGCCATACGCGTGCGTTTGGCAATCTACACGCACTTTAGCCAAGACCATTTGGATTTTCATGGCGACATGGCCAGCTACTGGCAAGCCAAGCGCCGATTGTTTGATTGGCCCAGCTTGCAAGCCGCTGTGGTGCACGTTGGTGACCCACAGGGGCAAGACTTGGCCAACGCGTTGCAGCACCTGCCGGTGTGGCGTTACGCCTTGCAGCAACAAGACGCCCGTGTGGTGGGGCTGAACCCCAAGGTTGACGCGCAGGGGGTTACGTTGCAGTTGCAAGAGCGCGATTTGGGCGGCGCTGTGGTGGCCGAGGCCGCCGTTCACTGGCCCGTACTTGGCGCCTTTAACGTGCGCAATCGCTTGGCGGTGTTGGCCAGTTTGCGGGCGCTGGATGTTGACTGGCCCGAGGCAGTCATGGCGCTGCAAACCCTGCCCCCCGTACCCGGGCGCATGCAACCGGTTGCTCTACAAGCCGGCCAGCCGTTGGTGGTGGTGGATTACGCGCACACCCCCGACGCCCTTAGCCAGGCGTTGCAAGCCCTGCAACCCGTGGCCAAGGCCCGTGGCGGGCGGTTGTGGTGTGTTTTTGGATGTGGCGGCAACCGCGACCGCAGCAAACGCGCCCCTATGGGGCAAGCGGCCCAAGCCTTGGCCGATCAGGTGGTGCTAACCACCGACAACCCGCGCGATGAACCGCCACAGGCCATTCTTGACGACATCATGCAAGGCCTTGGCCGTGCGCCCACCGTGATCGTCGATCGTGCGGCGGCCATTGCACAAACGGTGGCGCAAGCGCAGGCCAATGACGTGGTGCTGCTGGCCGGCAAGGGGCACGAGCGCTACCAAGAGTGCGCCGGGGTGCGCGTGCCGTTTGACGACGTGGCGCATGCCCAGTTGGCGTTGGAGGCGCGCGCATGAGCAGCCCGCTGTCGGTCTTGCCAGACGTACCCACCGCGCGCGTGGTGGGCAACCTGCCGCAGGTGTGGCAGCGCGCGCACACCGACAGTCGCAGCATCAGCGCCGGTGATTTTTTTGTGGCGCTGCGCGGGGAGCGCTTTGATGCCCACAACTTTTTGCCACAGCTCAGCGCGTTGGGCGTCAACGCGGCCTTGGCCGAGCACGGACTGGCCGCTGCCGGTTTGTGTGGCGTTGAGGTGTCCAACAGCGCCGCTGCCTTGGGCGCATGGGCGCAGCGCTGGCGCGCCCACTGCACCCACACCCGGGTCATGGCGGTAACCGGCAGCAACGGCAAAACCACGGTGACACAAATGATTGCCAGTATCTTGGCCGCCGCGCAGCCGCAGGGGTGGTTGGCGACCCAAGGCAACTTGAACAACGCCATTGGGGTGCCGCTGACCTTGCTGCGCTTGCAACCCACCCACCGATGGGCGGTGGTCGAGCTGGGCATGAACCACCCTGGCGAAATCGCGCCACTGGCGCGCATGGCACAGCCACAGGTGGCGCTGGTGAACAACGCGCAGCGCGAGCATCAAGAGCACATGCATTCGGTGGATGCGGTGGCAGACGAAAACGCCGCAGTGTTCGATGGCTTACCCCGTGACGGCGTGGCGGTGATGCCGCACGACAGCCCGTACACCAGCCGCTGGCGCGCCCGGGCTCAGGCTGCGGCGGCGTCGGTGCAAGCATGGACTTTTGCCGTCAACCAGCCTCAAGCCACGGTACACGCCACGGCCCAGTGGCAGGGGCAGGCGTGGCGGTTGCAGCTGCACACGCCGGTGGGCGAGATCCACTGCACCTTGGGCGCGCCCGGCATGCACAACGTACACAACGCCCTGGCTGCAGCCACCTGCGCCCTGGCCGCTGGGGTGCCGGCTGCGGCGGTGCAACAGGGTCTTACCTTGTTTCAGCCCGTGAGTGGTCGTGGCCAGCGGCTGCTGGTGGCGCGCGGCCAAGGCCAGCCGTTGATCGTGGTGGACGACAGCTACAACGCCAACCCCGACTCGGTGTTGGCCGCCATTGACGTGTTAAGCACCTTGCCCGGGCCGCGTTGGTTGGTGTTGGGCGACATGGGCGAGGTTGGCGAGCAAGGTGTGGCGTTTCATTTAGAGGTGTTGCAACGCGCCTGCGACGCCGCGTTGCAGCGGGTGGACGTGGTCGGCGACTGGATGGCGCGTGCGCACCGACTGCTCAGTCCGGCGCAACAACAGCGTGTGCGGCTGCACCCCACGGTCGACGCCTTGCAGCAGCACGTTGCCGAGGGTTACGCCAGCGCCGCCAGTGTTTTGGTTAAGGGTTCGCGATTCATGCGCATGGAGCGTGTGGTGCGGGCCATTGAGGAACTTGGCGTTTCAGCGTCACCCCAGGAGCCCACCCATGCTGCTTGATTTGGCCCAATGGTTGCAGGGCTTGTCCCCGGAGTGGGGGTTTTTTCGTGTGGTGCAGTACCAAACGTTTCGGGCGGTGATGGCCGCTGCCACAGCCTTGTTGATCGGCTTGGCTTTGGGCCCAAGCTTGATTCGCTACTTAACCCGCCTCAAAGTGGGTCAGCCGATTCGCGCATACGGCGTGGCCAGCCATATGGTGAAAAGCGGCACGCCCACCATGGGCGGTGCGCTGGTTTTGACTTCTATCGTGTTGTCGTGCGTGCTGTGGGCCGATTGGAGCAACCGCTTTGTATGGATTGTGCTGGCCGTGATGCTGGCCTTTGGTGCGGTGGGCTGGGTTGACGACTGGCGCAAGGTGGTGCGCAAAGACCCCGAGGGTATGCGCTCGCGCGAGAAGTACGCTTGGCAGTCGCTGATTGGGCTACTTGCCGCATTGGCGTTGGTGTTTGCCATTTCTGAGGCGGACAACGCCAAGGTTTGGGGACTGGCCGTGCAATGGGTGGCGTCTGGCTTTACGGTTGATTTGCCACCGCAGGCCGGCTTGTGGCTGCCCTTTTTTAAAACCGTGGGCTACCCCATCGGTGTCTTTGGCTTTGTGCTTTTAACGTACTTGGTCATTGTTGGCAGCAGCAACGCGGTGAATTTAACCGATGGCTTGGACGGCTTGGCGATCATGCCGGTGATCATGGTGGGCTCGGCCTTGGGGGTGTTTGCCTACGTCACCGGCAACGCGGTGTTTGCGCGTTATTTGTTGTTGCCTTACATCCCGGGCACGGGCGAGGTATTGATTGTGTGCGCTGCCATGGCGGGGGCGGGCTTGGCGTTTTTGTGGTTCAACGCGCATCCGGCACAGGTGTTCATGGGTGACGTGGGCGCCTTGGCGCTGGGCGGTGCGCTGGGCACTGTGGCGGTGGTGGTACGCCAAGAAATCGTGTTGGCGGTGATGGGTGGAATTTTTGTTGCCGAAGCCTTGTCGGTGATGCTGCAGGTGAGCTGGTTTAAGTACACGAAGCGGCGTTTTGGTCAGGGCCGACGCTTGCTGCTGATGGCGCCATTGCATCATCACTTTGAAAAAAAGGGGTGGAGTGAAACCCAAGTGGTGGTGCGATTTTGGATCGTCACCATGTTGTTGTGTTTGGTCGGCTTGTCCACCCTCAAACTGCGATGAATACCGCCACCCCCGCTTTGTTGGTGTTGGGCATGGGGCGCTCGGGCCAGGCCATGGCGCGCTGGGGCGTGCGTCAAGGCATGGCGGTCACAGTAGCCGACACCCGCCCCGACCAAGCCTTGCCCCAAGCCTTGCGCCAAAGCGTGCCAGAGGCGCAAGCTGTGGTGGGCCCGTTCGATCAAGCTTTATGGCAACGTGCGCCGTGGTCGGTGGTGTGGCGCAGCCCCGGGCTCTCGCCGGCGCAAACACACATCATTGAGCAGGCCGCCGCCGAGGCGGGGGTGCCGGTGCAGGGGGAGCTTGATGTTTTTATGCACGCCTTGGCACAGCAAGCGGCCGAAGGCGCGCCACCCAAGGTACTGGCGGTTACGGGCACCAACGGCAAGACCACGGTTGCCAACCTAACCCACCACCTGCTGCGTGGCGCCGGTTGGGACGTGGCCTTGGCCGGTAACGTCGGCCCCACCTTGCTCGAAGTGCTTGAGTCGTGTGTGGCCAACCACCGTTGGCCCCAAGCGTGGGTGCTGGAGCTCTCAAGTTTTCAGTTGGCCATCGCCCAACCGCTGCAGGCCACGGCCGCGGCATGGCTGAATTTAAGCGAAGACCATTTGGACTGGCACGGCGACATGGCGGCGTATGCCCAAGCCAAGCAACGCATTTTTGGCGCTGGCACCGAGCGGGTGCTGTGCCGCGACGACGCATGGCTAAGTCAACACTTTCTTACCCCGCAGACCACGCCGCGTGAGAAGCGGCGGCGTCAACCAATGGCCGAGACCGTGGTGAGCTTTGGCACCGACTTGCCGACGCGCCCGGGCGACTGGGGCATGGATCATCGTCAAGGGATGTGGTGGCTGGTGCGCGCCCACCCCGACGCCGAGCCCCAGGCCCAGCCCATGCCGCTGCAACACCTGATGCCCGCCGCCGCGCTCAAAATTCAAGGTTTACACAACGCCAGCAACGCGCTGGCGGCGTTGGCGTTGGCCACCCAGGCAGGTGCACCGCTGGCGCCTATGCTGCGGGTGCTGCGTGACTACAGCGGCGAGCCGCATCGCGTGCGGCCATTGGCAACAGTTGACGATGTGGTTTACATCGACGACAGCAAAGGCACCAACGTAGGGGCCACCTGCGCGGCTTTGCAGGGCATTGGTGCCCAGCGGCGTGTGGTGGTGATTTTGGGCGGCGATGGCAAAGGCCAAAACTTCACGCCGCTGTTGCAACCGCTGCAGCAAGTGGCGCGCGCGGCGGTGTTGATTGGGCGAGACGCGCAGCGCTTGGCTGAGCTGTTGCAGCCCACCACGCTCAACTGGGTGCACGCCACCGACATGGACGATGCGGTACAGCAAGCCCAGCGCTTGGCCCAACCGGGGGACGCGGTGTTGTTGTCGCCAGCATGCGCCAGTTTTGACATGTACCGCAACTACGTGCACCGCGCCGAGGTGTTTGCCCAGGCCGTGCAACGCGTGGCTGAGGAGCGGGGGGTGGTGTGCTAGCGCGCTGGCTCAATAGCGCACAAACCGCGCGTCGCGGTGTCGGCAGGCGCGGCACGGGCGCATGGTCTGACACGCGTGGCAACTTGGCCGAGTTCGATCACACCTTGCTGTCGGTTTGGGTGGCGGTGCTGTTGGTTGGCTTGGTCATGGTGTATTCGGCATCGGTGGCGTTAAGCGACGGCGACCCGCGTTACCTCAATTATCAAAGCCACTCGTTTGTGCTGCGCCATGCCATGGCGCTCACATTGGGCGCGGTTGGCGCTTTGGTGGCGTATCAAATGCCCATGGCCCTGTGGCAGCGGCTTACGCCATGGCTGATGGGTTTGTCGTTGTTGTTGCTGGTGGTGGTGTTGATGCCCTTCATCAACAAAATCAATGGCGCACAGCGCTGGCTGCCGCTGGGGTTTTTTAATTTTCAGCCGTCGGAGTTGGCCAAGCTGTCGGTTGCTCTGTACGCCGCGCACTACATGGTGCGAAAAATGGACGTTAAAGAGCGCTTTGCCCGCGCCGTGTTGCCCATGGCCGGGGTGCTGGCCTTGATTGGCTTGCTGCTGCTGGCCGAGCCCGATATGGGCGCGTTTTTGGTGATTGTGGTGATTGCCATGGGCGTGCTGTTTTTGGGTGGCGTTAACGCGCGCGTGTTTGTGTTGCTGGGCTTGCTGCTGGTGTTGGCGTTTGTGGCCATGATTTGGTTCAGCGATTGGCGCCGCGAACGTATTTTTGCCTACCTCAACCCGTGGGACCCGCAGTACGCGCTGGGCCGGGGCTACCAACTCTCGCACGCACTCATTGCGCTGGGGCGTGGCGGCTTGTGGGGTGTGGGTTTGGGGGCAAGTGTCGAAAAACTGAACTGGCTGCCCGAGGCGCATACCGACTTTTTGCTTGCTGTGATTGGCGAGGAGTTTGGCTTGATTGGGGTGTGGCTGGTGATCGTGGCGCACTTTTGGATGGCCAAACGCATCTTGCAAATAGGCCGGCAAGCGATTGTGTTGGATCGTATCTTCGCCGGGCTTGCCGCCCAGGGCGTGGCGTTGTGGTTGGGGTTTCAGGCCTTTATCAACATTGGCGTGAATTTGGGGGCGTTACCCACCAAGGGCCTGACGCTGCCGTTCATGAGCTTTGGTGGCTCAGCCTTGCTCATGACGATGATTGCCATGGCCATGGTGCTGCGGGTGGATCACGAAAACCGGCAAATGATGCGAGGAGGGCGGCAATGAGCCACGCCCCTTGTGCACTGATCATGGCTGGTGGCACAGGCGGCCATATTTTCCCGGCGTTGGCGTTGGCCGACGCGCTGCACGCCAAAGGCTGGCAGGTGCATTGGTTGGGTACACCCGATGGCATGGAGGCCAACTTGGTGGCGCAAGCTGGGTATGCCATGCAGCCCGTGCACATCGGTGGTGTGCGCGGCAAAGGGCCTTGGACACTGGCTTGGCTACCGTTGCGCTTGCTGCGTGCCTTTGCCCAAAGCTGGCGCGCCCTGGGCCGTGTGCGGCCCGATGTGGTGGTGGGCTTTGGTGGTTACGTTACGTTTCCTGGCGCCATGATGGCGGTGCTGCGCGGCAAGCCGTTGTTGTTGCACGAACAAAATGCCGTGGCCGGGTTGGTCAATCGTTTACTGCGACCCATCGCCGACGGCGTATACAGCGCATTCCCTGGGGTGTTGCCGCAGGCGCAGTGGATTGGCAACCCGCTGCGGGCAGGCTTTATTGGACAGACCCAACCGGCGCAGCGCTTGGCGGGCCGCAGCGGGCCGCTGCGTGTGCTGGTGCTCGGTGGCAGCCGTGGCGCCAAGGCGCTGAATCACACGCTGCCGCAGGCGTTGGCGGCCATGGACGCGGCCGCGCGCCCACAGGTGCAGCACCAAACCGGTCGAGGCAGTGAAGCCGAGGTGCGTGCCTTGTACGCCGCGGCAGGGGTCACGGCGCAGGTTGAAGCGTTTATCGACGACACCGCGGCCGCCATGCAGCACGCCGACGTGGTGATTGCTCGGGCCGGGGCCAGCACCGTGACTGAGCTTGCCGCGCTGGGTGTGGCGGCTTTGTTGGTGCCGTTTCCGCACGCCGTGGACGATCACCAAACCGCCAACGCACGTTTTTTAAGCGAGCAAGACGCGGCATGGTTGCAGCCGCAAGCGGCGCTTACGCCGCAGTGGTTGGCGCAGTGGCTGGCAGGGTTGCAGCGCGCCGACATACTGCGCGTGGCCGAGCGTGCGCACGCGTTGGCACAAACGCAAGCGGTGCCGCATCTGGCTCAGGCTTGTGCCGAGCAAGCGGGGGTGGCATGAAGCACGCCATTGAACACATTCACATGGTCGGCATTGGCGGCGCTGGCATGAGCGGAATTGCCGAGGTGTTGATCAATTTGGGCTACCGCGTCTCGGGCAGCGACATGCAAGACAACGCCTCGGTGCAGCGACTGCGCACGCTTGGCGCGCGCGTGGACCAAGGCCATCGCGCCGAGCACATACAAGGCGCAGACGTGGTGGTCACCAGCACCGCGGTCCAAGCCGACAACCCCGAGGTCGCAGCGGCCCACGCCCAGCTGATACCGGTGGTGCCGCGTGCCGTGATGCTGGCCGAGCTGATGCGCATGAAGCAAGGCATTGCCATCGCCGGCACCCACGGCAAAACCACCACCACCAGCTTGACCGCCAGCGTATTGGCAGAGGCTGGCCTGGACCCAACCTTTGTCATTGGTGGGCGACTCAACAGCGCGGGTGTGAATGCGCGCTTGGGCGGGGGTGATTACATCGTGGTGGAGGCCGATGAGTCCGACGCCTCGTTCTTAAACCTCTCGCCGGTGATGGCCGTGGTCACCAACATCGACGCCGATCACATGGACACCTACGGTCACGACTTCGACCGCTTGCAGCAGGCGTTTGTCGATTTTCTGCACCGCATGCCGTTTTATGGCGCCGCCGTGGTGTGCATCGATGACCCGCATGTCGCGGCCTTATTGCCGCGCATTGCAAGGCCCTTGGTTACCTACGGCCTGGCCAACGAAGCCATGGTGCAAGCCCTGGATATTCAAGCTGAGGGCACCACCATGCGGTTTGTGGCGCGGCGTCGGTCGCGGGCAGGCTTGGCACCCAGCCGTCCCGATTTACCGATCACGCTCAACCTGCCGGGTGTGCACAACGTACGCAACGCGCTGGCGGTGGTGGCGTTGGCCGATCAGCTCGACATCGGTGACACCGCGTTGCAAACCGCCTTGGCTTCTTTTACCGGTGTCGGACGTCGATTCCAATCGTATGGCGAGCTGCCCGCTCAAGGCGGCGGCACGTTCTTGTTGATCGACGACTACGGCCACCATCCGGTGGAGGTGGCAGCCACCTTGGCTGCGACCCGTGCGGCGTTTGCCTCGCGTCGCTTGGTGCTGGTCTTTCAGCCGCATCGCTACAGCCGCACACGCGATTGCTTTGATGACTTTGTGCAAGTGTTGCAAGGTGCAGACCTGCTGTTGCTCACCGAGGTTTACGCCGCGGGCGAGGCGCCGGTGGTAGCCGCCGACAGTCGCGCCTTGGCTCGTGCCTTAAGGGTTGCGGGCGCACCTGAGCCGGTTTGGGTTGAGGCGGTGGAGGCCCTGCCCGAGGCGGTGTGGCGCCACGCTCGCGACAACGACGTGGTGTTGTGTATGGGCGCAGGCTCGATCGATAAATTGCCGCAGGCGTTGCTGCAGCGAACCGGGCAAGGGGGGCTTTCATGACGGGTTGGTGGCCCACCCCAACGCCGGCTTCGCTGGGTCGCGTGGCGGTGATTTTTGGCGGTCGTTCGGCTGAGCGCGAGGTCTCGCTCAAGTCTGGCCAAGGGGTACTTGACGCGTTGTGTGGCGCCGGTGTTGAGGCACAGCCCTTTGACCCGGCACAACAGCCTTTGCAAGTCCTGGCCGAGGGCGGCTACGACCGCGCTTTTATTGCGCTGCACGGTCGGTGGGGTGAAGACGGCGCCATTCAGGGCGTTTTGGAGTGGCTACGCGTGCCGTACACCGGTGCCGGCATCATGGCCTCGGCCATGGCCATGGACAAAGACATGAGCAAGCGCTTGTGGCAGCAACAGGGCCTGCCTACACCGGCATGGGTGCGCGCACGCTCAGCCCACGACGTGCGCCAGGCGCTGCACGATGTCGGCGCGCCGCTGATTGTCAAGCCGTCGCGCGAAGGCTCCACCTTGGGGCTTAGCCGCATCGATCACCCCGAGCAAGCCGATGCGGCTTACCAAGCCGCGGCGCAACTCGACCCCGAGGTGCTGTGTGAGCGCTGCATTGTGGGCGACGAGGTCACGGTGCCGGTGTTTGGCCAAGGCTCGGCGTTGCACACCACCCCCATCATTCGCATCGTGGCAGCCAACGGCAACTACGACTACCACGCCAAGTACGTGGCCACCACCACGCAGTACTTGATTCCCAGCGGCCTACCGGTGGCTGAGGAGCAAGCCATTCACACCTTGGCCAAGCAGGCCTACGCGGCGCTGGGTGTGCGTGGCTGGGGGCGGGTTGACATCATGATCGAGCGCGACACGCGTCAGCCCTATTTGCTCGAGCTCAACACCGCGCCGGGCATGACCGACCATTCCCTGGTGCCGCAGTCGGCGCGTCACGTGGGGTTGAGCTACACCCAGCTGTGCATGGGCTTGTTGGCCCAAGCCCGTTTGGATAACCCGGTGGCAACCCAGCCACCCGCAGCCGCATGAACAAGCGTCGAGCACCGGCCTTGCCTCCATTGGACGTGCGCCTGATGTTGGGCATGGCACGGGCGTTGGTGTGGCTATGGGTGGCCGCGGCGCTGGGCTTGTCGGCGCTGGTGCTGCTGCGCCACAGCAGCTGGCCGATCAAGCGGCTGGAGGTGGTGGGCGATACCCACCATCTCAACGTTGGCGCCTTGCGCACCCAGGTATTGGGGCGCACCAGTGGCAATTTTTTAAGCGTCGACCTTGAGCATGTTCAGGGCTTGCTTGAAGACCTGCCTTGGGTTCGCCAAGCACGCGTGCAGCGTGCCTTTCCGCATACCTTGCGCGTCACCCTAGAGGAGCACCAAGCCATGGCGTGGTGGCGTGAAGTGGGCGGCGACCGGCTGATTAACACCCATGCCGAGGGCTTTGATGCGCCACCCGATCAAGTCCCCAACACCCCCTTGCCGGTACTCATGGGCCCGCCCGAGCGTGAGACCGAGGTGGCACAGGCTTGGGCGGCGCTGCGCGACGCGCTGGCACCCGTGGGTCAAATCCCCGAACGCCTCACGCTGGACGCGCGCGGTAGCTGGCAAGCCACCCTCGCCGCTGGTGCGGTGCTGGCGTTGGGTCACGGCGCGGCGGCGCAATGGCTGCCCAAGGTGCACGCGTTGGTGCAAAGCGCGGCGCAGTGGCAAACCCAGGCCAAGGTCTGGCCCAAGCGTATCGACCTGCGCTACCCCAATGGCTACGCCGTGCAATGGTCGGCTGCGCCACGACAAGATTTTTTACCCATGGCAACACACAATGGCTAAGGAATACAAAGACCTAATCGTTGGACTGGACGTTGGCACCTCCAAAGTGATGGTGGTGGTGGCCGAGCTGCAGTCTGGCGGACAAATCAAGCTCGCTGGCTTTGGCGTGGCGCCCAGCATGGGACTCAAGCGCGGCGTGGTGGTCAACATCGATGCCACGGTGCAAAGCATTCAGCAGGCACTCAAAGAGGCCGAATTCATGGCCGACTGCCGTATCAGTCGGGTCGTAACCGGTATCACCGGCAGCCACATTCGAGGCTTTAACTCCAGCGGCATGGTGGCCGTTAAAGACCGCGAGGTTCACCCAGGCGATGTCAGCCGCGTGATCGAGACCGCGCGTGCGGTGAATATTCCTACCGATCAGCGGCTGTTGTTGGTTGAGCCGCAAGAATTCATCATCGACGGGCAAGACGTGCGCGAGCCGGTGGGCATGAGCGGCATACGTCTTGAGGCCAAGGTGCACATCGTGACCGGCGCGCAAAGCGCAGCCGAGAACATCATGAAGTGTGTCCGTCGCTGCGGCTTAGAGATTGACCAGCTGGTGCTCAACCCCCTGGCCTCGAGCTTATCGGTACTCACCGAAGACGAAAAAGAACTGGGGGTGGCGTTGGTGGATATTGGCGGCGGCACCACCGATGTCGCCATATTTGCCGGTGGCGCGATTCGCCACACCGCCGTCATTCCAATCGCGGGCGACTTAATCACCAACGACATCGCCATGGCTTTGCGCACCCCCACGCGCGACGCCGAGGACATCAAAGTCGCTGCCGGTTGCGCCAAACAACTGTTGGCCGACCCCAACGCCCGCATTGAGGTGCCAGGTTTGGGCGACCGCGAGCCGCGCATGCTCAGCCGTCAAGCGTTGGCTGGCGTGATCGAGCCTCGGGTTGAAGAAATTTTTGCCTTGGTGCAACAAGTGGTGCGCGACTCTGGCTTTGAAGAGGTGTTGTCCTCCGGCATGGTGTTGGCCGGCGGCACCGCCGTCATGCCGGGCTTGATCGAGCTCGGCGAAGACATATTTTTAAAGCCAGTGCGCCGCGGTGTGCCACAGGTGGCAGCTACTTTGTCTGACATGGTGGCGCAGCCGCGTGCGGCTACGGTGGTGGGCTTGCTAGAAGAAGCGCGTTTGGCGCGCGTGCGGGGCCACAAGGTGGCGCTGCAGCACGGCAGCGTGGGCTCCGCGTGGGCGCGCGTAAGAGATTGGATCGCGGGTGTGTTTTAACGCACCACACCCGGGTATGTTGGTTCGTGTGCGTTGTGTTTTCAAACCCCAGAAGGAGGCGCATTATGGGAATTGAAATGATTGAGGTCGAAGAGTTCAACCAAGGGACTTGCATCAAAGTCATTGGCGTGGGCGGTGGTGGCGGCAACGCCGTGCAACACATGATTGACACCGGTGTCAACGGCGTTGAGTTCGTGTGTGCCAACACCGATGCCCAAGCGCTCAAGCACAGTGGTGCCAACACCGTGATTCAACTGGGCAGCACCGGGCTTGGGGCGGGCAGCAAACCCGACAAGGGTCGAGACGCCGCCGAAGTGGCTGTGGATCAAATTCGCGATGCCATTCAAAACGCCCACATGCTGTTCATTACGGCCGGCATGGGCGGCGGTACCGGCACAGGGGCGGCGCCCATCATTGCGCGGGTGGCGCGTGAAATGGGCATTCTCACTGTGGGTGTGGTGACGCGACCCTTCGACTTCGAGGGCCCCAAGCGCGCCACCAACGCCGACGCCGGCTTGGCCGAGCTTGAAGCAAATGTCGATTCGCTCATCATTGTGCTCAACGACAAGCTGCTTGAGGTGTATGGCGACGACATCACGCAAGAGCAAGCCTTTGCTCACGCCAACGACGTGCTTAAGAACGCTGTGGGCGGCATTGCCGAAATCATCAATGTGCCAGGGCATGTGAACGTCGACTTTGAAGACGTGCGCACGGTGATGGGTGAACCTGGCAAAGCCATGATGGGCACGGCCGTTGCCAATGGGCCAGACCGCGCCCGACTGGCGGCCGAGCAAGCGGTGGCCTGCCCGTTGCTCGAGGGCATTGATCTCTCCGGCGCGCGGGGCGTGTTGGTGCTCATCAGCGCGGCCAAAAATTCGCTCAAGCTGAAAGAGTCGAGCTTGGCCATGGAGACCATTCGTGCTTACGCCTCACCCGACGCGCACGTGATCTACGGCACCGCCTACGACGACAACCTGGGCGATGACATTCGCGTCACCGTGGTGGCCACGGGCTTGAGCCGACAAGGCGCGCAGCGGCAAAGCCCGCCGCTGCAGGTGATTCGAACCGGCACCGACAACACGCCGATCGACGCCATGGGTTCGGCCTCATCGTCAAGCACCGCGGCCGGTGGCAGCGGCGCACCGTACGACGATTTGCCGGCGCAGGCGCCACGGGTGTGGCACACCCCGCGTCATCAAGCCACCGAGCGCGTCAACGCCATGTCATCGGGTGGGATGGAAGACATCGAGATCCCGGCGTTTTTGCGCAAGCAAGCCGACTAAGTCAGCAGGCATTCAAGCCGCCGCCGCGATGCGCCTCCATCGCGGCGGCGGCGCCTGCTCAGCCCACCCCCTACAATCGTTTCACCATGCTGGCCCAACACACCATTCAGGCGCCCAGTCACACCAGTGGCGTGGGCTTGCACAGTGGTCAGCGCGTGGCGCTTACCTTGCGCCCGGCCGCGCCCAACACCGGCATCGTCTTTCATCGCGTGGATCAGCCGCAAGCGCCAGCGGTGCGCGCGCGCCACGACGCGGTGGTGGATACCCGTTTGGCCTCAACGCTGGCCGCTGGCGGGGTGAGGGTGCACACGGTGGAACACCTGCTCTCGGCTTGCGCCGGTTTGGGTGTGGACAACTTGCACGTTGACCTCAACGCCGAGGAGCTGCCGATTCTCGATGGCTCAGCCGCCTCTTTTGTGTACTTGCTGCAAAGCGCAGGCTTGCAGGCGCAGTCTGAGCCGCGCCAATTCATTCAAATCGACGCCCCTGTACGAGTTGCTGAGGGTGAAGGCGCGCAAGGCAAGTGGGCATGCCTGGAGCCTTATCTTGGCTTTGCGTTGGAGTTTGAAATCGACTTCGCTCACCCCGCGGTGCACGCCAGTGGACGCCAAGTGAGCTTTGATTTAGGCCAAGGACGTTACGTGCGCGACATCGCACGGGCGCGCACATTTGGCTTTACGCGCGATGTTGAAACCATGCGTGCCAACGGCTTGGCCTTGGGCGGTGGTTTGGACAACGCCATTGTGTTGGACGAAGTGAAAGTGCTCAACACCGAAGGGCTGCGCTACGCAGACGAATTCGCCAAACACAAGGTGCTCGACGCCATGGGCGACTTGTATTTGGCGGGCTTGCCCGTGCTTGGCCGGTACCGAGCGTTTCGTTCGGGGCACGGTTTGAATCATCGCTTGCTGCAGGCGCTGTTTGCGCAGCCGCAAGCCTATCGGGTGGTCAGCTTTGACAACCCGCAACACGCGCCGCATGGCTTTGCCACCTTGCAGCCCGCTTGGTAAGGTGTCTTTATGGTGATCGCTCGGGTGTTGGTGCTGGTGCTGCTGGTGCCCGCGTTGTTGTGTTTTGCGCTTTACGCGTTCACCGGCAACGAACGCTTTAAAAAGTTTGGCGTGCGCTTGGTGCGCTGGGCCGTGATTGCATTGGTGATCTTTTTCGTTGGACTCGGCGCCATCATGCTTTGGCAGTTGCTGGTGCTGCCAACTTAGGGCGCTTGCCCTTGGTTACGCCAGCGCCCGCCGCCCCAGCCCACGCGGCCGCTGTTGCCCGCGGCGCGTGGCGCCAACGGATGACTTGCGGTGTGCGCGTGAACAATCGCCAAGGCAAGCGCATCGGCCGCGTCAGGCCCAGGCGCTTGGCGCAAGCGTAGCAACTGTTGCACCATGGCTTGCATTTGCGGCTTGCCGGCGCGGCCATGGCCGGCAACGGCCTTTTTAATTTGCAGGGCACTGTACTCATGCACCATCAAACCACGGCTCACCGCCGCGGTAATGCAAGCGCCGCGCGCTTGACCCAACAGCAGCGTGCTTTGTGGGTTGCGATTGACAAACACCACCTCGCAGGCGGCCACATCGGGCTGGTGGCGGGCCACCACCTCGCTTAGGCCATCGAACAGCAGCTTGAGCCGACCGGGCAGCGCCGCTCCTGCGTCGCGGGTGCTGATGGTGCCGCTGGCCACGTAGTGCAGCGAGCTGCCTTGAACATCTAACACACCAAAACCCGTGGTGCGCAGCCCCGGATCGATACCTAAAATCCGGGTCATGGCGTGGGCAATGCAATCATGGACATGCGCCGTTGTATCACGGCCGCACGTCTGGCCATGTAGCGCGTGTTCATGCGCGCTTCAAAATACCGCGGCCGCGGCAACATCACCGCCAATTGGGCTGCTTGGCGTGAGCTAAGAGCGCGGGCGTCGCGCCCGAAGTAGCGTTGACTGGCGCTTTGCACGCCGTACACGCCGCTGCCAAGTTCAACATGATTAAGGTAAAGCGTAAGGATGCGCGGCTTGCTCAACACGGCCTCGAGCATCCACGTAATGAGCAATTCTTGCCCCTTGCGCCCGTAGTGGCGCTCGCCACTTAAAAAGAGATTTTTAGCCAACTGCTGGGTAATGGTGGAGCCGCCCACCAAGCGCGGCTGCCCCGACTGGGTCGGGCCACGCCAATTTCGTAGCCAGGCGTTGTGAATGGCGTCCCACTCAATGCCACCATGGTCAAAAAAACCGCTGTCCTCGGCTGCCACCACCGCGCGCTTGATGCGTGACCCGATGGCCTCGTCGGGTACCCACGTCTGACGCCACACCGGCGGTTTGACTTGTTGGGCGTGCTGCCACCAGGCACTGCGCTCAAAGGCCGTGCTGGTGGGGTCGAGCACCGCCAAGCTGGCCACACGCAACAAAAACACGCCTTGCAACGCCAGCGCCGCGCACGCCATCCAGCCAAGCCACGCCCTAAAGGTGGTGCGTGGCACCGATGACCGACGTTTGCCCGAGCCCACGTTAGGCCAGCCGCTGCCGCAGTTGTTGCAGCACAGGCGCGACGTCGGGGGTCACGCCGCGCCAGCGCTGAAAAGACAGGGCCGCTTGCTGCACCAGCATGCCCAAGCCATCGCGCGCGCTGGCTTGGTGCCGTTGCGCCCATTGCATAAACGGTAACGCCGCGCTGCCGTACATCAGGTCCACCGCCAAGGCACCCGGGCGCAACGCATGGGGTTGCAGCGGCACCGCAGCTGCAGCCAGCGAGCTGGCGCTGGCATTAATCACCACGTCAAAGTCGGCTGCGTGTTCATGCAGTGCGCCCGCGCTCAGCGCAACGCCCAGTTGTTGCGCCAGTGCTGCATGCCTTTGGCACAGTTGGTGGGCGCGCTCGGCGGTGCGATTCACCACCTGCACGGCCTGTGGCCCTTGCTCAAGCAAGGGGCCCAACACCCCCGCGCTGGCACCACCAGCGCCCACCAGCAACACCCGTAGCGCCGGCCATGGCCCCGGCAAATGGGCTTGCAAGTCACGCATCAGCCCTTCGCCATCGGTGTTGTCGCCATGCAGCTCGGGGCCTTCAAACCATAAGGTGTTGCACGCTTGCGCCAAGGTGGCGCGCGGGGTGGTGTGTTGCACCCGGGCAAAGGCTTGGTGCTTAAACGGTACCGTCACGTTGCAGCCCTGCAGGCCCTGCGCGTGCAGGTCGTGCAGCCCTTGGACAAAACCGTCCAAGGGCAGTTCTATCGCCTCGTAATGCATAAGCTGCTGGGTTTGCCTAGCAAACTGTTGATGAATCCAGGGCGATTGGCTGTGGTGCACCGGATGCCCCAGCACCGCGTAGCGTTGGGCTTGCGTCATGGCGAGGTAAAGGTTTGGGTTTGCAAGGTGTTGTCGCGAAGGTAGCGAAAGCGCGTCACCACCACCAACGCGTCGGCTTGGCGGCGCAGCGCGGCATCAAACGCCGCCAGCGGCACGCGCTGCACCAGCGCCAGTGTTTGTTGGTCCAGGCCCGCAACACCCGAGCCGCGCATCACCTGCGCGTTAAGCAGCTGGCCGTCGTGCCGCACCGTTAAGCTCATTAATACGTCACCGTACAGGCGCTGACCGTTGCGTTGCGGAAACCGCTGTGTGCCTTCAAGCTCCAAGCGTTGCCGCAGGTCGTCGTAGTACGGCGCAAAAAGTGCGGCGCGGGTGGCGTCTTGGGCGACGATACGCTGTGGTGCGTCACTTTGTGCTTGCAAGCGTTGCTCGATGCGCGCCAGCAAGCGCTTGAGTTCGGCTTGGCGTTGCCGCCAGGCCTCAGGCACGGGGTTGCGCTGCGAAGTGTCTGTGGGGGCTGGCAGGGCCGCGAGTTGCGCTTTCAGTGCCGTCAGCGTGCTCTCTTGGCGTTGCGCCAGGGCTTGCAGCCGGCGCGTCACGGCGCTGTCGCCGCTGCCGGTGGCGTTGCGCGTGGCCGCAGCCAGCGGCGTGGCGGCGCGTTGTTGGTTGGCGCCGCCGCCTCCATTGAGGTTATGTTGCGCCAACGCCAGGGCTTGCAGCGGCTCGTCTTCGGTGCTGGCATTCACCAGCACCACCTCCATGCCGGTCGAAGCCCATAAATCGGTGCGTGGTGCCAACCCGCCCAACTGAACCGTGAGCAGCGCCACGTGCAGGGCCGCCGAGAGCAGCAGCGCCCACAACATCCCAGACGAGACAGCGGGCACCCGGGCAAGCGTTGGCGGGTTCATGCCGTGGGTTGGGGGTCGTCCGGTTCGGTGTCAACCGACACCACCAAGGGGCTGGCCACGGCAGCGGGCTCGTCGTCGTCGGGCTCGTCGCTGGGGTGCTCGTTGGTGAGTATGCCCAGGGAGCTTGCGCTCACGCTAAGCGCCACCAAATCTGGCTCACCCAACGCCAATTGAACGTGCGTGCCGCGGGCTACACCGTCCAAATGGGGCACCTCCAGCACCAAGGGCAAGGTTTCAAGTCGTACCAGGTTGTCACCTATCACGTGGCCGTTGGCTTGTTGTACACCTTGTTGTTGCAACCACCTAAGCGTCCAGTAACGCTCCAGCGCCGATTGCCATTGCTGCAGCCCGGCGTAGGCGGCTTCAAAGCCACCGATCAGGCCCAACAGTTCGGCTTGCTTGGGTTTAAATGGGGCGGCCAAGGCTGCGGTGCTGCCATGTTCAACGCAGGCCAGCAATTGCCACTGATTAACCAAGTCGGCGTAACGCCGCAGCGGCGAGGTGCACCACGCGTAGCACGACAGCCCCATGCCCGCGTGCGGCAGGGCTTGGGTGCTCATACGCACCTTCACCCCCGGTGCCAAAGACGCTTGGCTGCGGTAAATCCCTGGCACGCCCAAGTCGGCCAACCATTGGCCCCATGTGTTGTTGGCCAAAATCATGGCCTCGGCCACGATCAGGTCGAGCGGTGCGCCGCGCTGGCGCTCGGTGATGGTGACCTGTTCGTCCCCGTTGGGCAAGGCCTCGGTTTGACCGGTCAGCGCAAAGGCAAAGTCGGGGCGGTTCAGGCGTTGCGGTTTGCCGCGCGCCAGCATGCGTTGCGCGTAGCTGGCTTGAGCCAAGCGGTGCATCCAGCGCAGCGCATCCAGCCAAGGCGCAACGTCGGCATGCGCGGCGTGGTTGTTGGGCACCACGCCGTCGGGCTGGGCAAAAAACGCGTCATCAAGCACGTCGTCAAGTTGGTCGTGCCGCAGGTTGTGGCTGATCGGCACGCGTTCGCATCGGGTCTCGTGCCCCAGCAGCTCCAGCGTATCTTCTTGAAAGCGCAGGTACAGCGACAGCGCCGGCGTGGCACGCCCGGCGCACAGGGTGTGGCGCTGCACCAGGGCCTCGGGCATCATGGTGACTTTACCCCCCGGCACATAAAGGGTTGACATGCGTTCGCGAATGGCGTTGTCCCACGCATCGTTGGGCCGAACGCTAAGCGCCGGGGCGGCAATGTGGATACCCAAGGTCACCTCGCCGCTACCCAAGCCTTGCAGCGAAAAAGCGTCGTCGATTTCGGTGGTTTGACTGTCGTCAATCGAAAACGCATGCACAGTGGCCAAACTCAGCTCGCCTTCGGCTGGCAGCTCAGGCAGCGACGGCCAGTGCAGGCCCGTTGGCCGATGCTGCAACACCAAACGTTGCCAGTGAAAGGCGTAGGCGTTGGCAATGGCGCCCGCGTCGCGCAGCACATCCAGCGCGCTGCGTTGCAGCCGCTTGGAGGCCGCGGCCAAAGCTTTGTAGGCGGCGCCGTTTTTGTCTGGCTTGAACAGCAGCTTGGCCACGTCTTGGGCCACGGGTGTAGGGCATTGCCCTTGCACCAGCGCCTCGGTCCACTCGTCGATTTGCACCTGCTCGGCTTGGCGCTTGGCAATCGCGGCCAAGGCTTGTTGCAGCACCTCGGCGCTGGCTTTTCTAAAGCGCCCCTTGCCGCCGCGTCGAAAGTAATGGGGTGCGGCGTGTAACGCCAGCAGCGCCGCGGCTTGCTCGAGGGTGGTGGCTTGCTCGCCAAAGTAGTCTCGGGCCAGCCAGGCAAAGTCAAAGTCGTCCTCTGGGGCGCACGACCAAGCCAAATCCAAATCAACGGTTTGTGCCAAGGCTTGGGCTTGCGCCAGCCACTGCTGAGGTTGGCCGTCGTCAAAGGTGATCAGCCCATGACTGGCCTTGACCTTTTGCCGCTTGCCGCTGCCAACTTCAACCTGCCAGGCCTGTTCGCTTTGGCTAAGAATGCGCCCCACGGCAAACTTGCCGCTGTCTTCGTACATCAAATGCATTGGCGTTATTGTCCCATGGTACGGCTGGCGCTGCGCGCCATAATGCGGCATGGCGGTGGTGGTTGAACAATCCGGCTTGCGCGGTCGCGTAGGTCAATGGTTTGCCGGTTTTGACGGGCCGCTTTTGCTTGCCGTGCTGCTTTTGGTGGGCGCCGGCTTGCTGACCATGTATTCGGTGGGTTACGACCACGGCACGCGCTTTGTTGACCATGCCCGCAACCTGCTGGTGGCGTTTGTCATGATGTTTGTCATGGCGCAAATTCCGCTGCATCAATTGCAACGTTTGGCGGTACCCTTGTACACGCTTGGCGTGGCGTTGTTGTTGGCGGTGCTGTGGTTTGGGGTGACCAAAAAAGGGGCGCAGCGCTGGCTTGACGTCGGTGTGGTGGTGCAGCCTAGCGAGATGCTCAAAATCGCCACGCCCCTGATGTTGGCATGGTGGTTTCAGCGACGCGAGGGCAACATGCGTCCGCTCGACTTTGTGGGGGCGGCCTTGTTGCTGGCCCTGCCCGTGGCGCTGATTGCACGCCAGCCAGACCTAGGCACCGCGCTGTTGGTGGGCGCGTCGGGCTTGTTTATTATTTATTTTGCGGGCTTGTCGTGGCGCCTGATATGGCCGCCGGCGCTGCTGTTGGTGCTGGGCATTGGGGTGTTGATTTGGATGGGCGACACCTGGTGCCAACCCCAGGTGGATTGGGTGGTGTTGCGCGACTATCAAAAGCAACGGGTTTGCACCCTACTCAACCCCATGGTGGACCCGCTGGGCCGCGGCTTTCACACCATTCAAGGGCTGATTGCCATTGGCTCCGGCGGCCTGATTGGCAAGGGATTCATGCAAGGCACGCAAACCCACCTTGAATTCGTGCCCGAGCGCACCACCGACTTTATTTTTGCCGGGTTTGCCGAAGAGTTTGGCCTGATCGGCGGCTTGCTGTTGCTCTGTGCCTATGCGTTTGTTATTTTGCGTGGCTTGATGCTTGCCAGCTACGCGCCCACCATGTTTGCCCGTTTGCTGGCGGCCGCCATGGCCATGATTTTTTTGGTTTACGCTTTCGTCAACATGGGCATGGTCAGCGGCATACTGCCGGTGGTGGGGGTGCCGTTGCCGTTCATCAGCTACGGCGGTACGGCCATGGTCACCTTAGGCATGGCGTTGGGCATGTTGATGTCGGTGGCGCGTGGGCGCTACCTCATGCAAACCTAGTCAAGCGCCCTTAACTACGCACGGCCCCCGCATGAGCACTTCACCCGAGCCATCTTCCTCAGCCGCCGCTGCGCCCGCCGTGGCGTGGTTGGGGGCGGGCAACATGGGCATGGGCATGGTGCAGCGGTGGCGCGGTTTGGCGCGCGCCGCTTGGGTGTGTGACATCGACCCCGCACGTCAGCAACAGGCGCGCGCGCTGGGTGCGACGGTGGAGGGGGCGCCGGCCTCGCTGGTTAGCGCCGCTCGGGCGGGTGCCGCCAACGGCAGCGTGTTGCTCATGGTGGTGGTGGTCACGGCCGAGCAGGTGCGCGATGTGCTGTGGGGTGAGCACGGCGCGGCCACAGCGCTGCAGCCGCAAGACACCGTGGTGCTGTGCCCCACCATCGCCCCCGAAGACACCGAACACATGGCCCAGACCCTGCAAAGCGCGGGCATTGGCGTCATCGACGCGCCCATGTCGGGCGGCCCGCAACGCGCTGCGCAAGGCACCATGAGCCTGATGGTGGCGGCCGACCCCAATACCTGGCAGCGCCATCAGCCAACCTTGGCGTGCTTGGCCAATCCCTTGTTTTATGTGGGTGCGCGCATCGGTGACGGCGCCCGCACCAAACTGGTCAACAACCTGTTGGCCGGGGTTCAACTTGCGGCAGCGGCCGAAGCGTTGGCGTGGGCTTGGATCGGTAGCCACCGCATACGCCGCGCCCTGGCGGGTGACACCGAGGTGCAAGCCCATATGAGCCTGCTTACCAAAGACACCCGCTTGGCGGTTGCCGCCGCTGAGCAAGCCAAGCGTCAGGTGCCGCTTGGACAAATGGCGCGTGATCGCTTTGCTCAAGCCTGCAACGATGGCTTACAAGGACAAGACGACAGCGCCATGCTGGCCTGGTGCCGTCAGCACCTGCGCCAAAAGCCCTAAGTCTTGGGCATGATTGCGCACCTTTTTACAATGGCCCCATGAACGCACCCCAAGCCGCGCTATCCCACCTTGCCGTTGCCCAGCAATGGCTGTTGCAGCCCCACGGTCTGACCGAGCGCCACCTGCGCGCCGCCTTGGCCACCATACGCGCGCACCGGGTGGACGACGCCGACTTGTATTTTCAGTACACCCGAAGCCAGAGTTGGAGTTTGGAAGAGGGTATTGTGAAAAGCGGAACCTTTGCCATCGACACCGGCGTTGGCGTGCGCGCCGTGGCCGGCGACAAAACCGCTTTTGCCTACGCTGACAACCTCAACCCCGAGGCGCTGGACGAAGCGGCGCGCGCGGTTCGCACCATTGCCAGTGCCGGCCAGGCGCGGCGGGTACCAGTGGCCAAACGCATCAGTGGCCACGCTTTGTATCGACTCGATGACCCCACCGCCAGCCTGGACAACGCCGCCAAAGTGGCCTTGCTCGAGCGACTCGAGCAAATGGCGCGCGCGCGCGACCCACGGGTAATCCAAGTCATGGCTGGCTTGGCCAGCGAATTCGACGTGGTGTTGATTGCCCGTGCCGACGGCACCTTGGCCGCCGACGTTCGGCCGCTGGTGCGCCTGTCACTCACGGTGGTGGCGCAGCAGGGGCAGCGACGTGAAATGGGCACCGCCGGCGGCGGTGGCCGGCGCGACCTCACCATGTTCGACGACGCCTTGTTGAGCCAATACGCCCAAGAGGCGGTGGATGCGGCACTCACCAACCTCGAAGCGCGTGATGCGCCAGCCGGCGAAATGACCGTGATTCTTGGCCCTGGTTGGCCTGGTGTGCTGCTGCACGAAGCCGTTGGCCACGGCCTTGAGGGCGACTTCAACCGCAAAGGCTCCAGCGCCTTCAGCGGTCGCATCGGTGAGCGGGTGGCCGCCAAAGGCGTCACCGTGCTCGACGACGGTACCTTGCCCGAGCGGCGTGGCTCGTTGAACATCGACGACGAAGGCCACGCCACGCAGTGCAACGTGCTGATCGAAGACGGCATCTTGCGCGGCTACTTGCAAGACCGCCTCAACGCCCGCCTCATGGGCGTATCGGCCACCGGCAATGGACGGCGCGAGAGCTACGCGCATGTGCCCATGCCGCGCATGACCAACACCTACATGCTGGGCGGCAGCGACACGCCGCAAGACATGCTGGCCTCGGTCAAGCGCGGTTTGTACGCCGTAAACTTTGGCGGCGGGCAGGTTGACATCACCTCGGGCAAGTTTGTGTTCTCTGCCAGCCAAGCCTACTGGGTGGAAAACGGCAAAGTGCAATACCCAGTCAAAGGCGCCACCCTGGTGGGCAATGGCCCTGAGGCCCTGACCCGCGTGCTTGCCGTTGGCAACGACATGCGCCTGGACAGCGGCGTGGGCACCTGCGGCAAAGAGGGGCAGAGTGTGCCGGTGGGGGTGGGTCAGCCCTCGTTGTTGCTCGATGGCCTCACCGTGGGTGGCACGGCCTAGGCTTGGCGGCGTGGCTGTGGTACATTCGGTTTAATGAAAACGGATAAGTTTTTCTTTGGCTATTTTGCTTTCTGCAGCCTAAACGGCGGTGCAGAGCTTGCGTGCTGAGAAAAACAACCCAAGCCCCAAACCGCCGGAGACGGCGGTTTTTTTTTGAGCACTTACTTCAAAAGCAACCCACACCATGAAGCAGTCCAAACCCACCTCCAACGCCGACCTTAGCCGCTCGTATGCGCCGGTTGAAAAAACCAGCCAAACCGACGACGAACGCATACAGGACATCACCGTGTTGCCACCACCCGAACACTTGATTCGTTTTTTCCCAATCGCGGGCACGCCGGTTGAGGGGTTGATCACGCAAACCCGTGGTGCCATTCGCCACATCATGCAAGGTCAGGATGACCGTCTGTTGGTCATCATGGGGCCTTGCTCTATCCACGACCCCGCGGCGGCGTTGGCGTACGCGCATCGCTTGCGCCAAGAGCGGCAGCGGCACCAAGCCGACTTAGAAATTGTCATGCGCGTGTACTTTGAAAAGCCACGCACCACGGTGGGTTGGAAAGGGCTGATCAACGACCCCTACCTGGACCAAAGCTTTCGTATCGATGAAGGTCTGCGCATGGCGCGCCAGTTGCTGATCGAAATCAATCGCCTTGGGTTGCCCGCAGGCAGCGAGTTTTTGGATGTGATTTCACCTCAGTACATTGGCGACCTTATTGCGTGGGGTGCGATTGGCGCACGCACCACCGAAAGCCAGGTGCACAGAGAATTGGCCTCGGGCCTGTCGGCCCCAATTGGCTTTAAAAATGGCACCGATGGCAACCTACGCATTGCCGCCGATGCCATTCAAGCCGCGGGCAGGGCGCACCACTTTTTGTCGGTGCACAAGGGCGGACAGGTGGCCATTGTGCGCACCCAAGGCAACCCAGACTGCCACGTGATTTTGCGCGGTGGCAAGCAGCCCAACTTTGACGCCGCCAGCGTACAAGCCGCCGCCGAGGCGCTGCAGGCCGCAGGCTTGCCCGAGCGCATCATGATCGACCTAAGCCATGCCAACAGCAACAAACAACACGAACGCCAGGTGACTGTGGCGGCCTCGGTGGCCGAACAAATCGCAAGCGGTAACCGCAAAGTCTTTGGCGTGATGGTGGAGAGCCACTTGCAGCCTGGGGCGCAAAAATTCACCGCAGGCAAAGACGATCCAGCCCAACTCGCCTACGGTCAAAGCATCACCGACGCTTGCTTAGGGTGGGACGACTCCGCAGAGGTGCTTAACACCCTGGCCCAAGCGGTGCGAGCACGGCGCAAAGCCTAGCGGCTTGCAGCGCCTCGTTGATTCGCGTTAAGCGCTAGGCCTGTTCGGTGGCCCGGTCGCGCATGGCCTGCGCCAGCTGGGCGTGAATGCCGCCAAAGCCGCCGTTGCTCATCACCACCACCCGGTCGCCCGGTTGCAACCAGCGCTGCACGGTGGCCACGGCATCTTGGATGCTGTCGGTGCAATACGTGCGCTCGGCCAAGGGCTGCAGTGTTTGGGCGGCATCCCACGTCAGGTTGGCGGTGTGGCACAACACGCGGTCGGCGTGGCGCAGTGCCTGCGGCAGCCGCTCGCGCAGCGTGCCCAGTTGCATGGTGTGGCTGCGCGGTTCAAACACCGCCACGATGCGTGCCGCGCGCGTTTCGGTTTGGGCATCCAGGGCCTGGCGTAGCCCGTCCAGCGTGGTGGCCATGGCGCTGGGGTGGTGCGCAAAGTCGTCGTAAAGCACCATGTCTTGGCCCTGCCACGGCACCCGCGCCACCTCTTGCATGCGTCGCGCCACGCCACCAAAGGTCGTCAACGCGTGCGCCGCCTGTGCCACGCCCACGCCCACCTCAGTGGCCGCGGCGATCGCCGCCAGTGCATTGCGTTGGTTGTGCTCGCCACTGAGCGACCACTGCACGCTGGCCACCTGTTGCCCGTGGTGCCGCACGTCAAAGTGTTGTGCGCTGCCGCTGGGGGCCCAGTCACTGGTGGCTAGGCCAAAGGTGGTGGTGGGGCACCAAGGCGCTTGCGCCAGCACACGCTGCAAGGCGGGCTCGCCGTCGGCTACCACCACCCGGCCATTGGCGGGTATCAAACGAAGCCAGTGAGCAAATTGGCGCTCAATCGCCGCCAAGTTATCAAAAATGTCGGCGTGGTCAAATTCCAAATTGTTTAAAACCGCGGTGCGCGCGCGGTAGTGCAAAAACTTGCTGCGCTTGTCAAAAAAAGCCGTGTCGTATTCGTCGGCCTCAATCACAAACGGGGCATCAGCCGCCCCCAGTCGGGCCGACACCTCAAAGTTGGCAGGCACGCCACCAATTAAAAAGCCCGGCTCAAGCCCATGCGCTTGCAGAATCCAAGCCAGCATCGCTGTGGTGGTGGTTTTGCCGTGTGTGCCGGCCACGGCCAGTACGTGGCGCCCGCGTAAAACATGTTCGGCCAGCCACTGCGGTCCACTGGTGTAAGGCAATCCTCGCTCCAGCACCGCTTCCATCAGCGCGAACTTGGCCTGGCCGTTTGCCAGCCGCGCCCGCGACACCACGTTGCCCACCACAAACACATCGGGCGCCACATCCAGTTGCTCAATACCGTAGCCCTCGTGCAGCGTGATACCAAGCCGCTCAAGTTGCGTACTCATGGGGGGGTAAACGCCGGCGTCGCAACCGGTGACACGATGGCCGGCCTCGCGCGCCAAAGCCGCCAAGCCACCCATGAAGGTGCCGCCAATGCCCAAAATATGCAAGTGCATGGCAACCATTGTAGGGTTGGGGTTGACGGCGTTGCGGCACAATCAAGCCATGGAAAATCGTGAGCTGGCAATCGCCGCAGCGGCCGCGCGGCGCATGGTCGACGACGGCATGGAGGCCGGGCGCGCCAAACGCCAAGCCTTGCACGACCTCAATTTACCTGGGCGGACGCCTCTGCCGGCGCACGACACCCTGTTGCGGGCGGTGCGCGAGCACATTGCAATTTTTTGCCCACAGAGCCAA
Source organism: Candidatus Fonsibacter lacus (assembly GCA_009921245.1). Taxonomy (GTDB): domain Bacteria; phylum Pseudomonadota; class Gammaproteobacteria; order Burkholderiales; family Burkholderiaceae_C; genus RS62. Next base: position 4,156 of record RFXW01000005.1, on the reverse strand, counting down.
GCGCAAGCCCTGCAGCGCTTGCGCCACCTGGCGCTGCGCTGGATGCTGGTGATGCAAGATTACGCCCCGCACCTGACCGGTGCGGCCTGGGACGGCACCGCCACCGACAAGCACGACATTTACGTGCAGCTGTTCAGCGACGACCCCAAAGCTCCCGAAATCACTTTGCTCAACGCCGGTCATCGCTTTCAGGGCAGCCAAGGGGTGGGTTTGCGGCAACCCGAGGTGCCGGTGCTCACCGTGTATGACACCTTGCCGCAGGCGTTGCAACCCACGGCGGTGCACTTCATCGTTAACCTGCACGATGCGCTGCGTGGTGCGCTGCGCGGGCGTAATCAAGAAGGACCGGCGCGCGGCTCAATTGACGCCTTGCGCCAGCGATTGGACGGTGCCCTGGCGGGGGCTGCGCAGCCATGAGCCGCCGCCGCGCTTTGCTGTGGGGGGGTGGCGCACTGGCTGGGCTGGTGGGCGCGGCCGTTGGCTGGCAGCGGTACGCACTGGGCCCGGTGTTGGAGCCTGCCGAGCGAGCCTTTTGGCAGCAAAACTGGCCCGACTTAACGGGGCAGCCGGTGGCGCTTGGCCAATGGCGTGGCCAACCGTTGTTGGTGAATTTTTGGGCCACCTGGTGCCCGCCTTGTGTGGAAGAGTTGCCGCTGCTGGACGCAGCCTACGCCAAGGCCAACGGTCGCTGGCCCATGCTGGCTGTTGCCATCGACAGGGCTTCGTCGGTCACCAGCTTTTTGCAACGCCAACCGCTGCGCATGCCGGTGGTGGTGGCGGCGCTCGGTGGCACCGACACCGCCCGCGACTTGGGCAATCGGGCCGGTGGCTTGCCGTTCAGCGTGCAGTTCGATGCCCAGGGCCGGGTGGCGCACCGCAAACTGGGCAAACTCGACGAAGCGGATCTGCAGCGTTGGAACCCCAGCGCGTAAAGCCAAAACCCACTTATATTTTTCTTTCTTGCGCTAAAAATCAAAAAGTTCGCCTAACTCGCAGACCTGAGTGCCATGCACCAAAAAGCGGCATCGGCTGGCATCGGCTACACTAAAGCCATTGATAACGACAAATGCGAGGTTTTCGGTGGATTTACGCAAACTTAAGACCCTGATCGACTTGGTCTCCGAATCCAATATTTCCGAATTAGAAATCGCCGAATCCGAGGGCACGGTGCGCATTGTCAAAGGCGTGGCGGCGGCCGCCCCGGCTGCTGTGGCGGCCGCACCCGTGGTGGTGGCGGCACCGGCCGCGCCGGCTGCACCCGCGCCGGCACCTGCGGCACCCGAGCCCGCCGAGGACGTTGGCCACCGTATCACCTCACCCATGGTGGGCACCTTTTACCGGGCCGCCAGTCCAGGGGCCAAGCCTTTCGTAGATGTGGGCAGCACCGTGCAGCAGGGCGACCGGCTGTGCATCATCGAGGCCATGAAAATTCTCAACGAAATCGAAGCCGATCAATCGGGTGTGATCAAAGCGGTGCTTGCCAACGACGGCCAAGCCGTGGAATACGGTCAGCCGTTGTTTGTCATCGAGTAAGCCCCATGTTTAAAAAAATCCTCATCGCGAACCGGGGCGAGATTGCCCTGCGCATACAACGCGCCTGCCGCGAACTTGGTGTGCAGGCGGTCATGGTGTATTCCGAAGCCGACCGCGACGCGAAGTACATCAAACTGGCTGACGAGGCGGTATGCATAGGCCCCGCAGCGCCCGCCCAAAGCTACCTGAACATGCCTGCCCTCATCGCCGCTGCCGAGGTCACCGACGCCGAGGCGATTCACCCAGGGTATGGCTTCTTAAGCGAAAACGCCGACTTTGCCGAACGGGTGGAGTCCAGTGGCTTCGTCTTTATTGGCCCCACGGCGGAGTCGATTCGACTCATGGGCGACAAGGTCTCGGCCAAACAAGCCATGATTCGCGCGGGTGTGCCCACGGTGCCGGGCTCCGAGGGGGCCTTGCCCGACGACCCGAGCAAAATCAAGCAACTGGCCAAAAGCGTGGGTTACCCGGTGATCATCAAAGCCGCCGGCGGCGGTGGCGGGCGCGGCATGCGGGTGGTACACACCGAAGCGGCGTTGCTTAACGCTGTGCAAACCACGCGTTCAGAGGCGGCCACGGCCTTTGGTAACCCAGCGGTGTACCTAGAAAAGTTTCTTGAAAATCCGCGGCACATTGAAATCCAGGTGCTTGCCGATCAGCACGGCCAAGCGGTTTATTTGGGCGAGCGTGACTGCTCCATGCAACGGCGTCACCAAAAAATCATTGAAGAGGCGCCAGCCCCTGGCCTGTCGCGCAAGCTGGTTGAAAAAATCGGCGCACGCTGTGTGGCGGCGTGCAAAAAAATTCAGTACCGCGGCGCGGGCACGTTTGAGTTTTTGTACGAAAACGGCGAGTTTTACTTTATTGAAATGAACACCCGGGTGCAGGTCGAGCACCCCGTCACCGAGATGGTGACGGGCATTGACATCGTACGCCAGCAAATTGCAGTGGCCGCAGGTGAAAAGCTGCCCTTTGCCCAGCGCCAAATTGAGCTGCGAGGCCACGCCATTGAGTGCCGCATCAACGCCGAAGACCCATTCAATTTCATGCCGTCACCAGGGCGTATCACCGGCTGGCACACCTCGGGTGGGCCGGGGGTACGCGTGGACTCGCACGTTTATCACCAGTATGTGGTGCCGCCACACTACGACAGCATGATTGGCAAACTCATTGTGCACGGCGATACCCGCGCCCAGGCCATGGCGCGCATGCGCACCGCGCTGGCCGAAACCGTGGTTGAGGGCATCAAAACCAACATCCCGCTGCACCGCCAGCTCATGGTTGACGCTGAATTTGCCTCGGGCGGAACCAATATCCATTATCTCGAGCACTGGCTGCAGCAACACCCTCACGGCCATGATTGAGCTGGAGTGGTTGGCCACCGAAACCGACCTTGTGACCCTCGAGGCGTTGCTGGAGCAAGCCCAAGCGCTCAGCGTCTCGGTGTTGGATGCGCAGCCCGAGGACGATCACGACCATGCCTTATTTGGCGAGCCCGATACGCCGTTGCTGGCTCAGGGCTGGCCCTTGTCTCGGGTGCAGGCCTTGTTTGATTCGGTCGAACTGGCGCAACAGGCCGCGGCCTTGGTGGCGCAGCACCCTGAACTTGGTGGTGTCAAGTCGGTGCAGGCGCCCAAGCCGTTGCAGGAACAAGACTGGGTGCGGGCAACCCAAGCCCAATTCGCCCCGGTGTCGATCACCGACGACTGCTTTGTGGTGCCCAGCTGGCACCAGCCACCCCCTGCCGCGCGCATGGTGCTTAGGCTGGACCCAGGGCTGGCCTTTGGCACCGGCTCACACCCCACCACCCTCATGTGTTTGCGCTGGTTGGTGAAGCACGACTTACAAGGCGCGCGCGTGTTGGACTACGGTTGTGGTTCGGGCATTTTGGCGGTGGCCGCGGCGCGCTTGGGCGCCGCAGAGGTTGACGCCGTCGACATCGACCCCGACGCCTGGCGCGCCAGCCTAGACAACGCCCACAACAACCACGTCACCCTGGGCCAGGTCGGGGCCCCTGACCGTGCCAGCGGCACCTATCAAGTGGTCTTGGCCAATATTCTGGCCACCCCCTTGCAGGTTTTGGCGCCGCTGCTGAGCCAGCACGTGGCCCCTGGCGGATGGTTGGTGTTGGCGGGTATATTGACGCGACAAACCCAACAACTCACAGCCGCCTACGCACCTTGGCTGACGCTTTCGGTAAGCCAGACCAACGAGGGGTGGGCGTTGATGACGGCGCAACGCGCCGCTGTTGTTGCCGATTAAGCCAAGAGGTCCAGTCCCGCCATGCTCACCACCCAGTGCCCAGCCTGCCACGCCACCTTGCGCTTTACACCGCAGGCGCTTTCGGCCACCCAGGGCTGGGCGCGCTGTGGCGTGTGTCAGCATCCTTTTGATGCTTGGGTACACGCCGTTATGCCGGTTTTGCAAACCGACGTGGGTGCGGAGCCCGCACAAGCACCTGAACTTGATCGAATCAATGATCCGGTGGATGGCAGCAACCTTGATCCCTTAGAAGGTGCTCCCACGCCCGAATGGGCCAACTCGCCAACGCTTGAGGCCGAACCTTTGGCCGCTGGCAGCCACCTGCAGCGGGTGGCGCCCACCGGCAGTGGCTATTGGGGTG
>RFXW01000040.1 GCA_009921245.1 Candidatus Fonsibacter lacus | reverse complement strand
GATTGCAGTAGACGGCAGCAAGCACACCACGCGACTGATTGCGTACATGGTGGAGCACCCCGAGCTGCTGGGTAGCAAGCCCGATGTCACGTTGTTCACCGTGGTGCCCGAGTTGCCCGCCCAGGGCTATGTGGGGTTTACCGCCGAGGAGTTGTATAACCACGTGGAGAAAGAGGCCGACGCGGTGCTCAACACGCTGGTTAAATTTATGCACAGTCACGAGATTTTTGCCAAGCGCAAGCACACCAGTGGCTATCCGGGTCGTGCCATTGCCCAAGAGGCCACCGACGGCAAGTACGACTTGGTGCTGATGGGCAGCCGTGGCCATGGCACGGTGCTGAATATGGTGTTGGGCTCAGAAACCAATTACGTGCTGACGCACTGCAAGGTGCCCTTGCTGATCGTGCACTAACCGGCGGGGGCCAGCTGCGCGTTAAGCGCTTCGCGTTCGTCAAACACAAAGCAGTTGCCTTGCCAGTGTTGGCCGTTGGTGCGCTCTAGGTACTCGAGTATGCCGCCTTCAAGCTGCCACACGTTGGTCAGCCCCAGCGTGTGCATGTACAGCGCTGCTTTTTCGCAGCGTATGCCGCCGGTGCAGTAGCTCACCACGGTGTGCTCGGTTAAATCGTGGCGGTGTTGCTGCACCGCGGCCGGAAATTCGGTGAATTTGCTTAGGTTCCAGTGCACGGCGTGGGCAAATTGGCCATGCTCTACCTCAAAGGCGTTGCGGGTGTCCAGCATAAGCACCGGGCGGCCTTGGTCGTCGTGACCTTGGTTTAACCAGCGTTGCAGGGTGGGCGCGTCCACGCTGGGTGCGCGGCCTTGCCCCGGTTGAATGGCGGGGTGATTCATGCGAATCATTTCACGCTTGACTTTTACCTTTAAGCGCTTAAACGGCTGCTGGGCGGACCAACTGGCTTTGGCTTTCAGCGTGGCAAACCCCGGTACCGCGCGCAGGGCCTGCAGCATGGCAAGGGCCTGGGGCTCGGGTGCAGCCCAAAACGCGTTGAGCCCTTCGGGCGTGACCAGCACGGTGCCTTTAATACCCAGCGCCTCGGCTTGGCTGCGCAGTGTGTTGGCCACCTCGGGCGGCTGGGCTATGGGCGCAAAGTGGTACGCCGCGTGGTTGAGTAAGCGGGCTGGGTTGGCGTGCATGGGCAAGGCCCCTAGGCTGGCTGAACGAGTTTGCCGTAGTAGGTGGGCAGAGCAAACAAGGCACCATGAACGGCGGCGTTGTAATACTGTAGCTGGTCCACGCCACGCTGGTCGAGGCGCTGTTGCACGTCTGCGGTGTGGAGCGCGGTGGGGTCGAGCGTGTCGGAGACCACAGCCAAGCCCCAATAGGCACCGTACAGCGGTATGTGTAGGCCATAGAAGGCGGTGTGCTGGTAGCTGGCACGCAGCGCCGCAGCCAACTGGCTGACCTGCTCGGGTTCGTAAAACGGGGCACCCAAGTGAAGCACCAGGGCACCTTGTTCGGTTAGTATGCGCTTACATCTTTGAAAAAACGCCTGGGTGTACAGCGCACCGGCAGGGGTTTCGGGGTCGGTGAGGTCAAGCAGCACCAGATCAAAGCGCTCGTCGGTGGTGTCTATAAAAGCCGCGCCGTCCATGATGCGCACGTCCACCCGGGGGTTGTTCAGCGCGCCTTGGTGAATGGCTTGTAGGTGTTGGCGCGAGGCCTGCACCACCGCTTCGTCAAGCTCGGCCAGCACCACGTTTTGTATGCTGGGGTGTTTAAGTAGTTCTTCGGCCAAGCCGCCGTCGCCGCCGCCAATAATAAGCGCACGTTGCGGGTTGGGGTGGGCCACGGCGGCGGGGTGGGCCATGGCTTCGTGATAAAAAAACTCTTCGCGCTCGGCGGTCATGAAGTGGCCATCGAGCCGCATGGTGCGCCCCAGCATAGGCGAATCAAACAGCTGCAGGTGCTGGTAAGGGGTGTGTTGATCCAGCAGGCGGCGGGTAAAGGCAAACGCGTAACGGCTGTGGGGATTTAGGTCTTCGGTGATCCATTCGCGCGAGCTGGGGCCGTTTTCGTCGCCACGTTGCAGGCGTTCGCGCTGGCTGTCGGTGGCCGCAAAGGCTTTTTCAAGGTTTTCAATCAGCTGCTCGGCTTTGGGCGAGTTGTCGCAGGTAAAGTTGCACACGTACACGTCTAGGGTAACGCCTTGGCGCTCGGGCCAGGTGTGCAGCGCCAGGTGCGATTCAGCCAGCAAAATCATGCCGGTGACACCGCCGGGTTGGCCTTGGTAGTCGGGAAACGTATGCCAGCGATCGGCCACCACGGTTAGGCCGGCGTCTTCGGTAAGACGGCGGCAGGTTTGGGCCAGTGTGTCGGCGTTTGTTAGTAAGTCCTCTGGCGCTTGACAACCATAAAGGTCGGCGGTGAGGTGCAAGCCTTGCATCGCATAAAACTCCTGGAGCGGTGCCAAAGTCGCAAGCTTTATGGCAAAAGTCGTCTATTGTAACTGCATCAACCCCCTATGATGGGTATAAGCCAAGGGGTTTGGCCACGGCGGTATATTGCGGTTTGTTATTTGTTGCGCCGGAGCAAGCCATGATGCGTTTACGCCCCTCGAATGAGCGAGGCTACGCCGACCACGGTTGGCTAAAAAGTTATCACTCGTTTTCGTTTGCGGGTTACCAAGACCCCAACCACATGGGCTGGGGCAACCTGCGCGTGATCAACGAAGACCGGATTGCGCCGGGCGAGGGCTTTGGCACGCACGGCCACCGTGACATGGAGATTGTGAGCTACGTGCTCAGCGGCGCGTTGGCGCACCAAGACAGCATGGGCAACGGGGCGTCGATTCCGCCCGGTGATGTGCAACGCATGAGCGCCGGCAACGGCGTGCAGCACAGCGAATACAACCATGCCGCCGATCACGAAACCCATTTTTTGCAAATTTGGCTGCTGCCGCATACCGCGGGCTTGGCGCCGGGCTACGAGCAGCGGGGTTTTGATGCGGCCAGCAAACGCGGACGTTTGTGTCGCGTGGCCGACCGCCACGGCAGCGAGGGTGCGGTGACCATTCACAGCGACGCCGCACTGTACGCCGGCTTGTTTGATGGCGCCGAGCACGCCACACTGGCACTTAACCCAGCCCGTAAGGCGTATGTGCACCTGATTCGGGGGCAGCTTGAGGTGAACGGCCATGCCTTGGGCATGGGTGACGCGTTGTTGTTGGCCGACGAGCCCGAGCTGCACCTGGCCAACGGCCAAGACGCCGAGGTGCTGGTGTTTGATTTGGCGCCCTAGCGGTTGCCCCTATACCCAAGGTAAAAGCAAACCATGACACAGATTGCGGTGGTGTTTCACTCCGGCTACGGGCACACGCAGCGCGTGGCTGAGCACGTGGCCAAGGGCGCGCAGGCGGTGTTGCTGCCGATTGATGACGACGGCGATTTACAAGCCGCGCAGTGGGCGGCGCTGGATGCCGCGCCGGCCATTATTTTTGGGTCGCCGACCTACATGGGGTCGGTGTCTTGGCAGTTTAAAAAGTTTGCCGACGATTGCTCCAAGCGCTGGATTTCTGGCCAGTGGCACAACAAGTTGGCGGCGGGCTTTACGATTTCTTCTAACCCCAGCGGCGACAAGCTCTCCACGCTGCAGTACATGGTGACCCTGGCGATGCAGTTGGGCATGGTGTGGGTGGGGCAGACGCAGCCCAACGACGGCCGCTTGAACCGATTGGGTGCCCACTTGGGGGCCATGGCGCAGGTGCCTTCCACCAGCCCGGCGGGTGACATTCCAGAGGGCGATTTGGCCACCGCCGAGGCCTTGGGCCAACGGGTGGCGGGGCTGGTGCAAGGCGGGTCGAAGGGCTAAACGCCTACCCTAAAATCAGTCGCATGTTTGTTCATCTGCGCGTACATAGCGACTTTTCGGTGGTGGACGGTACCGCGCGTATCGACCCCCTGGTGCAAGCGGCCGCGGCCGATGGTCAGCCGGCCTTGGCGTTAACCGACCTGAACAATATGTTTGGGGCGATTAAGTTTTATGGTGCGGCGCGGCGTGCCGGGTTAAAGCCTATTTTGGGTGTTGAGGTGATGCTGACCGGCCTGCCGGGGCAGAGCGAGCGCGCCGCCGCTGCCGCCCACGGCCACAGCCAACAGCCCGCCCCCAAGGTGTTGCTGCTGGCGCAAAACGCCACCGGTTATCACCACTTGTGCCTGTTGCTTTCGGCCATGTGGACCACGCACCAAGGGCGCGATCAGCCGGTGTTGGACTGGAGCGATTTATGCGCCCACCACGAGGGGCTGGTGCTGCTGTCGGGCGCGCAGGCCGGGCCGATTGGCGCGGCTTTGCTGGCGGGCGACGAGGATAAAGCGTCGGAATGGGCGACCTGCATGGCGCAGGTGTTTGCCCATAGGTTTTACCTAGAGGTGCAGCGCGCCGGGCGCAGCCAAGACGAGGCGCACGTGCAAGCGGCTGCGCGTTTGGCTGCGCGTTTGGGGCTGCCGCTGGTGGCCACGCACCCGGTGCAGTTTGTGCACGCCGACGACTACGACAGTCACGAAGCCAGGGTGTGCATTGCCGAGGGCGACATGCTGGGTAACCGGCGGCGGGTGCGGCGCTTTACGCGCGAGCAGCACCTGCTGTCGGCGCAAGAAATGCAAGCGCGCTTTGCCGACTTGCCCAGTGCGGTGGCCAACGCCGTGCACTTGGCCGCGCGTTGCAGCCTAACCCTTACCTTGGGGCAGCCGCAGCTGCCGCACTTTCCTACCCCGCTGCGCGATGGCCAGCCGCTGCCCGTGGGGCAGCACCTGCGCGAGGTGGCGTTTGAGGGGCTTACGCAGCGGCTGCAGCAGTTGTACCCCGACGCCGCCACGCGGCAAGCCAAACAAGCCGCGTATGAAGAACGTTTGGCGTTTGAGATCGACACCATCGATGCCATGGGCTTTGCCGGGTACTTTTTGATCGTGGGCGATTTTGTGAACTGGGCGCGTGGCCACGGCTGCCCGGTGGGCCCTGGGCGGGGTTCGGGCGCGGGTTCGTTGGTGGCCTACGCGTTACGTATTACCGACCTCGACCCGCTGCGCTACAACCTGCTGTTTGAGCGCTTTTTGAACCCCGAGCGGGTGTCCATGCCCGACTTTGATATTGACTTTTGCCAAGCCAATCGCGACCGCGTGATTGAGTATGTAAAAAACCGCTACGGCCGCGACGCGGTGAGTCAGATTGCCACCTTTGGCACCATGGCCGCGCGCGCTGCGGTGCGCGACGTGGGGCGGGTGCTGGATATGTCGTACACCTTTTGCGACGGCGTGGCCAAGTTGATTCCTAACAAACCGGGGCAGCACATCACCATTGCCGACGCCTTGCGCGATGAACCGGCCTTGGCCGAACGCGCCAGCAGCGAGGAGGAGGTGGGCGAGTTGCTGCGCATGGCACAAAAGCTCGAGGGCGTAACGCGCAACGTGGGCATGCACGCCGGTGGGGTGTTGATTGCACCTGGCAAATTAACCGATTTTTGCCCGCTGTATCAGCAGCCTGGCAGTCAGTCGGCGGTGAGTCAATTTGACAAAGACGACGTAGAAGCCGCCGGCCTGGTGAAGTTCGACTTTTTGGGTTTGGCCACGCTGACCATTTTGCAAATCGCCACCGATTTTTTGCGGGCCTCGCACCCGTCAATGGCCGATTTTTCTTTTGACAACGTGCCACTTGACGACGCCAAGGTGTACGCGCTTTTTGGGCGTGGCCAAACCGAGGCGGTGTTTCAGTTTGAAAGTCGCGGCATGCAAGGCATGCTGCGCGACGCCAAGCCGCAGCGACTCGAAGACTTGATTGCGCTCAACGCGCTGTTTCGACCTGGCCCCATGGAGTTGATACCCACCTACATCGCGCGCAAGCACGGGCGCGAAACGGTGGTGTACCCGCACCCTTCGCTTGAGCCGATTTTGTCGGAAACCTTTGGCATCATGGTGTACCAAGAGCAGGTGATGCAGGTGGCGCAGGTGATGGCGGGCTATTCGCTGGGTGGCGCCGACATGCTGCGGCGTGCCATGGGAAAGAAAAAGCCCGAAGAAATGGCCAAGCAGCGCGACATCTTTTTGCGTGGTGCCGAACAAAAAGACATTGACGCCAAAGTGGCCGGCGAGGTTTTTGACCTCATGGAGAGCTTTGCAGGCTACGGCTTTAACAAATCGCACGCGGCGGCGTATTCGCTGCTGGCGTATCACACGGCGTGGCTGAAGGTGCATCACCCAGCGGTGTTTTTTGCCGCCAACATGACGGTGGAAATTGACGACACCGACAAGCTGCGCCAGTTGGTGGCCGACGCCAAAGCCATGGGCGTAAGCTTTGAGCTGCCCGATATCAATCGTGGTCACTATCGGTTTGAGCCGGTTGATGCGCACACGGTGCGCTATGGCTTGGGCGCCATTAAAGGCACAGGCGAGCAGGCGGTTGAGGCGGTGGTGGCGGCGCGCGAGGCGGGCGGCGATTTTGTTAGTGTGTTCGATTTGGTTAACCGGGTGGATGCGCAGCGCATCAACCGTCGCACCTTTGAGGCGTTGATTAAGGCCGGCGCACTCGACAGCCTGAACCGCAACCGTGCCAGTTTGCTGGCGTCGCTTGAGCGCGCCATGGAATACGCCGCCGCTCAAGCAGCCAATGTGCACCAGGTGGGTCTGTTTGACATGGGTGACAACATGCACGGCGCCAGCACGCAAGAGCCCGATTTGGTGAGTGCCCTGCCGTGGCCGGTACGCGAGTGTTTGATGCACGAAAAAACCGCGTTGGGATTTTTTATGTCAGCGCACCTGTTTGATGAGCACGCCACCGAAGCCCGCGCCTTGGCCCCGACCACGCTGGCGCAACTGGGCGAGACGCGCGACGCGGTGCGGGTGGTGGGCTTGGTTACAGAATTACGACAGATTTCTACCGGGCGTGGTCGCATGGTGGTGATGACCGTAGAAGACGACACCGGCCACACCGAGGTGATGCTAAGCGAAGAGATGTGGCAAGCGCGCCGTCAGTGGCTGCGCGAAGACGAGTGGGTGGTGCTGCAGGTAACGGCGCAGCCCGACCGTGGTGGCAGTGGCCTGCGCGTGCGGGCACAAGCGGTGTGGAGCCTGCCGCAGGCGCGCTGCCGCTTTGGTAAGTACTTGCGCGTGGAGGTGAATGGCCACATGCCAGACGTGGCCGAATTGGTGCGCGAATTTCCACCCCAGCGCGAGGCCAGCGACGAAGGCGAGCTGGTGCGTGGCTTGGGCGTGCAGTTGCACCTGCAACGCGATGGCGCGGCGTGCGACCTGCAACTGGACGAGCGCGCGCGTTTTTACCCCACCGACGAGGCGCTGCGGCGCTGGGCGGCGCAGGCCGCCAACGCCTGCGCCACCGTGGTTTACTAGGGCTGGTGCGGTGCCGCCACGCCCGACTGGGCGGTGGCACCGGTGCCCACAGGCGGGGTTTGGCTGTCGGCGCTTTGCTCGGCGTCAAGCACCGGGCCTTTGCCAGCAAACCGATCGAGCAAGACGTAGATTACGGGCGTAATAAACAGCGTCACCGCCTGCGACAACACCAACCCACCCACCACCGCCAAGCCCAGTGGCTGACGCAGCTCGGCGCTGGCACCAAAGGCCACAGCGATGGGTAGCGCGCCAAAAGCGGCGGTGAGGGTGGTCATCATGATCGGCCGAAAACGCAGCAAACACGCTTGGCGAATGGCTTCGTTGGGCGACATACCTTGGTGGCGCTGAGCGTCTAAAGCAAAGTCAATCATCAAGATTGCGTTTTTCTTGACAATGCCAATCAGCATCAGTAGCCCAATGACGGCGATGATGGTGAGGTCTTTACCAAACAACTGCAGCGTAAGCAAACCGCCCACCATGGCCGAGGGCAGGCCCGCCAAAATCGTAATGGGGTGGATGTAGCTCTCGTAGAGCATGCCCAGCAAAATATAAATCACCACCACCGCCGCCACCAGCAGCCAAATTTGGCTGGTTTGCGAGTCTTGAAACACCGCCGCGTCGCCGCCGTAGCTGGTGATGATGGTGGGCGGCAGTTCAATGCCTTTGACCATTTCATCCAGCGCCTTTGTGGCGTCGCCCAAGGCCACACCTGGGGCTAAGTTAAAGCTGATCGTAATGGCTTGCAGCTGCCCCTGGTGGTTGATGCTGGTGGGGCCAAGCGAGCGCTGAATACTGGCAAAGCTTGACAGCGGCACCAGCTCGCCGGTGCGGGTGCGCACCACCAAATCGAGCACGTTTTGCTCGGATTGGCCGCGGCGGTCGTCTATGCCCAAAATCACCGCCCAGGTGCCGTCGTCGCTGTAAATGCTGGCCACTTGACGCTCGCCGTAGGCGCTGTACAGCAGGCTGCGCAGCGCTTGGGCGTCCACGCCCATGAGCTGCATGCGCTGGCGGTCAATCAGCAGCTCGGCTTGCAGCGCGTTGTTTTCGGCGTCTGAGTTGATGTCGGTAAAGCGTGCGTCGCCACGCATGGCCTCTTGCACTTGGTTGGCCCATTGCTCAAGCGTGCTGCCCGATACACTTTGCAAGGTGTACTGGTAGCGTGCGCGGCTAAAGCGGCCACCAACACGCAGGTTTTGCAGCGGCGAGAAAAACACCCGCACCCCGGCCACACCACCGGCGGCCTTGCGCAGCTCGCCCAGCACCTCTTTCATGTCACCCCGGTCGGCTTGTGGCTTGAGCGAAATAAACATGCGCCCAAAGTTGCCGCTGAACACCGCCGCGGCCATGGAGTCAACCGCAGGCACTTGTTGTACGCGGGCGGCCACGGCGTCGAGCTGGCGTTGCATGGTGGCGGGGGCCACGTCTTGCGCACCCACCACGCTGGCCATGACTTGGCCAATGTCTTCTTCGGGGAAGTAGCCCTTGGGCATGGTGACAAACATCCACGCGGTTAAGGCAAACGTGCTGGCCGTGAGCAGCAGCATGGACGCACGGTGCCGCAGCGCCCAATCCAAAGCCCGTTCGTAGCCGCGCAGCATGCCGCGAAACAGCCATTCAAACCAAGCGGTGAGACGCAGCGCCAAGGTGGGTTTGGTGTCGTGAGCCTCGTGCCGCAAAAAGCGGCTGCACAACATGGGCACCAGGGTCAGCGACACCACCGCCGATACCAAAATGGACAGGCCGACGATGATGGCGAATTCGTGAAACAAACGCCCCAGCGTGCCCGGCATAAAGAAAATCGGTATCAGCACCGCGACCAGGGAAATGGAGATCGAGATGATGGTATAGGCCACCTCGCGCGCGCCGCGCAAGGCCGCGTCAAACGGACGCATGCCGTTTTCCATGTGACGCACAATGTTTTCTAGCATCACAATGGCGTCGTCCACCACCAAGCCCACCGCCAGGGTGAGGCCCAGCATGGAAATGTTGTTAAGGCTGCCGTCAAAAGCGTACAACAGCGTCATGGCGCCGATCAGTGAGACCGGAATCGATAGGGTTGGAATCAGCGTGGCGGTGGCGCGGCGCAAAAACAAAAAGATGGTGGTGATCACCAAGGCAATGGTGAGCGCCAGCGTAAAGTACACGTCGTGCAGTGCCTCGCGAATTGAGCTGCTGCGGTCGTTGAGGCTGTGCAACTCAAGCCCGGGCGGCAGTTGCTCGCGCAATTGCGGCAGCGCTTGGCTGACGCCGTCGATCACGGCCACGGTGTTGGCATCGGGTTGCCGATAAAGCCCCAAAATAATCGATGGCGTGCCCTGAAAGCGGCTTAAACGGTCTTCGTCTTCCACGCCGTCGGTGATGTCGGCCACGTCGCGCAAATACACCGGCGCGCCGCCACGCACCGACACAATCATGTCGCGAAACTCGGCCGCCGATTGCAGTTGGGTATTGGCTTGAATGATCAACGATTGCTGTTCACCCTTAACCAAGCCCATGGCGGCGTTGGAGTTGGTTTGGCGCAGTGCGGTGGCCAGGTCTTCTAGGGTGAGTTGACGCAGCGCGAGTTCGTCGGGTTTGGCGCGTACCCGCACCGCGTAGCGCTTGGCGCCCCACACGCTGACTTGGGCCACGCCTTCGATGGTGGACAGCGCGGGCGAGACCAAGTTTTCGGCAAATTGGGAGACCTCGGTGAGGCTGACGGTGTCTGAGCTGAGCGCCAAAATCAAAATCGGGCGGTAGGCCGGCAGGTCCGTCATTTCGGTAGGCAGGCGTCGCTGCGTGGCCAGCAGCGCGGCCTGCACGTCGCCGGCGGCGGCGTCCAGGTTGCGGCTGGGCTCAAACTCCAACGTCACCGAGGTGCGTCCCCGTGAGCTGGTGGAGGTAATGGCGCGAATCCCGGCAATACGCGAAAACTCTTTTTCAAGTGGCAGGGCCACCGATTGCGCCATGGTTTCGGGGCTGGCGCCGTTGAGGTTGGCCGAGACGTTGATGGTGGGCACGTCGTAGCGTGGCAGCGCGGCCACCGGAATTTGTTGCAACGCGGCCCAGCCCACCGCCAGCATGGCAACGTTGAGCAACACCGTCATCACCGGACGACGGATAAACAGTTCAGTCCAGCGCATGATTTACTCCGTTGCTGCAGCGGTTGAGACCACGCGCACGGCGGCGCCGGGGCGGACGTTGTCACGACCTTGAATCACCACCTGATCGCCGTTTTTCAGCCCTTGCAGCGCCACTTGCTCACCCAATGAGCGCATGACTTGCACCGGTTGGCGCACGGCCTTGCCTTGTCGAACCACATAGACGGCGGGTTGCTTGCCGGCCAGCAACACCGCGGCTTGGTTAATCACCGCCACTTGGCGCAGGGTGCCAGCGTCCAGCGTGACTGGCACCAGTTGCCCGGGCCACAACGTTTGTGGCTGATTGGGCAGCTCGGCTTTTACGGTAATGGTGCCGCTGGCGGTGTCGATGCTGTTGTCAATGAAGCGCAGTTGCCCTTGAATGGTTTGGTTGGCATCGGGGCCAAAGGGTGGCTTGGCGCTTACCGGGGCGCCAGGGCCGGCGCGGGTGATCATGCCCAGCTCACGCTCGGGCAGTTTGAACTGCACGGCAATCGGGTGGGTTTGCACCAAATTGGCCAGCGCGGTGCCTGAGCTGCCGGTGGACACCAACGCCCCGGGGCTGACGCTAACGGCACCCACGGTGCCCGCAAAGGGCGCTCGAATGCGGTAGTTTTGCAGCAGCAGCTCTTGGCTGGCCACCGCCGCTTGGTCGGCGTTGACCTGGGCGGTTTGCGCCTTGACTTGGGAGGCCACGGTTTCGGTGGCGCTGGGGGCAATAAAGTTTTTGGCGCGCAGTTCTTCGGAGCGCGCCAATTGCCGGCTTAAGTCGTCAAGGGTGGCTTGGGAGCGCTTGAGCTGGGCCTGCAAACGCTCCAGGTCGGCGCGTACCCGGCTGTCGTCCAGTTCAAACAGCAGCGCACCGGCGGCTACGCGTTGGCCCTCGCGCACCACCACGCGTTGCACGCGGGCGCTCACCTCGGCGCGCAGCGCCACTTGATTGAGTGCCACCACCGAGCCAATGGCTTGTAGATTAACCGGTACGTCTTGCAGCGTAACGGCGCTAACCGTGACCGCAGCGGGTGCACCAAAGCGCCGCCCAGCCGCAGGCGGCTGCGCGCCGGCGGCGGGTTTACCGCCTTGCGCCTTGGGTGGCGCGCCAGCGGCTGGTTGGGATGCGCCCGAGGCACCGGCGGTACCCGTGGCGCTTTGCGCGTAGGCGCCGGCAGCAGCCAGTGCCATACACAGCGCAGCCAGGGCGGGGCGCCCAATGGCCAGTGGTTGTTTGAATCGCATCGAATGAATTGCCTTTGTCAAAAAAGAGCCACGCCCTTAGCGGGGGCTAGTCGCGTGGCCGAAACACGATCACCATGGGTGAGGGCACCCTGCCGTCCTCATCCAGGGGCATGCGCTGCGTTCGGTCGATGGCGCGCAGCACCGCTTCATCCCACGCCGGCACACCGCTGCTTTCAATCAGCTCGCGACCCAAAATGTTGCCGGTTGGGCTGGTGCGGAGTTTAACCACCGCTTCAGGGTTTGTGCTAAGTTGTTCACCAAAAATGATGTTGGGTCGCACCGCCGCCACCACCTTGCCAGCGTACGAGGGGGAGGGGCCGCTGGCCTGCTGCGCCTGGGCGGGGGCCCCGGCTTGGCCCGCCAAGGAGGACAGGCGCGCCATTTGCTCTTGGCGCAGCTGCTTGGCCAGGGCGGCTTGTTGCTCGGCGCGGGCTTTTTCTTCAGCCAGGGCTTTTTCTTGGGCTTGCTTTTTGGCCAGGGCCTCAGCCTCACGTTTTTTGCGTTCGGCTTCGGCCCGCTCGCGCCGCGCTTGCTCTTCTTTGCGCTTTTTCTCGGCGGCAAGGCGCTCGGCAGCCAGTTTGGCTTCTTTTTCGCGTTGTGCCTTGGCGCGCTGCGCGGCAATGTCTTGCTCGCTTACCTTGGGTGCCGCTTGGGGCGGCGGTGGGGGTTCTGGCTTGGGTTCAGGTTTGGGCTCGGGCTTAGGCTCGGGCTTGGGTTGTGGTTTGGGTTTGGGCGCAGGTTGCGGCGGCGGCGCCGGGCGTGGCACGGCAGACCACAGTTCCACGTCGTACGTGAGCGGGTCGGCGCTGCGGTTCCAATTCACCCCGGCGCTCAGCGCCACAACCAGCAGCACGTGCATGGCCAATGCGCCGCCCAAACTGGGGCCCCAACGCATGTTGTCGCTGGGCGGCAACACCAGGCGGTTGTGCGGCGCGGCGTTCATGCAGGTGGGCTTAGCGCTTGGGGCTGACCGACAGGCCCACTCGGTCCACGCCCGCTTGGCGCAGGGCGTCCATGGCCTGCACCACCTCGTTGTAGGCGGTACGCCGGTCGGCTGCAATCACCACCGCCATGGCCGCTGGGGTTTGGCTGGAGGTGTCTTTTTGGCGGTACGCGGTGCGCCGCTCAAGCACGGTATTGGCCAGGGTTTGCAGTGTGACCTTGCCAGACCAGCGGCCGTCGCGCACCAGCAATTGGCCGTCTTTGGCCACCTCAACGGTGATCACATGATCGGGTTGGCGCGGGGCTTTGCCGACGTTGGGTAAATCAATAAGGCTGGGGGTGATCAGCGGTGCAGTGACCATGAAGATGATGAGCAGCACCAGCATGACGTCAATAAACGGCACCATGTTGATTTCGTTGATGGTGCGGCGGCTGCTGCGGCGGGTGGCGATCGCGGGCATGGCGGTGGCGGCGGCTTAAGCCTTGGTGGTTTTGTGGGTGAGGTTACGTTGCAGGATGTTGGAGAACTCTTCCATGAACGTATCGGTGTGGCTACCCACTCGGTCGACAACGGTAGAAAACCGGTTGTAGCCCAGCACCGCCGGGATGGCAGCAAACAAGCCAATGGCCGTGGCCACCAAGGCCTCGGCAATGCCAGGAGCAACTGTGGCCAGGGTGACTTGCTGCAACGATGCCAACCCGGTAAAGGCGTGCATGATGCCCCACACCGTGCCAAACAAACCAATGTAGGGCGCAACCGACGCGACCGATGCCAAAAACCCGAGCTTGGATTCCATGGCGTCCATTTCGCGTTGGGCGCTGGCGCGCATGGCGCGTTGCGCGCCCTCCAGCAGGGTGCTGGTTTCTTGCACGCGGCGCTCGCGCAGCTTGGCGTATTCGCGCATGCCCGCGGCAAAGGTGCGCTCCATGGGCCCGGCTTGACTGCCTTGGTGCAAGGCGGTGGCGTACAAGTCGTTGAGGCTCACGCCAGACCAAAAACTGTTTTCAAAGCGCGCGTTGGCACCTTGGATTTTGCGCAGTGACAGGCCTTTACCGATGATTACCGCCCAACTGGCCACCGACAGGCCAATTAACAGCAACACCACCAATTGCACCACCGTGCTGGCGTTGAGCAGCAAGTGAACAATGGATAAATCTTGGTTCATGGTTGAAGGGCCTCCATAAGAATGCTTGGCATGCGGGCGGGTTGCAGGCGCTGGGCGTCGACCCAGCCAATGCGCAAGGTGGTGTCGCACAACGCGGTGGTGGTGTTTGGGTGCACCAGTGATTGCTGCAGCGCCACACTGGCGCCACCCACGCGGGTGACATGGGTGGTCACGTGCAGCGCGTCGTCTAGCTTGGCGGGAACATGGTAGCGCACGTGCATGTCGCGCACCACGAACATACCGCCATGGGTTTGGCGCAGATGGTGTTGCGACAAACCCAGCGCACGTAACCATTCGGTGCGGGCGCGTTCAAAAAATTTAAGGTAGTTGGCAAAAAACACCACGCCGCCGGCGTCGGTGTCTTCCCAGTACACCCGAATCGGCCATTGGTGCGGTGCTGCGCCTACCACAGGGCCTCCAGGCGTTGCAGCGCGGTTTCCCAGTCGGCGTCGCTGCTGGCCAAAGACAAGCGCACAAAGTCGTGCGTGCGGTGGTGGCCAAAGTCGCGCCCAGGGGCCAGCGCCACCCGCGCCTGCTCTAACAGGGCAAAGGCCAATGCCCAGCTGCCTTGGTCTGGACCGGTGTTGATGCCAAGGCGTGCGCAGAGGTTACGGCAGTTGGCCCAAATGTAAAACGCGCCGTCGGGCACCACCGGTACCTCAAGCCCCACGCCGGGCAGGCGTGGCAGCACGGTGTCGCGGCGTTGCTTAAGTTCTTGGCGGCGCTGCTCGTACCACGCCAAGCTCTCAGGCTCAAAGCAGGCCAAGGCAGCACGTTGGCTTAGGGTGCTGGGGCAGATGTAAAGGTTTTGCGCAAGCTTTTCAATGGCTGGCACCAGGCGTTCGGGCAGCACCAGCCAGCCCAAACGCCAACCGGTCATGCCGAAGTACTTGGAAAAACTGTTCACGCTCACCACGTGCTCGGCCAAG
>RFXW01000039.1 GCA_009921245.1 Candidatus Fonsibacter lacus | reverse complement strand
AGCGCCTGACGCATGGCCATGTCCAGGTGGTTGGTGGGCTCATCGAGCAGCAACACTTGGGGCTTGCGCCACACCAGCAGCGCCAGTACCAGGCGCGCGCGTTCGCCGCCGCTGAGTGAGCCCACGGGCTGAAAGACCTTGTCGTCGGCGAAGCCAAACTGCCCCAGGTGCCCGCGCAGCAGGCCTTCTTTGCCGTCTGCGCCTTCTTCGCGGGCCAAGCGCGCAAGGTGTTGCAGGGCGTGGTCGTCGGGGCGCAGCAAGTCCATTTCGTGCTGGGCAAAGTAGCCCAGTCGGATGTCTCGGGCTTGATGCCGGTGGCCGTTGAGCAGCGGCAACACGCCGGCCAAGGTTTTAATAAGGGTGGACTTGCCCTGACCGTTGGCACCCAAGACGCCCAAACGCATGCCCGGCTCAAAGCGGCAGCTGACGTTGGGCAACACCGGCGTGCTCTGGCTGTAGCCCAGGGCGGCCTCACGCAGGCTTAGCAGTTCGGTGGGCAGGCGCTGCACGGCGGGGAAGTCAAAGTTGAGGTCGTGTTCAAACTGCACCGGCGGAACGCGTTGCATGCGCGCCAAGGCTTTGGCGCGGCTTTGCGCCTGCCGGGCTTTGGTGGCTTTGGCGCGAAACCGATCGATAAACGCTTGCAGCCGTGCCGCATGCGCTTGCTGCCGCGTGTGCGCCGCGCTTTGCTGCGCTTGGCGGGCGGCAAGTTGTTCTTCGAAGTCGCTGTAACCCCCGCTGTAGCGGGTGAGTTGGCCGTGGCTTAGGTGCCAAATGCCGGTGGTGACGGCATCTAAAAATTCTCTGTCGTGGCTGATCACCACCATGGTGCCACCAAAGCGCCTCAGCCACTGCTCCAGCCAGAGCACGGCGTCGAGGTCGAGGTGGTTGGTGGGTTCGTCGAGCAGCAACAACTCGGCGGGGCTCATGAGCGCGCGCGCCAGCTGCAGCCGCATGCGCCAGCCGCCGCTGAAGGCGTTAACCGGGTGGTTGAGTTGTTCCAGCGTAAAACCCAGGCCCAACAGCAGCGATTGAGCGCGGGCGTGGGCGTCGTAGCCGCCGGCGTCGGCCCAGGCGGTGTGGGCCAGGGCCAGGGCGTTGCCGTCGTTGACTTGTTGCGCGTGTTGCATGTGCTGCGCCACTTGTTGCAGCGCGGCGTCGCCTTCAAGCACAAAGTCGGTGGCGGGGGTGTCAACATTGGGTAGGTGCTGGTCAACACTGGTGATGCGCCAACTCGAGGGTAGGTTCACACGCCCTGCGTCTTCGTGCAACTGCCCTTGGAGCAGGGCAAAGAGCGAGGTTTTGCCACTGCCGTTGCGCCCCACCAGGCCGATTTTTTCGCCCGGGTGCAGCGTTGCGTTGGCCTGTTGCAACACCGCCAGGGTGCCGCGGCGCAGCGTGACTTGTTCCAGTGTTAGCACGATGCCGCCCAGTGTTGCAGGCTGGTGGCGCTGAGCAGCAGCACCGCGTCTTCACCGCCGCTGGTTTCAATGCACACGGCTTCAAGCCCCGCAAAGGCAGCGGTGAAGTGCGCGTATTCATGGCCGATTTCAAGCGCGCAAACGCCGTTGTGTTGCAGATGCTGCGGCAACCGCGGCAGCACACGGCGTAAAAAGTCCATGCCGTCGGCGCCGCCATGCAAAGCCAAGGCAGGCTCGGCGCGGAATTCGGGGGGTAACGCGGCCATGCTTTGCGCGTTGACGTAAGGCGGGTTGCACAAAATCAAGTCAAACCGTTCGTCAGCGGTTGCCGATAGGCCGTCAGCCTGCTGCCACACGATGCGATCGTGCACGCCGTGGCGCTCGCCGTTGCGGCGCGCCAGCGCCAAGGCATCGGCGCTGATGTCGCTGCCGGTTACTTGCGCGTGTGGCCACGCCAGGGCTGCGAGCACCGCCAAGCTGCCGTTGCCGGTGCATAAGTCGAGCACGCGCGTGGGGGGTGCGCCCAACCAGTCGTCGAATACCCCTTCGGCCAGGGGCTCGGCCAGTAGGCTGCGCGGCACGATGCTGCGCGCGTCGATGTCAAACGGCACCCCTTGCAGCCACGCTTCGCCGGTTAGGTAAGCCAGCGGCACACGGCGCGCGATGCGTTGGGTGAGCAGCGCTTGAATGCGCGCGGCTTCTTGGGCGCTTAGTTGGTGCTGGGCCAGGGGCGGGGCCATAACGTTGCTGTCCAGCGGCTGCTGCAGCGCCCATAGCACCAGCCAACAGGCTTCGTCGTGGGCGTTGGTGGTGCCGTGGCCAAAGGCCACACCGCCTTCAACCAGGGCGTCGCGGCAGTGGCTGATGACGTGGGAAAGGGGGGTGCCGGCGGTTGGCGCTGGCCTCATGCCGGGGTAACACCCGCCACGCGCTCCAACACGCGTTGGTAAATCCGCGTCAGCGGTTCGATGTCGTGCAAATGAACGCATTCATTCACTTGGTGAATGGTGGCGTTGGGCGGGCCCAGCTCGATCACTTCGGGGCAGAAGGTGGCAATAAAGCGCCCGTCGCTGGTGCCGCCGGTGGTGGAGAGCTCGGTGCTTAGCCCTGTGACATCGGCAATGGCCGCTTGCACATGCTGCACCAAAGCACCCACCGGGGTTAAAAAGGGTTCACCACCAAGGGTCCACTGCAGGCTGTAGGCAACGCCGTGCTGTTGCAGCAGGGCTTCGGTGCGCTGGCGCAGCGTGCTTTCGGTGCTTTCGGTGCTGAAGCGAAAGTTAAAGTCAATCACGCACTCGCCGGGAATGACATTGCCCGCGCCGGTGCCGGCGTGGATGTTGCTGATTTGAAAGGTGGTGGGAGGAAAGTGTTGATTGCCTTGGTCCCAGGTGGTGGCGCACAGCGCCGCCAACGCTGGCGCGGCGCTATGAATGGGGTTCAGCGCCAATTGCGGATACGCCACGTGCCCTTGTTTGCCGTGCACGGTTAGGCGGCCGCTTAAACTGCCGCGCCGGCCGTTTTTAATCATGTCGCCGGTTTGCTCAATGGCTGTCGGCTCGCCCACCACACAGTACTGCGGCTTGACGCCACGCGCCCGCAAGGTGTTGACAACCTCACGCGTGCCGTGCAGCGCTGGGCCTTCTTCGTCGCTGGTGAACAAAAAGCCAATCGATAGCGGCGCTTGCGGATGCGCTTGGCAAAAGGCCTCGGTGGCCACCACCATGGCCGCGAGCGAGGTTTTCATGTCGCTGGCTCCGCGCGCGTACAGCTTGCCGTCGCGGTGGGTGGGCACAAATGGGTCCGATGCCCAACGCTCTAGCGCGCCGGTGGGCACCACGTCGGTATGACCTGCAAACAACAACAACGGCGCGCCCGGTACCTCACGCAGCGCCCATAAGTTGGTGACTCGAAAGTCGTCGGGCCCGTAGCTCAGCGTTTCGCAGGTAAAACCCAAGGGTTGCAAGCGTTGCGCCAGCAGCGCTTGGCAGCCTTGGTCGTCGGGCGTGACGCTGGGGCGGGCCAGCAGGGCTTCAAGCAGGTCAAGCGTGGTGCTCATGCCGTATTAGGCGCGCAGCAGCTCGTTGATGCTGGTTTTGGCGCGGGTTTGCGCGTCCACGCGTTTGACGATCACCGCGCAGTACAGGCTGTGGCTGCCGTCTTTGCTGGGCAAGCTGCCGCTTACCACCACCGAGCCCGAGGGCACGCGACCATACAACACCTCGCCGCTGGCGCGGTCGTAAATTTTGGTGCTTTGCCCGATGTACACGCCCATGCTGATGACGCTGTTTTCTTCAACAATGACGCCTTCAACAATTTCTGAGCGCGCGCCAATAAAGCAGTTGTCTTCGATGATGGTGGGGTTGGCTTGCAGTGGCTCAAGCACGCCGCCAATGCCCACGCCGCCCGAGAGGTGCACGTTTTTGCCGATCTGGGCGCACGAACCGACGGTGGCCCAGGTGTCGACCATGGTGCCTTCGTCCACGTAGGCGCCGATGTTGACGTAGCTGGGCATCAGCACCGCGCCGCGCGCCACAAAGCTGCCGCGCCGTGCCACCGCAGGGGGTACCACGCGCACACCGGTGGCGGCGAGTTGCTCGCGCGACAAGTGTGCAAACTTGGTGGGCACTTTGTCAAAAAAACCAAGGTCACCGGCGCGCATGATGTCGTTGTCTTTTAGCCTAAACGACAGCAACACCGCCTTTTTGATCCACTGGTGTGTGGTCCACTGCCCCACGCCGTCGCGCGTGGCCACGCGCAGCGCCCCTTTGTTGAGCTGGGAAATGGTTTGTTCTACCGCGTCTTTGATTTCGGCTGACGCTTGGTTGGGCGACAGTTCGGCGCGTTGCTCCCAGGCGGCGTTGATGACGGAGGCGAGTTGGTCGATTTCGGCTGACATGCAAGACCCTAACAATACATAGCGGTTGAAATTACGCGGCCGCGGCACAAAAGGCCGCCACGCGCTGCGCGGCTTCTAGGCATTCGGCTTGTTCGGCCACCAGGGCCATACGAACACGGCCGGCGCCGGGGTTGTGGCCGTCTACGTCACGTGCGATGTAGCGACCCGGAAGCACCACCACATTGTATTGAGCCAGCAAAGCCTGCGCGAAACGGGCGTCATCGCCCGCGAACGCCGGTGGAATTTTGGGCCACAGGTAGAACCCGGCGTCTGGGTGGCTGACTTGCATGTGCGGCGTGAGCAAGGGCAGCACCGCATCAAACTTGGCCTGATACGCGGCGCGGTTGGCCTGCACATGGGCCTCGTCGGCCCATGCCGCGGCACTGGCAGCTTGCACCACGCCGCCCATGGCGCTGCCATGGTAGGTGCGGTAGAGCAAAAATTGTTGAATCAACGCCGGGTCGCCCGCCACAAAGCCACTGCGCAGGCCGGGGGCGTTGCTGCGCTTGGATAGGCTTGTTACCGCCAGCAGCCCGGTGAAGTCGCGCCCCAATTGTTGCGCCGCTTGCAGCATGCCCAGTGGCGGCTGATTGTTAAAGTAAATTTCGCTGTAGCACTCGTCGGCCACCAGCACCGCACCGTGTTTTTCGCAGGCCTCGAACAACAGTTGCCATTGCGCCAAACTGGTGATTGCCCCGGTGGGGTTACCCGGGCTGCATACGTATACCAGCTGTGTGCGCTGCCAAATGGCCTCGGGCACTGTGTCCCAGGCATGGGCAAAGCCTTGCTCGGCTTGGCTGGGCACAAACACCGGTTGCGCCCCGGCCAGCAGCGCCGCACCTTCGTAAATTTGATAAAACGGATTGGGGCAGAGCACCACCGGGTTGGGGCGGGTGGCATTTACCACCACCTGCGCTATCGCAAACAAGGCCTCGCGGGAGCCAGTAACGGGCAGCACATGTTGCGCGGCGTCCAGCGCTACCCCATAGCGACGCAGCACCCAGTCGGCACAGGCCTGGCGCAGCGCCATGCCGCCGGCGGTGCTGGGGTAGCTGGCCAGTTGATCCAGCGACTCGGCCATGGCCTGGCGAATCACCGCTGGGGTGGGGTGCTTGGGCTCGCCAATGCCCAAGCTGATGGGACGGTACGCCGCCGCTGGGGTGACCTGGGCAAACAGCTGGCGCAGGCGCTCAAAGGGGTAGGGCTGCAGGGCTTGAAGGTTGGGGTTCATACCCAGATTATCCCTTGCACGCTAGCCGAACGCATGACTTGGCACTATGATTTCCCCTTTGTTCGAACACACCAAGGCGGTAACCGCCGTACCAAGGAGACATTCATGAAGACTCAGTTCAAGCGACGTGTGCTCGCAGCCTTAGCCTTGGCCAGTGTATGCCTGGGCGCTCAGGCCGATGTGGTGCTCAAAGCATCGCACCAGTTCCCTGGTGGCAAAGGCGACGTGCGGGACGAAATGGTTCAAATGGTCGCGCGCGAAGTGGCGGCCGCCAATGTGGGTTTGACCATTCAAGTGTTCCCCGGCGCCAGCTTGGTCAAGGCCAAAGAACAGTGGAAAGCCATGCTCACGGGTCAAATTGATATGACGCTGTACCCGTTGGATTACGCCTCGGGCTTTCACCCCGAGTTTGGCTCGACGCTGATGCCTGGATTGGTAAAAAATCACGAGCATGCTCAGCGTGTAAACGCCTCGCCGTTTATGGATGACATTCGCGCCATCATGAAGAAAGGCGGGGTTGAGGTTTTGGCGGATGCGTGGCTGGCTGGCGCCTTTGGTGGGAAAGACAAGTGCATTGTTGAGCCCAAAGATGCCGATGGTCTGAAGATTCGCTCGGCCGGCGCCACCTTTGCCGAGATGTGGCGTGGCGCCGGTGCGTCGATTTTGTCCATTCCCTCCAACGAGGTGTACAACGCGCTGCAGCAGGGCGTGGCGCAGGGCACTGACACCTCATCGGGTAGTTTTGTGTCGTTTCGTTTGTACGAGCAGCTCAAGTGCCTCACCGCCCCTGGCGACCAAACCATGTGGTTCATGTACGAACCCATGCTGATTTCTTCTAAGAGCCTGGCCAAGCTCAACGACGCGCAGAAAAGCGCGCTGATGGCAGCGGCTAAAAAGGCCGAGGCGTACTTTGCCTCTGAGTCCAAAAAGCTCGATGAGAAGCTGGTCGCAGCCTACAAAAAAGCTGGCGTTCAGGTGGTTAACCTAACAGAAGCCCAAGCCGACCAGTGGCGTGCTGTGGCCCAGCGTACCTCATACAAAACGTTCGGCTCGAAGGTGCCGGGCGGTGACGCGTTGATTGCTAAGGCGCTGGCCGTTAAGTAAAGCCAGGGCAGGACCAACCGCGTGGCGTGGCTGCATCGATGGGTAACCCGTTTGTCAATGGCCAGTGGCATCTTTGCCGCTGGCTTATTGGTACTGTCGGTGCTGGTGGTTTGCCACATGGTGTTTGTGCGGGCCGTGCTGGGGCAGTCGTCAATTTGGCAAACCGAGTTTGTTACTTTTGCGCTGATTGCTGCCACCTTTTTAGGCGCGCCGTACATTTTGCTCACCAAGGGCCACGTTAACGTTGACTTGGTGCCACTCATGCTTGGCACGCGTGGGCGGCACGTGCTGGGTTGGGTGGCGTCGTTGCTGGCGCTTACCTTTTGCGCTTTATTTTTTTACTCCACCCTTCACTGGTGGTACGAGGCCTATCAACTGGGTCTTACCACCGCGTCTATATGGCGTGCGCGGTTGTGGATACCTTACCTGGCCCTGCCCGTAGGTATGGGGCTCATTTGCTTGCAGTACATGGTGGATGTTTGGGCGCTGGCCAAGGGCAAACATTCGCCTTTTTCGTTGGGGGGTGAGGTATGACGCCCACGTTGATAGGTGTGGCGTTTTTCGTGGTGGCGCTGATTTTGCTGTCCACCGGTATGCCCATTGCGTTTGCCTTGGGCAGTACAGCCCTGGTGTTCATGCTTCTGAATGATGGCTGGAACGCGCTGAACTTTTTGCCTGAAACAGTGTTTGCTGGGCTTGATGACTTCACCCTGGCATCGATTCCCATGTTTATTTTGATGGGCGCGGCTGTGGCCTCGTCTCGTGCGGGCAGCGATTTGTACGAGGCGCTGGCGCGTTGGTTGTACCGGGTGCCGGGTTCGCTTGTTATCTCGAATATTGGTGCATGTGCTTTATTTGCAGCGCTGACGGGTTCTTCGCCAGCCACTTGTGCGGCCATCGGCAAAATGGGCATACCCGAAATGCGCCGCCGTGGTTACGATGCCGATTTGGCCACCGGCGCCATTGCCGCGGGCGGTACCTTGGGTATTTTGATTCCGCCAAGCGTGACCATGATTTTGTATGGCATCGCCAGCGAAACTTCGATTGGGGGCTTGTTTTTGGCCGGTATCTTGCCCGGGCTCATGCTTACCGGCTTGTTCATTGCGTGGGCGTTGTTCATCAGCTGGCGGCGCGGTAACACACAGGTGTTCACCGGCCGAGCCTACACCTGGGCACAGCGTTTTGAGTTGCTGCCCAAGTTGGTGCCTTTGATGTTGGTGATCGTTGGGGTCATTTATAGCTTGTATGGCGGTATCGCAACCCCTTCAGAGGCCGCCGGCGTGGGTGCAGCGCTATGCTTGATCATGGTCGTGGCGATGTACCGCATCTGGCACCCAAGCGCGCTGTGGGCGATTTTGCGCGACTCGTTGCGCGAGTCGGGCATGCTGCTCATGATTATTGGCATGTCGGTGCTGTTTGGCTACGCCATGTCATCGTCCATGGTCACGCAGTCCGTGGCGCAGGCCATTGCCGATATGGACGTGAACCGCTGGGTGTTGCTGGCGGCCATTAACTTGATGTTGTTGGTGCTTGGGTGCTTTTTGCCACCGGCGGCCATTATTTTGATGACCACCCCCATCATCTTGCCCGTTATTACCGCCGCGGGCTTTGACCCTATTTGGTTCGGCGTGGTGCTCACCATCAACATGGAGCTTGGCTTAATTACGCCGCCGGTTGGTTTGAACCTGTTTGTCATCAATGGCATCACGCCCGATGTGAAGCTCACCACCATCTTGCGCGGCTCCATACCCTTTATGCTGTGCATGGTGGTGGCGATTGTATTGTTGTGCTTTTTCCCTGACATTGCGACCTGGCTGCCGCGCACGCTAATGGGGGGATAACTTGTTTCATTCGCTTCTTGGGCGGATTCAACTGCGCCGACAAGAAAACCATCTGCGGCGCCTCACGGAGGCCTGCGTCAAGCTGTGCTCAGGGGGTGGTCAAGCCAATTGGGTCAACCTTGCCGAGGACGTGGTGGCGGCTTGGCAGGCGCTGCCCAAGACCCAACACGCGGCGTTTTTTGACATGCTGGCCACCGACTTTGCCCCTGACTTTGATGTGTTGGCCGTGGCAGCCAAGACCTTTTTGGATGAACCCACGGACGACCACGCCTCGCAACTGGGGCGCGCCGCGGAGGCCCCCAGGCAAGAGCTGATACGCCGCATCAACCGGGTGCAGGGTGGTACCGAGGTGCTGCTGGACATGCGCTGCGCGCTGCATGCGTGCATGCGCGACAACCGATCGCTGGGGGTGGTGGACCGAGATTTTTTGCACCTGCTGCAAGCGTGGTTTACCCCCGGGTTTTTGCGTTTGCAAGAGGTCAGC
The DNA here is from genome assembly GCA_009921245.1 of Candidatus Fonsibacter lacus. Taxonomy (GTDB): domain Bacteria; phylum Pseudomonadota; class Gammaproteobacteria; order Burkholderiales; family Burkholderiaceae_C; genus RS62. The sequence continues at coordinate 5,780 of RFXW01000039.1, read as the reverse complement.
TGGCAGTCCAGTGCGGCGTTGCTTGAGCAGCTGATTCGGTACGAGGCGGTGCACGCCATCGCCGGTTGGGACGATTTGCGCCGGCGTTTGCAGCCGGACCGCCGGTGTTACGCTTTTTTTCACCCGCAGTTGCCGGGGCAGCCGCTGATTTTTGTTGAGGTTGCGTTGCTTGATGCGGTGCCGGCCGCCATCGGCCCTTTGATTGATCCGATGGCAAGCCCGCAGCCGCTGAAAAAACCCACCACCGCGGTGTTTTACAGCATCAGCAACTGCCAGCCCGGGTTGCGTGGCGTGAGCTTGGGCAACTTCTTAATTAAGCGCGTGGCCGAGGTGTTGGGCCAAGAGCTGCCGACGGTAAAAACCTTTGTCACCCTATCGCCGGTGCCGGGCTTGGCGCGTTGGTTGAATGAGGCCGATGGCGCCGCGTGGCCACAAGCTTTGCGCGATGCGCATGCCCGCGTGCAGGCGTGGCGCACGCAGGCCGGTGCTTTACACGAGCGCGACATCGTAGGCGCCACGCCGGCGTTGGTGCACGACATAGGGGCGTTGTGCGCCCGGTATTTGGTGCAGGGCAGCCACCGGCCCTTGGCCGACCCGGTGGCGCGCTTTCACTTGGATAACGGGGCGCAGCTCGAGCGTATTCACTTTGCGGGAGACCTTTCGGAAAAAGGGTTGGCGCAATCGTTGTCGGTGATGGTGAACTACGGCTACGACCTAGACAAAGTTGAGCAACGCCGCGAGCATTTTTTACGCCAAGAAGTCGCGCACGGTACGGCCGTAACCAAGTTACTGAAACACAATAACTAGACCCTAACCAAACACCCACCATGAGTCTTCAGTCATCCAACCTTTTTGCCCATTTGCGTGCGGGCTTTCCCGCAGACCTTGATGCCATTGCCGTGTACGACGGCAACCTGCACTACAGCTGGCTTGACCTTGAGCGTGGCAGCGCCATGATGGCCAATTGGCTGCTGTCGCTCAACTTGCCAGCGGGCAGCCGCGTGGCCATGCAGGTGGACAAATCGGTGGAAGCGCTCATGCTTTACTTGGCAACCTTGCGCAGCGGGTTGGTGCTTTTGCCGCTGAACACCGCCTACCAAGGCGCCGAGATGGGCTACTTTATCGACAACGCGGCGCCGGCGGTGGTGGTGTGCAAGCCGCAAAACTTCAGCTGGGTTAGCAAGCTGGCATTCAGCCAAGGTGTGGCACACGTGGTCACCTTGGGCGACGACCGCACCGGCAGCCTGCTGCAGCGTGCCGCGCACGCACCAGATACGCCGGTATGCGTGCCAGTGAAGCCCGACGACATGGCCGCGATTTTGTACACCAGTGGCACCACTGGGCGCAGCAAAGGCGCCATGCTTAGCCACCACAACCTGTTGAGCAACGCCCAGGTGCTGCGCAGCTATTGGGGATGGCAGCCCAACGACGTGTTGTTGCACACGCTGCCAATTTTTCATGTGCACGGCTTGTTTGTTGCCATTCATGGCGCGCTGCTCAACGGCAGTTCAATGCAGTGGATGAATAAGTTTGAGCCCCGCACCGCCATTGGCTTGATGGCCAAAGCCACGGTTTTTATGGGTGTACCCACGCTCTACACCCGCATGCTGGCCGAGCCCGCGTTGTCCAAAGCCAGTACGCAGGGCATGCGATTGTTTATTTCCGGTTCGGCTCCGCTGCTAACCGAAACCTTTGCCGCGTGGCGTGAGCGAACCGGGCACACCATTCTTGAACGCTACGGCATGAGCGAAACCGCCATGCTCACCTCCAACCCCTACGCCGCCGATCCGCGCCACGGCGGCGCCAGCGAGCGCCGTGGCGGTACGGTGGGCTTTGCTTTGCCGGGCGTGGAATTGCGCATCACCAACGATCAGGGGCAACCCCTGGCGCAGGGTGAAACCGGTGGCATAGAGGTGCGCGGCCCGAACGTGTTTAAGGGCTATTGGCAAATGCCAGAAAAAACCGCCGAGGAATTTACAGCCGATGGTTTTTTTAAAACCGGCGACGTGGGGCGCATGGACGCGCAGGGTTACGTCACGATTGTGGGGCGCAACAAAGACTTGATCATCAGTGGTGGTTACAACGTCTACCCAGCCGAGGTTGAGGGTTTTATAAACAACCTACCCGGAGTGGCCGAGAGCGCGCTGGTGGGGGTGGCGCACCCCGATTTTGGTGAGGTCGGGGTGGCCGCGGTGGTGGCGCGCGCCGGTGCCAACCCCAAGCCCGACGATATTTTGGCGGCGCTCAAGGCGCAGTTGGCCAACTTTAAAGTGCCCAAGCACGTGGAACTGGTGGATGAACTGCCGCGCAACGTCATGGGTAAAGTACAAAAAAATCTGCTGCGGCAGCGTTACGCAGCGCTCTTTAGCTAACGCCTGTTGGCTCATGAACGAGGCGTTTGAGCGCATTGGCTACCCCGCGTTGGCGCAAGCCATGCGCGAGGTGGTGCTTGACCCCTCGGTGCATGTGCCACCGCGGCAGGTGTTGGCGTTGCCCGACGCGGGCAAGTTGTTGGTTATGCCCGCCACCAACGCCGAATGGGCCATGACCAAAGTGATCACCTTTGTGCCCGGTAACGCCCAGCGCGGTTTGCCTGCGATTCAAGGGCAGGTGATGCTGCAATCGGCGCTGGATGGAACCTTGTGCATGACACTGGACGGCCCACGCGTGACGGCGCGGCGTACCGCAGCGGTGTCGTTGTTGGCCGCGCAAACGTTGGCCCCGGGACGGCAAGGGCCGTTGCTCATCATCGGCGCCGGGGTGCAGGGCCGATCGCACCTAGAAGCGTTTGTGCAAGGCGCCGACGTGACCGAGTGTTGGGTGTTTTCGCAACGGGCCGCCAGCGCCCAGGCATTGGTGCAGGTGGCTGCAGCGTTGGGCAAGCCCGCACGTGTGGTGACCGATTTGGCGCAGGCTTTGGCGCACAGCCGGTTTGTGGTGTCCAGCACCAGTGCGCAGGCGGTGGTGGCGCAGCATCGGCCGCATCCCGAAGCGTTTGTGACCGCCGTGGGGGCGTTTACGCCGCACATGGTGGAGTGGGACGCGGCGGTATGCCGCTGGGCGGCTCAGGTGGGCACCTTGGTGGTGGACACGCGCGACGCCGACCACGAAGCCGGCGACTTTTTGCAAGCTGGCCTGGATGTCAGCGCCATGCCCTCATTGGCCGATGTATTGGGCGCAAGCGCGCGCTGGACGCAACGCCCCGCGCCCAACAGCGCGCTGGTGTTTTTTAAGAACTGTGGTTGGGCTGGTTGGGACTTGGCAGCGGCTTGCGCCACAGCCGCGCAAACCACTGTCCCAAATCGTCCAAGTAGGTAAACACCACCGGTATCACAAGCAGGCTAAGCACCGTGCTGGTGAGCAAACCGCCAATCACGGCAATCGCCATGGGCGAGCGAAAACTGGTGTCCGCCCCCGACCAGCCCAAAGCAATTGGCATCATGCCGGCGCCCATGGCAATGGTGGTCATAACAATTGGGCGGGCGCGCTTGGCACAGGCGTCCATAAGGGCATCCCAACGCGACATGGGGGGAACCGCTGGGTTTTCGTCGGTGGCGGGTTTGCCGCGACGCGCCTCAATGGCGTACTCCACCAGCAAAATTGAGTTTTTGGTGGCAATGCCCATGAGCATGATCAAGCCAATAAGTGAGGGCATAGAAAAGCTTTTTTGAGCAATCAGCAGGCCGACAAACGCGCCACCCAAAGAAAGTGGCAGCGCAGCCAAAATCGTGACCGGGTGCAAAAAGCCCTTAAACAGCAACACCAGCACGATGTAAATGCACAAAATGCCGATCATCATGGCCAAGCCAAAGCTGGCAAACAATTCGCCCATGACCTCGGCGTCGCCCACTTCCACCACCTCCACGCCGGGCGGCAGGTTTTGAATTGCCGGCAGGCGCGACACCTCGCGTGTGACATCGCCCAAGGGTTTGCCCGAGAGCTCCACCTCAAAGCGAATGTTGCGTCGGCGGTCGTAGCGATCAATCACGGCCAAGCCGCTGCTCGATTGCAACGTGGCCACCTGACTCAACATCACAGGCCCACGCGCGCCTGGCACCATCAAGCGTTGCAGTTGCGCCAAATCTTGGCGTGTGCTGTCGTCTAGGCGCACCACGATCGGTACTTGCCGCTGCGACAGGTTGAGTTTGGGTAGCGCCGCGTTGTAGTCGCCCAGTGTGGCCACGCGCAAGGTGTCGGCAATCGCCGCGCTGGTTACCCCCAAATCGGCGGCACGCGCAAAGTCTGGTCGCACAGTAATTTCGGGCCGCTCCAAGCTGGCGCTGCTGGCAATGTTGCCCAGTCCATCAATGGTGCGTAGTTCGCGCTCCACGTTGCGTGCCGCCACGCGCAGGCTGCGTGGGTCGTCTCCGCTGAGCACCAGAATGTATTTCTCACCTGAGCCGCCCAAGCCCACCTTGGTGCGCGCCCCAGGCAGTTGCTGCAACGCATCGCGCAGGCGTTGCTCAACCGCTTGTTTGCGTTCGCGTTCACCGCGCGGCAGCAGTTGCACGGTAAGCGTGGCTTGGCGCACCTCAGCCGCGCCGGAATTGGCAAACGGGTCGGTGCCGGCGCTGCCACCGCCAATGGTGGTGTATACGCTTTGAACCTCGGGTACTTGCGTAATTAAGCTGCGTGCGCGCTCGGCACTGGCCAGCGTTTGTGACAAGGTGCTTCCGGGGGGCAGCTCCACATACACCTGGGTTTGCGAGTTGTCGTCGGGCGGAATAAAACCCGTGGGCAGCAACGGAATCAGGGCCACCGACCCAAAAAAGAACGCGGTGGCCATGACCATGGTGCTCAGCCTATGGCCGGTTGCCCAACGCGCGGCACGCAGGTACACGCCGATCCAGCGCGGCGTGTGGTGGGTTTTGTCAACGATGGGCTTGAGCATGTAGGCCGCCATCATGGGCGTGAGCATGCGCGCCACCACCAACGAAGCAAACACCGCAAGCGAAGCAGTCCAGCCAAACTGCTTAAAAAACTTACCGGCAATGCCGCTCATGAACGCCGTGGGCAAAAACACCGCAATCAGCGTAAAGGTGGTGGCAATCACCGCCAAACCAATTTCGTCGGCGGCTTCCATGGCGGCGCGGTAGGGCGATTTGCCCATGCGCAAGTGGCGCACGATGTTTTCAACCTCAACGATGGCGTCGTCCACCAAAATGCCCACCACCAGCGACAGCGCCAAAAGGGTCACCACATTAATCGAAAACCCCAGCCACGCCATGCCAATAAACGCCGGAATCACCGACAGCGGCAGCGCCACCGCAGCCACCAGGGTGGCGCGCCAATCGCGCAAAAACAGCCACACCACCAACACCGCGAGCAACGCGCCCTCATAGAGCAACTGCAGCGAGCCGTTGTACTCTTCTTCAACAGGGGTCACAAAGTCAAACGCCTCGGTGAACACCACGCCCGGGTTGTCTTGGGCAAATTGCGCCAAGGCAGCGCGCACCGCACGCCCCACCGCCACTTCGCTTTCACCACGGCTGCGCACCACCTCAAAGCCCACCACGCGTTGACCGTTGAGCAGGGCCGCTGAGCGTCGCTCGGCCAAACCATCGCGCACATCGGCCACCTCGTTGAGCCGCAGCCGGCTGCCGCGGCTGGTGGATAACTCGATCTCACCCAATTCAGCGGCGCTGCTGACCGTGCCCAGCGTGCGCACCGGCTGCTCGCCGCTGCCCAGCGACATACGCCCCCCAGGGGCCTCTTGCTGCACGCGTTGCAGTTGCCGCGAGACCTCGGCGGCCGTGATGCCCAACGCCTGCATGCGCGAC
>RFXW01000038.1 GCA_009921245.1 Candidatus Fonsibacter lacus | reverse complement strand
GATTCCAGCAACGGCTTGCAGGCCGCGCGTGGCGCGGGCCTGCGCCAGGTGGTGATCACTCCCACCGCATTCACGGCGCACCACGACTTTGCCCAGGCGCGCCGGGTGTTACCCAGTTTGGCAGGGGTCACTGTGGCCGAACTGAATCATTGGGCCACCGAGACATAACGTATTGAACTGAACTTGCCATGCCACATCTGTCACGCGCCACACTAACCCAGTATCTGATTGAAGAACGTCGCCGCTACCCGCAGGCGAGTGGGGCGCTGAACGGGTTGCTTTTAGACATTGCCAACGCCTGTAAGGTGGTGGCGCGCGCCGTGGCGCTGGGCCGCCTTGCCGGCGAAGACCCTGGCGCCGCGAGAGACACCAACGTTCAAGGGGAAGTGCAAAAAGCGCTTGATGTACTGAGCAATCAAACGTTCATCGACGCCACCGAGTGGTCGGGTAATTTGGCCGGCCTGGTTTCAGAGGAAATGGCGCAGCATTATGTGGTGCCAGCGCAGTTTTCGCGCGGTAAATATTTGCTGGTATTCGACCCCCTGGACGGGTCAAGCAACATCGACGTCAATGTGTCCGTGGGCAGCATTTTTTCGGTCTTGCGGGCGCCAGACGAGGTGGTGTCTGGGCGGCGCGAGGTAGCCGAAGACGATTTTTTACAGCCCGGTAGCGCGCAAGTGGCCGCAGGCTACGCCATTTACGGCCCCACCACCATGTTGGTGTTAACCGTAGGCAATGGCGTGCAGGGCTTCACGTTGGAGCCTGGCACCGGCGAGTTTCGTTTAACACACCGCAATCTGAAAGTGCCAGCGCAGACGCAAGAGTTCGCCATCAATGCCTCCAACAGTCGCTTTTGGGAGGCGCCGATCAAGCGCTATGTAGACGAATGTCTGCAAGGCAGCGCGGGGCCCAGAGGCAAAGACTTTAATATGCGCTGGATTGCCAGCATGGTGGCCGAGGCGCACCGTATTCTTATGCGCGGTGGGGTGTTTATGTATCCGCGAGATACCAAAGATCCCACCAAACCAGGACGCTTGCGTTTGCTGTACGAGGCCAACCCCATGGCGCTCATCATGACCCAAGCGGGCGCGTCGTGCTCCACCGGGCGTGCCCCCATGCTGGAGGTGACGCCCGAGGGCTTGCATCAACGCATCGGCGTGGTGTTCGGCGCCACCGAAGAAGTCCAGCGCATTGAGTCGTATCACCAAGACCCACAGATAACACAAAACAGTGCGCCCTTGTTCAGCGCCCGCGGCTTGTTTCGAGATTAGGGAGTCAGTTATGTCGGTTCAGCATCCCATCATTGCCATCACGGGGTCGTCGGGGGCGGGCACGTCCACCGTGACCCGCACCTTTGAAAATATTTTTCGGCGCGAGGGCGTAACCCCGGCGTTGATTGAAGGCGACAGCTTCCACCGCTACGACCGGGCGGAGATGAAACGCCGCCAAGCTGCGGCCGAGGCCAGCGGCGACACCCATTTCAGCCACTTCGGCCCAGACACCAATTTGCTTGAGGAATTGGAAGGCTTGTTTCGGTCGTACAGCAACAACGGAACCGGCCGCTGCCGCAAGTACTTGCACAACGACCAAGAAGCGGCGCCCTACAACCAACCGCCTGGTACCTTTACGGCCTGGGAAGACCTACCTGCCGACACCGATATCTTGTTTTACGAGGGCTTGCACGGCGCCGTCATGACGGATACCGTCAATATTGCCCAGTACCCCGACTTGCTGATTGGTGTGGTGCCTGTGATTAATTTGGAGTGGATACAAAAAATTATTCGCGACAAAACCCAGCGTGGCTACAGCGCCGAAGCGGTGACTGACACCATTTTGCGGCGCATGCCCGACTACGTGCATTACATTTGTCCGCAGTTTGGCTACACGCACGTGAATTTTCAGCGGGTGCCGGTGGTGGATACGTCCAATCCGTTCATCAGTCGCGACATTCCCACCGCCGACGAAAGCATTTGTGTGATTCGGTTTGCCAACCCCAAAGGCATTGACTTTCCTTACCTGCTGGGCATGATCCACGACGCTTGGATGTCACGCGCCAACACGATTGTGGTGCCTGGTGGCAAGATGGAGTTGGCCATGCAATTGATTTTTACGCCGTTTGTGTGGCGTATGCTGGAGCGACGTCGCCGTGGCGCTTGATTTGGTGTTGTTCGACCTCGATGGCACGTTGCTCGATACCGCGCCCGAAATTGCCGACGCCACCAACGACACGCTGCAAGCCATGGACTTGCCTGGTGTAGATGACGCCTCGATTCGGCAATGGATAGGACACGGCGCCATGCAGCTGTTGGCCAAGGCGTTGGGCCATGGCTGGGGTGTAACGCCCGACGCCGCCGTTCAAGACCGCCGTTGGGCTGACGCACAGGTCATTTTTCGTCAGGCTTATCAGCGGCGCTGCGGCACCCGTAGCACCTTTTACGATGGGGTACAGGCCACGCTGCAAGGGCTGGCCCGCCACGGGGTGCCTATGGCTGTGGTGACCAACAAAGAAGCCGACTTTGCCAACCGCGTGCTGCAGGCGCATGGCCTGATGGAGATGTTTTCCGCCATGGTTGGCGGCGACACCTTGCCCACCAAAAAACCCGATCCTTCCGGCGTGCAACAACTGATGCGCCAGCACCAAGCCCGCGCCGGTTACACCGTCTTCGTGGGTGACTCGGTGGTAGATGCCCAAACCGCCCGCGCCGCAGGCATTGCGTGTTGGTTGGTGCCCTATGGGTACAACGCGGGGGTGGACGTGCGCCAAGCCGGCGCTGACCGGGTGGTGGCTAACTTAACTGCTTTGCTGCCCTTGGCCGAAACGGCAGGGGCACCGTTGTTACTGGGGCCCGAGCAGTAAAAACTCGAGCAACGCTTTTTGCGCATGCAGTCGGTTCTCGGCTTCGTCCCATACCACCGATTGCGCGCCGTCAATCACTTCAGCGGTTACCTCTTCACCCCGGTGGGCCGGCAGGCAGTGCATAAACAACGCCTTGGGGTGGGCCACGGCCATCATGTCGGTGCTTACGCACCAGCGTGCAAAGGCTTGGCGCCGCTGTTCGTTTTCTTCTTCAAACCCCATGCTGGTCCATACGTCGGTGGTCACGAGGTCGGCGCCACGGCAAGCATCGTGCGGATCACTGAAGGTGCGTAAGCACGCCGGGGCGTGCAAGCCAGCCATTTGGGGATCGATTTCGTAGCCGGTGGGTGTACTGACGTGCAGCGTAAAGCCAAGCAGGTGCGCCGCCTGCAGCCAAGTGTTGGCCATGTTGTTACCGTCGCCCACCCACGCCACGGTTTTGCCTGCAATCGCGCCCCGGTGTTCGATGTAGGTAAACACGTCAGCCAAAATTTGGCACGGGTGGTATTCGTTGGTGAGGCCGTTGATAACTGGCACCCGCGAGTACTCGGCAAAACGCTCTATTTTGCTCTGCTCGTAGGTGCGAATCATCACGATATCGGTCATGCGGCTGATGACGCGGGCGCTGTCTTCGATGGGCTCGGCCCGGCCCAGTTGACTGTCGCCAGTGGTTAAGTGCACCACACTGCCGCCCAGCTGGTACATGCCGGCTTCAAAGCTGACCCGGGTGCGTGTGCTGGCCTTTTCAAAAATCATTGCCAGCGTGCGGTCGGTGAGCGACTGGTGCTTTTCGTAGGCTTTGAATTTGGCTTTTAACCACGCCGTACGCTCAAACAAATAGGCGTACTCGGCCGCCGTGAAATCGCTGAACTGCAGATAGTGCCGGGTCATGATGGGTTTAGTTGGCCGCAGCCCGCAGCCACCGCTGAATCAGCGGGCACAAAATATCAATGGCTTCTTGCGCTTGCGCTTGGGTCATGATGAGCGGCGGCACCATACGCACCACGCGCTCGGCCGTGACACTTAGCAGCAAGCCAGCGTCGGCGGCTTGCTGCACCAAGGCGCCGCATGGTCGATCCAGCTCAATGCCAATCATCATGCCTTTGCCACGTATTTCCACCACACCCGGCTCACCCTGCAGTCGCTCGCCCAGGGTTTGCAGCATCCAAGAGCCCACCTGCGCGGCGTTGTTGAGCAAGTCTTGCGCTTGCATGATGCGCAGCGTCTCCACGCCCGCTCGGGTGGCCAGCGGGTTGCCACCAAAGGTGCTGCCATGATCGCCCGCTTGCAGCACCGAGGCCGCCCGTGGCCCAGCCACCACCGCACCAATCGGCACGCCGCTGCCCAGTCCTTTGGCCAAAGGCATCACGTCTGGCACGATACCCGCCCACTGATGCGCAAACCATTTGCCGGTGCGCCCAATGCCGCACTGCACCTCGTCGATCATCAACAACCAGTCGTTGGCGTCGCACAGCGCGCGCACCTCGCGCATGTAGTCTTCGCTCAGCGGATGGACGCCGCCTTCACCTTGTATGGCCTCAAAAAACACCGCCGCGACGTCTTGCCGTTGTTTGGCGATGTCGCGCAGCACCTCAATCTGATTGATCGGCGCGCGAATAAAGCCCTCCACCAGCGGGCCAAAACCCTGTTGTATTTTGGGGTTGGCCGTGGCCGACAAGGTGGCCAGTGAACGGCCGTGAAACGCTTGCTCGTACACCACAATGTGCGGGCGCTCAATGCCTTTGCCGTGGCCAAACTTGCGCGCGATTTTGATGGCCGCTTCGTTGGCCTCCAGTCCGCTGGAGCAAAAAAACACATTGGTCATGCCCGACAGGCGCACCAGCTCGGCGGCCAATGTCTCTTGGTGCGGAATGTGATAGTAGTTGGAGCAGTGAATCAGCTGCCCCACTTGCTCACGCAAGGCCGCCACCAATTCGGGGTGCGCGTGCCCCAGGGTGTTCACGGCAATGCCACCCAAGGCGTCAAGGTAACGCCGGTTGTTGGTGTCCCAAACGTGAACGCCTTGGCCGTGCGACAGCGCAATCGGCAAGCGACCGTAGGTGGGCATAACGTGGGGCGATGCAACAGACATGAGACGACCAAGCGACAAGGGCCAAAGCCCGTATTGTAGGGTTGCGGGCACGATAAAATGCGCGGTTGTGTTCGATTGTGCTGTGCCCCCATGACCCCTCCTGATAACCGGCGTTGGTTGCTGCGGGGCGTGACATCTGAGGGCAAGCGTTTTCGACCCTCGGATTGGTGCGAACGCCTGGCTGGTGTGATGAGCGGTTTTCGTCCAGGTGGTTCCGCTCAAGGCTTAGGCTATTCGCCTTGGTGCATCCCCACCCATCGCGATGGCGACCCCTGCGTGATTGTGGACCCCGCCTTGCGCCTGCACGAGCCCATGGCGTGGGACTTTGTGGTCGGGTTTGCGCGCGACAACGACTTGCAAGTTGAAGTACTGGACGAATAAACGCCGCCCACGCCCAAAAAGAAAACCGCCCGAGGGCGGTTTTTGTTACTTGCAGCGCACCGGTTTCAAACGGCAAAGACTGCGGGGGTGCAGGCTTTGGGCACGGAACCGCGCAAGCGGCCCGAGAAAGGTGCAAGACTAGGCGGTGGCCAAAGCCTTGAGTTTGGCGGCCAGGCGGCTCTTGTCGCGCGCGGCCTTGTTTTTGTGAAAAATGCCTTTGTCAGCAATGCTGTCCACGGTGGATTGCATGATGCCGAACAATGTGGTGGCTTTTTCTTTGTCGCCACTGGCGATGGCTTTTTCAACGTTTTTCACGGTGGTGCGGTACTTGGAACGCAACGAGGTGTGGGCCGCATTGAGCTTGACGTTTTGACGCGCGCGCTTGCGACCAGATGGCAGACGCGGGCTGCGTTTTTTGGCTGTTGCCATGGGGTTCTCCTAGGGGTTTGGCGGTGTTGCAAGTAACCGACCATTGTAGCCCGAAACGCTGGCGCTCGCCCGTGACGCCGCCAAGCCGACTACACTCGGTCGTGTGAATTTGCTTCGATCCGTCTCGCTGGTGTCGCTTTGGACGTTGGTCTCGCGCGTCACGGGTTTGGCGCGCGAGCTCATGGTTGCGTCGCTGTTTGGGGCCAGCGCGGCCACCGACGCTTTTAATGTGGCGTTTCGCATTCCCAATTTGTTGCGTCGGTTGTTTGCCGAGGGCGCCTTCAGTCAGGCCTTTGTACCGCTGTTGGCGCAGCGCCGCCGCAGTGACGGCGACGCGGCCAGTCAGGCTTTGGTGGCCTCAGTGGCCACCGCTTTGGCGGGGGTTTTGCTGCTGCTTAGCGTGCTTGGGGTGGTGGCCGCACCGGTGTTGATTTGGATGATGGCCAGCGGCCTGCCCGAGGCCGGCCATGAGCTGGCGGTGGGCCTGACCCGGGTGATGTTTCCTTACATCGCGTTGATGTCTATGGTGGCCGTATGCGCCGGGGTGCTCAACACCTGGCAGCGTTTTGCGGTGCCGGCAGCCACGCCCGCGCTGCTCAACGTGTGCATGGTGGGGGTGGCGTGGTGGTTGGCGCCGCAGTTGGTAAGCCACGGGGTGCCGGCCATTTATTCGTTGGCTGCGGGCGTGATGTTGGGTGGCGTGTTGCAGCTCACGGCGCAAGTGGTTGCGCTGCGCCGACTGGGTTTGCGTTTGGGCGTGCGCTGGCGCCCTTTGGCGTGGTACGCGGCGTGGCGCAGCGACGGCGTGACGCGCCTACTCGGTTTGATGGCGCCGGCGGTGCTGGGGGTGGCGGTGGCGCAAATTTCGCTGCTGATCAACACCCAAATCGCTTCGCACCTTACGGTGGGTAGCGTCAGCTGGCTGACCTACGCCGATCGGCTCATGGAGTTTCCCACCGCCTTGCTGGGCGTGGCCCTGGGCGTGGTGTTGCTGCCACAGTTGGCCGATGCGCACGCCGCGGCTCAGCGCCAGCGTTACAGCGAACTGCTCGACTGGGGCTTGCGTTTGGTGCTTTTGCTCGGTGTGCCCTCGGCCCTGAGTTTGCTGGTGTTTGCGCAGCCGCTGGTGGCCACGTTGTATCACCACGGTGCTTTTGGGGTTGCCGATGTGCAGCAAACGGCGCGTGCGGTGCAGGGCTATGGTCTGGGGGTGTTGGGCTTGGTGGCGGTGAAGGTGTTGGCGCCGGGCTATTTTGCTCAGCAAGACATGCGCACGCCGGTGCGCATCGCACTGGGTGTGTTGTTGCTCACGCAGCTTATGAACATCGGCTTGGTGCCCTGGTTGGGGCACGCGGGCTTGGCGCTGTCGATCGCGTTGGCGTCGTGGGTGAACGCGGGCTGGTTGCTTTGGGGGCTGCGTCGGCGCGGCTGGTACCAACCGCGCCCCGGCTGGTGGCTGTTCGCATTGCGCGTGCTGTTGGCCTCTGCTGCCCTGGGCTGGGGCTTGCATGAAACCGCCCAAGCGGTGAATTTTGTTGCCCTGGTCGATACCCCATGGCGCCGAGCGGGCGGTATGGCGCTGGTGATTGCCGCGGCGGCGCTCATCTATTTTGTGGTGTTGACTGCCTTGGGTGTGTCCTTGCGCAAGGTGTGGCGCGCGCCACGGTAACGCCCAAGGGGGTGGCCGGGTGGGGTGTCAGTGCACTTGCACCACGGCGCTGCCGGCTTCATGGGCTTGCACATGGCCCAGCGTGTACACGGTTTCGCCCGCTGCTTGCAGCACTTGGGTGGCAGCCTGTGCGGTGTCGGGCGCAACCACAATCACCATGCCAATGCCGTTGTTAAAGGTGCGGTTCATGGCGTGGTCGTCTATGCCCGCCGTGGTTTGCAGCCAGGTAAACAAATCGTTGGTTGGCCACGCCTGGCGCTGCAGGCATACCCCCAGCCCCGGGGGGATGACGCGCGGGATGTTCTCGAGTAAGCCGCCCCCGGTGATGTGGGCCATGGCGTGCACCGGATGGGCTTTGAGCAAGGACTGTATGGCGCGCACGTAAATGCGGGTGGGTGTCATAAGGCGTTGCCGCAGCGGCACGCCGTCGAGTTGTTCGGGGCAACGATCGCCAGCGCGCTCCAGGCACGCACGCACCAACGAAAAGCCATTGGCGTGCACGCCACTTGAGGCAAGGCCCAGCACCACATCGCCCAGGCGCACCTGCTGCCCGGTGAGCATGGCTTGTTTTTCCACCACACCCACGGCAAAGCCCGCCAAGTCGTATTCACCGGGGGGATACATTCCCGGCATTTCGGCGGTTTCGCCGCCGATCAGGGCGCAGCCCGCTTGCTCACAGCCCTGGGCAATGCCCTCAATGACTTGCGTGGCGACATCTACATCCAGTTGACCGCAGGCGAAATAATCCAAAAAAAACAGCGGTTCGGCGCCTTGAACCAAGATGTCGTTGACCGACATGGCCACCAAATCAATGCCCACGGTCTGGTGCATGTCCCAATCAATGGCCAAACGTAACTTGGTGCCCACGCCGTCGGTGCCGCTTACCAGCACCGGTTCGCGATAGCCTGGAGGCACCTCAAACAAGGCCCCAAAGCCACCGAGTCCGCTGAGCACCCCTGGCCGTTGGGTGCGGCGCGCCAATGGCTTGAGCCGTTGCACCAGGGCATCGGCGGCATCGATGTCAACGCCGGCTTGTTTGTAATCCAATGGTGGGGTGGCGGTCATGGGTGAGCCGGGGACAAGCCGGACGCTGCGGGGTGAACAGAGCGACGCTGGCGAGGGTCCAACCTGCGCCGGCGCTGGAACGTAAAATCAAACTTTATTCTAGGTTGAATCCGCCATGCCTCCGTCTAACACTCCCTCCACCTCCATGGCCATGCGCCTGGGGTTGTTGGCTGCGGGTGGGCTGGTGTTGTGGATACTTTGGCCGGTGCTGCTGCCCTTTGCTTTGGCCGCGGTGGTGGCGTATGTGGTGTACCCCCTGCATCAAGCCTTGGTGCGCTGGCATGTGCGGCCCTCACTGGCGGCGGTGGTTTCTTTAACCTTGGCCGCGCTCGTGGCGCTGGGGGTTTTGTTGTTGGTGGTGCCGGTGATTGGCAAACAGCTGCCGTTGCTGCGCGAGCAGGTACCGCAGTGGCTGGCGCAGGCACAGGCGCTGGCAGGGCCGTGGTTGGCCAGCTGGGGCTTAACGCTGGATACCGTGGCTTTGCAGCAGGCCGCGCGCGAGGCCTTAAGTGGGCGTGAGACCGATGTCTTGCAGTGGTTGTGGCGCTCGCTTCAGGTGGGTGGCAACGTGCTGCTGGGGTGGGTGGGCTACGCGGTCCTCACCCCAGTGGCAGCGGTGTTTTTGTTGCTCGACGGTCCACGTTGGATAAGTCAGGTTGGAGCGCTCCTGCCCGCCACCTGGCGCCCGGCTTGGCAGGCCTGGCTGCGCGACAGCCACGACTTGTTGGGGCAATTTCTGAGCGGCCAGTGGCGGGTGATGGTGGCCTTGGCGGTGTTTTACAGCGTGGCGCTGCGTTTGGTGGGCCTGGAGCTGGCGGTGGCGATCGGGGTCTTCACCGGGTTGGCGGTGTTTGTGCCGTACCTGGGGTTTGGTTTGGGTCTGGCGCTGGGCTTGGCGGCTGCTGGGCTGCAGTTTGGCCAGTGGCTGCCGGTCATTGGCGTGGCCTTGGTGTTTGCGGCGGGGCAATTGCTGGAGAGCTTTTGGCTCACGCCGCGCTGGGTGGGGGAGCGTATTGGGTTTCATCCACTGGGCGTGTTGTTGGCGGTGTTGGTGGCTGGGCATTGGTTGGGGGTGGTCGGCGTATTGGTGGCATTGCCCGCTACGGCCTTGCTGGGGGTGGCACTTGGCCACGCCTGGCGTTTTTGGCAGGCTGAGCCCGGCGACCACGCGTGATGCAGCAACTGCCCCTGGGGCTGGGTTTGCCGCCCAACCCAACGCTGGACAATTTCGTGGTGGGCTCCAACGGTGCGTTGCATCAAATGTTGGGCGATTGGCTGCAAGCACCCGGTCCAAACGCCGCCCCGCTGTTGTGGTGGGGGCCAACCGGGGCAGGCAAGACCCATCTTTTGCGCGCGGTGGCGCATGCCTTGCATGAACGCGGTCTGCCCGTGGGCTGGATGGACGCCACACCAGGCTCACACCAGGGTTTTGATGCGCGCTGGGCGGTGGTGCTGATCGACGACTGCCATGCCCTTAACCCTGCGGCCCAGCACGCGGCGTTTAATTGGTTTGTTCATGCGCAAGGGGCGGGGGTTCAGGTGATGGCCGCTGCGGCTTATCCACCGGTGGATTTGGATGTGCGCGAGGATTTACGCAGCCGTTTGGCGTGGGGTCAGGTGTTTGCGCTGCAGCCGCTTGACGACACGCAACGCGCCCATGCGGTGCAGGCCCGTGCGCGGGCCTTGGGTTTAACCTTGGGCGACGAGGTGATGCGCTTCATGCTCAACCGGTTCAGCCGGGACATGGGCAGCCTGATGGCGCTGCTTGAGCAGCTGGATCAATACGCTTGGCAAACTCAGCGGGTGCCCACCATCCCCATGCTTAAAACCATGTTGGACCACACCTAAGGCAATGCATGCGCTTGGCTTTATTTGATTTGGATTACACCTTGCTGCCGATTGACTCGGATCACGCGTGGGGCGAGTTCACGGTTCGGCTGGGTTGGTGCGACCGCCAAACCTTTGGCCAGGCCAACGACCGCTATTTGCAACAGTACCAAGCGGGCGTGTTGGATATTCACGATTACGTGCGCTTCGCCACGGCTTCAGCCCGTGCGCGCAGCGACACCGAAGTAGCCGCTGCCCGCCAGCGCTTTATGCAAGAGGTCATTGAGCCACGCATCACGCCAGCGGCGCAGCAGCTCGTGCAAGATCACCAGCGCGCCGGCGATACGGTGTTGTTGGTCACCGCCACCAATGCCTTGGTGACTCGCCCCATTGCCCAAGCCTTTGGCATTGAGCACTTGGTGGCCACCGAACTCAGCCGTGACGCGCAAGGTCGGCTCACGGGGGCCATTGAGGGCGTGCCTTCGTTTCGCGAGGGCAAGGTGCAACGTGTGGAACAATGGCTGCAGCAGCAAGGCGTTGACTGGGCGCAGCTTGAGCACAGTGTGTTTTATACCGACTCGATCAACGACTTGGCCTTGATGCAGCGGGTGGCCGAACCCATTGCCACCAACCCAGACGATCGTTTGCGCGCCCATGCCCTGCAGCACGGGTGGCGCATTTTGCAGTTATTTAATGATTAAAAAATTAATTAAACGCTGGCTTGCACGGCCAAGCCGCTCACCTGCCCCGGGGCAGCGTACCGAAATTCCTGCCACCGAGCACGGCATTGACCCCTCCCGCGTGGACCGACGCGCGCTTGAGGTGGTGGATACGCTGCAACGTGCCGGCTTTGAGGCCTACGTGGTGGGCGGTGCGGTGCGCGATTTGTTGCTTGGCATCACACCCAAAGACTTTGACGTGGCCACCAATGCCACGCCCGAAGA
Source organism: Candidatus Fonsibacter lacus (assembly GCA_009921245.1). Taxonomy (GTDB): domain Bacteria; phylum Pseudomonadota; class Gammaproteobacteria; order Burkholderiales; family Burkholderiaceae_C; genus RS62. The sequence continues at coordinate 3,527 of RFXW01000038.1, read as the reverse complement.
GGTCAAGCGCTTGTTTCGGCGCGCTTTTATTATTGGGCGACGGTTTCGTATTGTGCACGTGGTGTATGGCCGTGGACGCGAACACGAGGTGATTGAAGTTTCCACCTTTCGCGCTTTGCTCGACGCAGCCAACGCCAAACGCATGAGCGGCAACGAACGCAGCCACAAGCGCCAGCTTGAGCAGGTGTCGCACGCCGTGGACGCTTCTGGACGCGTGCTGCGCGACAACGTGTGGGGCCCGCAAAATGAAGACGCCGCACGGCGCGACTTCACCATTAACGCCATGTACTACGACCCGCGCAGCGGTGTGGTGGTGGATTACCACGGTGGTTTTGCAGATGCAAAAGCCAAGCAAATTCGCATGATCGGCGATGCTGCCCTACGCTACCGCGAAGACCCCGTGCGGGCGCTGCGCGCGGTGCGTTTTGCAGCCAAATTGGCGGCGCTGGGTTTTACGCTGGCGCCTGCCACGCGCCGCCCGCTTAAGGCCTGCAGCTCGTTGCTGGCCGACGTGCCACCGAGTCGGTTGTTTGACGAAATGATGAAGCTGTTGCAAACCGGGCACGCCATGGCCAGTGTGCAAACGCTTGAGCAACTGGGTTTAAGCAAAGGCCTGTTTGCTTTGCTCGACCATGTGGTGTCGCGCGCCGACCATCCTATGGTGACCGGTGTTTTGCAAGACACCGACCGCCGTGTGGCGGCAGGCAAACCGGTGGCGCCAAGTTATTTGCTGGCGTGTGTGCTTTGGCCCGACGTGTTGCTTGCCCGCGACCGCTGGAGGCACTCAGCGCAGCCGCCGATGATGTGTTTCAGTCGCGCGTGGGCGACGTATCGGGCCGAGGCAAGTTGGGCGCTGACATGCGCGAGGTATGGTTGATGCAGCCACGCTTGGAGCGGCGTTTGCCGCGCAGCATCGATGGCTTGCTGGCGCAGCCACGTTTTCGTGCAGGCTTTGACTTTTTGCGACTTCGTGCCCAGTGCGGCGAGGTCGACATGGATTGCGCCGTATGGTGGGAGGCCATGAGTCAAGCCACCAATGCGCACGAGCGCGACTTGTTGATGGAGCAAATTCGCCAGCAGCCCGCAGCAGGCGGCGCCCGTAAGCCCCGCCGCCGGCGTGGCGGTGGTGGCAGCAAAGGGGGCCAGGCTTCGCCAGCAGCGGAGTAGGGCGGCCATGGCTGCGCGTGCGCCCGTTACAGCTTACGTTGGCTTGGGCGCCAATTTGGGTGACGCCCGCGCCACCATGGCGTGGGCGGTGCAGCAACTGAGCGCCTTGCCCGATTGCACGCGCTCGCAGGTGTCGGGCCTGTATGCCTCGGCCCCGTGGCAAGCGCAGGGCCCCGATTATTTCAATGCCGTGCTCGCGCTTGATGTGACCTTGACCGCCCCGGCGCTCTGGCAAACGCTGGCAGGGTTGGAGCAAGTCGCCGGGCGACAACGCCCTTATCGGCACGCGCCACGTTGCCTGGACTTGGATCTGCTTTTTTATGGTCAGGCCAGCGTGCAAAGCGCGGCGCTGACGCTGCCGCATCCGCGCTGGCACGAGCGCGCGTTTGTGCTGCAACCCCTGCGCGAGCTGGCGCCGCATTGGGTGCCACCTGAGCTGCTGCAGCGTACCGCGCAACAGCCTTGCACGCGCGTGGCGCATGCAGGTTGGGTGGATGCGGCGTTGGGTGAATAAGCGCCACCGGCCGAGCGCCAAACTAAGGTGCCAGGCGCTGCCGCTGCCACCCGCCACCGGGGTGTTGCACATACTGCAAACGGTCGTGCAGGCGACTGGGACGGCCCTGCCAAAACTCCCATTGGTGCGGCTGTAAAACGTAGCCACCCCAGTGCGGTGGCCGTGGCGGCGACAACGCAAAACGTGCCGCGTACTTGGCTGCTTCGGCCATTAAATAAGCCCGCGACTGCACCACCTCGCTTTGCGGACTGGCCCATGCGCCGATGCGTGAGTCCAGCGGTCGGCTGGCGTAGTAGGCATCGCTTTGGGCGTCATCAATCGGTTGCACCATGCCCTCAATGCGCACCACCCGCTCCAGCTCAACCCAGTGAAATTGCAACGCTGCGTAAGGGTTGGCAGCCAGTTCCTGGCCTTTTCGGCTGTGGCGATTGGTGTACCACACCAGGCCCGCCTCAGAGCAGCCCTTAAGCAGCACCACCCGTGTACTGGGTCGCATGTCGCTTGCCACCGTGGCCAGTGTCATGGCAGTGGCTTCGGGGATTTCAGATGTCAGGGCCTGATCCAGCCATTGCTGAAACAGCACCAAGGGGTCGGGGTTGGCGGCGTCTTCGTCGAGCGACGCGCGCTGATAGCTTTTGCGTATGTCTTGTAGTTTCATGCGTTACCTCTGCGGTGGTGCGAACGCCCACCGCCAAGGTTAAACCATGGCGGGGCGTTGGATGAGCTCGATTTTGTAGCCGTCTGGGTCGGTGACAAAGGCAATCACGGTGCTGCCGCCTTTGACTGGCCCAGCTTCACGCGTCACCTGCCCGCCGCTGGCCCGAATGCGTTCGCATGTGGCTGCCGCGTCGCTGACTGCAATGGCAATGTGGCCATAAGCGCTGCCCATGTCGTAGTTGCTTACGCCCCAGTTGTAGGTTAGCTCCAGCTCGGCGTGCTCGGGGTTATGACCGTACCCCACAAAGGCCAAGGTGTACTTGTACTCGGTGTTGTCGCGTCGGTCCAGCAGCTTCATGCCCATGACCTCGGTGTAAAACGCAATCGAGCGCTCCAAGTCGCCCACGCGCAGCATGGTGTGCAGCAATCGCATCGTTCGCTCTCCTTGTGATGGTCAGCCAAAACCCAACCGCGCCACCGCAGCAGGCGGCAGCCGCTGGTGCAGGCTTTACTTTAGCCTGCCAAAGTTGGTGCGCAACGGATCGGCCGGGCCACGGGCGCCGCCGCCGCCTCCACCGCCGCCGCCACTGCGGCCTCGGTTGCGGTTGCGCCCGCCGCCACCGCCTCGGCCGAGTGAGTCAATGCTGGTGCGCAGCGGATCGGGCTGCCTGGCACCGCTTGGCATGCCCGCTTCCGCTCGCGAACCGCCGCCGCCGCCACCACCATTGGTAGGACCATTGCCGTTGCGGTTACGCCGGCGTCGGCGGTTGTTGTTGCCCGTACCGGGTGCGCCCCCACCGCTTGGCTGACCAGACAAGCGCGAAAAATGCGGGTCGTTGGCCAGCGGATCGTCGTCGTCGTGGTCGCTGCCACGGTTGGCCGGCGCCGCTTGATGACGCGTTGACTGTGTGGGTGGTGCCGAGCGCGTGGGCTTGTTGTTGCGCTCGCGCAGGCGTTGCATCATTTCTTGACGCGCTTGACGCGCGGCGGCGGTCATGACATCGCGCCCGGGTGCCCGGCCGCGACCACCCCAAAGCACTTGCCTGCCCATGGCAATGGGCTGAGCGGTTTCATCGGGTGCAGGGCCGAACTCTGGCAGTATCTTTACTTCCAAGCGCAGCTGCACAAACCGCTCCACTTCTTGCATAAAGCCCTCTTCATCCAGGCAGACCAAGCTCACCGCTTGACC
>RFXW01000037.1 GCA_009921245.1 Candidatus Fonsibacter lacus | reverse complement strand
GCTGCCGTGATGGAATTTCACGCCAACAACCCCACCGCCGAAAACAAGCCTGTGGCGGTCATGATGGTCTACAACAACACCCCTGCAGCGGTGTTGGCGCTCAAGAAGTCGGGCATTAAAACCCCGGCCGACCTGAACGGCAAAAAACTTGGTGCCCCGGTATTCGATGCCGGCCGCAAAGCGTTTCCCATTTTTGAAGCAGCCAACAACATCAAGGGCGTGCAGTGGACCGCCATGGATCCCCCGCTGCGTGAAACCATGCTGGCACGTGGTGACGTAGACGCCATTACCGGCTTTGGCTTTACCTCGCTGCTCAACCTTGAGGCCCGTGGTGTTAAGCCCGAAGACATCGTGATCATGCCCTACCCCGACCATGGCGTGAAGCTCTACGGCAACGCCATCATTGCGTCGCCCAAGCTGCTCAAAGAAAACCCAGACGCGGTCAAAGCGTTCTTGCGGGCTTTTGCCAAGGGCGCCAAAGACGTCATGAGCAACCCCGAGGCGGCCATTGCGGTGGTGAAAGAGCGTGACGGCATCATCAACACCAACCTTGAGGTGCGCCGTATCAAACTTGCAATCGACGCGGTGGTGGCAAGCCCCGACGCGCGTAAAGAAGGTTTTGGCAAGGCAGCTCGACGTGTTGCCCAAAAAGTAACACCGCGCGAGCAAGCGCATTGCACAAGGGCCAGCCGCGCGCTGGCCTTTTTTTCACCTGCACTTATCATGCACTCATGACCACTGCAACCACCCCCTTTGTCACCTTCGAGGACGTGTGGCTGGCTTATAACGAGGAGTTATTGGCCCAAGGCACCTATGCCGTTGAAGCGATCGACCTGCAAGTGCCCCATGGCGAATTCATTGCCATCGTCGGTCCATCAGGCTGCGGCAAGTCCACCTTTATGAAACTCACCACTGGCTTGCGCATGCCCAGCCGGGGGCGTATTCAAGTGGGTGGTGAGCCCGTAACCGGCCCATTAAAAATTTCGGGCATGGCCTTCCAAGCACCCAGCTTGCTGCCGTGGCGCACCACACTAGACAACGTGCTGTTGCCGCTAGAAATTGTGGAGCCGCATCGCAGCCGCTTCAAAGCCGACCGCGCCGCCTATGAGGCACGTGCGGTTGACTTGCTGCGCACCGTGGGTTTGGCTGGCTACGAAAAACAATTTCCATGGCAGCTGTCGGGGGGTATGCAGCAGCGCGTAAGTATTTGTCGCGCGCTGATTCACGAGCCGCAAATGCTGCTACTTGACGAACCGTTTGGCGCACTCGACGCCTTTACCCGAGAAGAATTATGGTGCGTGCTGCGCGACCTGTGGCAAGCCAAAGGGTTTAACGTGATCTTGGTAACGCACGATTTACGCGAGTCGGTGTTTTTGGCCGACACCGTGTACGTTATGAGCAAAGGCCCAGGGCGGTTTGTGGTGCGACGCGACATCGACCTGCCACGCCCACGCGATCTAGAGATCACCTACACCAAAGAATTCACCGACATCGTGCACGAATTGCGCAGCCACATTGGCGCCATTCGACAAACCACCACGCCTCAGGGGGGAGCCTGACATGGCAAGTAAACGAAGCGAACGCTGGTCACCGCTGATTTTGTTGGTGGCACTGGTGCTGATTTGGCAACTGATTTGCAGCGTGTTCAACGTATCGGAGTTTGTCTTTCCTAGCCCGTTGCGCATATACGAACAAACCGTGGAGCACTACGCGCTGATTGCTGGCCACACCTGGCGCACCTTTTGGGTGACCATGGTGGGTTTTGGTATTGCGATTGTGGTGGGCGTGTTGTTGGGGTTTTTAATTGGCAGCTCACGCGCCGCCTACGCTGCGGTTTATCCGCTTATGACAGCGTTTAACGCCCTGCCCAAAGCCGCGTTTGTGCCGATTTTGGTGGTGTGGTTTGGCATTGGCATTGGCCCGGCGGTGCTGACCGCGTTCTTGATTTCGTTTTTCCCCATCATGGTGAACATTGCCACCGGCTTGGCCACGCTGGAGCCCGAGCTCGAAGACGTGCTGCGCGTGCTGGGTGCCAAGCGCTGGGACGTACTCACCAAGGTTGGCATGCCGCGCTCCATGCCGTATTTTTATGGCTCGCTGAAAGTGGCGATTACGCTGGCGTTTGTGGGCACCACGGTGTCTGAAATGACAGCCTCCAATGAGGGCATTGGTTACCTGCTGATCTCGGCCGGCTCGTCCATGCAAATGGGGCTGGCGTTTTCTGGCTTGGTGGTGGTGGGCGTCATGGCCATGGCCATGTACGAGCTGTTCAATTACATTGAAATGCACACCACCGGCTGGGCGCACCGCGGATCACAAAACCTGTAGAAGGCCCGGCACGTCAGCGGCGTCAGTCGTCGCTGCGCGCCACCACGTCAAACAAGCCATCGCGCCGCGCACGGCCCACCATCAGCGGCCGTTGCAGGCAGTGGTTGATGCGGCTCATGCGCACCGTGGCGCCGCTGGGTGCGGTTAAGGCCACCCCGGGTAAGGCGGCACGCACCGCTGGCGCGGCGATGCTGCCCGCCCGCGTGGCCGCTTTGGCCCACAACCACACCGCCAAGTAAGAAGCCTCCATGGGGTCGGTGGTGAGCGGTCGCTCGGTGTGACCGGGCAAGCGACGGCGGCGGGCGTGCATGGCCCAGCGCTGGCGAAAGCGCTCCGCGCTGGCTCCACCGAGGGTATGAAAGTAAGACCACAACGCCATATGCCCCATAACCAAGCTGGGGTCGTGCATACGCAGTTCTTCTTCGCTTAAGCCCACGCCAAATACCGGCAGGTCTTGCGCGCTTAAACCCGCACCAGACAGGGCTCGAAACCATCGCAACGCGGCAATACCCTCCAGGCTGCTGATCACCACCGGACGAGCGTTGTGGCCATGCTGCACCGACTGCACCACCAGTTCGTCGAATGCGTCAAAGCCATAGGGCACGCGCCGCTCCATGATGGCCTCGGGTGGCACGCCACGCGCAGCCAACGAGGCCCGCAGTTGGTCGTGCATGGCGGCGCTGAACCCCGACTCCATGCCCAGCAACACCCAGCGCACCGACTGCCCGCCGTAGTTACGCAACAAATAACGCACCGCAAACGGCATCATGAGTGGCAAAGGCGCGCTGCCATACACCGCGTGCTGACTAAACACCGCGTCTTCATTGGTGCCGGGGTAAAAGTACAAACCATTAACAGCCTCGGCTTGGGCGGTGATGGCTTGCCGTGTTTCTGAGGCCCAACCACCAAAAACGGCAGCCGCCTGCTGTCCGCTGAACAGCGTCTCGGCGTGCGCACTGGCCAAGGCGTCGTTGGAGTCGCTGTTGCGCAATTCAAGCTGCAACGGCCGCCCCAACACGCCCCCTTGTTCGTTCACTTCATCCACCGCCATCTGCAGGGCCTCGGCAAACACCCACTCGCTTACGGCCAGCGGGCCGCTCATGGCGTGCACCGCACCCAGCACAATCGGCTCGGCCGCGCGCACACCCTGCCATGCCACACCAGCCAACGGTGCGGCAGCGGCGGCGGTAAGCCATTGGCGGCGGCGCATCATGTGGCCTCTTGGGTCGATGCCGGGCGCAACGCAGGCGCCGCTGGCTCCCAATGCACGGTGCGTGTGGGAAAGGCAAAGTCGGCGCCGTGTTGATGAACGATGCGCACAATTTGCAGCAGCACGTCTTCTTTAACGGCATGAAACGCCACCCATTCGGTGGTTCGGGTAAAGGCGTAAACCATGATGTCCAGTTGCGAAGCGCCAAAACCGTTGAAGTGAACGATTTGTGTTTGGTTGGGGTCGATGTCGGGATGCGACGCCAACATGTGCCGTATGTCTTGTGCAATCAACGCCACCTGCGCGCTGTCGGCGTAACGCACACCAATGGTCTCGTCAATTCGGCGGTTGGTCATGCGTGACGGGTTTTCTACGGCAATGCTGGCAAACATCGAGTTGGGGATGTACAGCGGCCGCTTGTCAAACGTGCGGATACGCGTTTGCCGCCAGCCAATTTCTTCCACCGTGCCCTCAATCGGTCGGTCGGGCGAGCGCACCCAGTCACCCACCTTAAACGGTCGATCGAGGTAAATGATGAGCCCACCAAAAAAATTGGCAAGCAAATCTTTGGCCGCAAAACCCACGGCAATGCCACCAATACCACCAAAGGCCAAAACGCCTGAAATGGAATAGCCAAGGTTTTGAATCAACACCAGCGCCGTGGTGATCACCACCGACAACCGCAACAGCTTAGCCACGGCTTGCGCGGTGGTGGCGTCAACGGCCCCTTGCCCACTGGCCAAAATATTGCGCTCTACGTAGCGTATAAAGCGCGTTAAAAACCACGCCACCAAGCCAATGTGCAACACCTTGCGCACGTCGGGCCAAGCCTGCCATATCGATAAGGGTGCCGCGTCGCGCAAAATGGCAACCGCCACGGTTAAGCCAAAGGTCCACACCAACAACCGCAGCGGCAAGCGGGCGGCTTCTAGCATAGCGTCATCCCACAACGACGCGGTAAGCCGCACACGCTTGACCATGACGTTGAGTAAGCGCAACAGCACGAAGTTCGTGCTCACGGTTACCAGCACCACAGCAAAAACCTGCACCAGCCAAATACGCCAGTCGGTTGATGTTCCCAGCCAATCGGTTATGCTCATGACAACTATTTTAAGTTTATGCATGTCTCCCCGATACCGCGTGGTTTTGTTGGCGGTTGCTTTGTAGCTCTGGCGTGGCCGCTGGGGTTGTGGGGCGCGTTAACAAGCCCAAGCTGGGCGGCTGAACCCGGCCCACCGGCGGCCGCTGATCGTCTGGGTTACACCCTGGGCGTTCGCGCCAAGGTGAGCGACTTGGGTAACCCCCTACAGGGCATGAAGTTTGCCCCACGGTTTGGTTTGCGCTACGGCAAATGGAAACTGGGTATTGGCGATGGGCGTGAATGGTTGCAGTTTTCGGGGTTTGTGGCCGAGCGTGGTTTGAGCTATCAAGTGACCGAAAGTGATCGCTGGCAGTTGAATGCATCGGCCCGCGCGTTCAATGCCAGCACGGGTAGCCGCTACGACATCAACGAACCCGACAGCCTGAAGGGCAAGCTGGGCATTCAAGCCACCGGTTCAGTAAATTACGCCTTAACGCCTGTGTGGTCGGCGGGCGTTTCGGTGACCCACGATCTTTTGGGCGACGGCAACGGGCAAACCGTGGGCGTGGGGGTGTCGCGCGCCATCAGCATGGGTGAAACCCGTGTGCTTTACCTTAGCGCAGGCGTAACCTGGGGCTCGGCACAGCATTGGCAAACGGCGCACGATCGGGGCGGACACCCGCAGGCAACGCTCGCCAGTGGCTTGGGCTTATTGGGGCTGGGCCTGGCGTATCGACACGCACTTAGCCCCACGCGCGCCTGGTACGCCAAAGCCAACACGGGGGTGAGCGTGGGTCAGCCGCGCACCCTGTATGGCGGTCGCCCCACCACCAGTGGCGAGGTGGGCATGTTGTGGTTTACCCGCTAGCGGCCGCCGCCGGCAGCACGCGTTAGGCAAAGTTTTCGGTGTCAACCTCTGAGGTGCCCTGCGCGCTGTAGCGCCCACCCGCCACGTTGCCTTGGTGAATCAGTGTTTCAAGGCGCTGCATCACGTCATCCGACAAGGTCACCTGCGCGGCCTGCACGTTTTCGCGCAAGTGCTCGAGCGAGGTGGTGCCCGGAATGGGCACCACATGCGGCGCGCGGTGCAACAGCCACGCCAGCGCCAGTTGCGCGGGGGTGCAGCCCACCTCTTGCGCCAACGCCACATAAGGCGGCAAAAGCGCCAAATTTTTGGCGTAGTTGTCGGCGTCAAAACGCGGCATGCTGCGCCGAATATCTTTGGCGTCTAAATCATTGGTGTGGTGCAAGGTGTTGCACAAAAAAGCCCGCGCCACCGGACTGAACGCCACAAAGGTAATGCCGAGCTCGGCGCAGGCATCGAGCACCGCAATTTCTGGGTTGCGCGTCCACAACGAATATTCGGTTTGCAACGCCCCAATCGGGTGTTCGGCATGGGCGCGACGCAGGGTGTCGGCAGACACTTCAGACAACCCGATTTGCCGAATTTTTCCGGCCTGCACCAAATCGCCCAGGGCACCGACACTCTCTTCAATCGGTACACTTTTGTCCCACCGGTGCAGGTAGTACAGGTCGATCACATCGGTGCGCAGCCGCTGCAAGGCCGCGTCGCACGTTTGTTTAATGGTGGCTGGGCGGCCGTCGATCACGCGCACCTTTTTGCCGTCGCCGTTCACATCTACCCCGGTCATGCCGCACTTGCTGGCCAACACCATGCGCTGTCGTTGGCTGCTTAGTACGTCGCCCAGTAGGCTCTCGTTGTGTCCAAAGCCATAAAGTGCAGCGGTGTCAAAGTGGGTAATGCCCAGGTCCAAGGCCTCGTGCAACACGCGCTCGGCCTGCTCGCGTGACACCGGGGGGCCGTAGGCATGGCTGAGGTTCATGCAACCCAGTCCAATAGGAAACACGTTAAAACCGGCTAGGGAACGGGGGGCTGAAACGCTCATAACAAATACGCCTTTTGTTGCGGGTGGTGGGGCGGGCACAAACCCCATGGTTTAGCCGTGGAGTTGCTGCTCCAGGCTATGCATGGTTTGGTAGCAAGGCAACACCTGCTGCACGCTGGCGTTGGGCTCGCGCCCTTCGCGAATGGCGGCAAAAAATTCGCGGTCTTGCAACTCAATGCCATTCATGGATACATCAACCTTGGACACGTCGATGGCGTTTTCTTTGCCGTCAAACAAATCATCGTAGCGAGCCAAGTAGGTGCCGGTGTCGCCGATGTAGCGGAAAAATGAGCCCAAGGGGCCGTCGTTGTTAAACGACAGCGACAGCGTGCAAATTGCGCCACTGGCGGCTTGCAGCTGAATGCTCATGTCCATGGCAATGCCAAGCTCAGGGTGCACCGGGCCTTGAATGGCGTTGGCTTTGACCACCGGGCTGCCACACTGGTAGGCAAACAAATCAATGGTGTGGGCGGCGTGGTGCCACAGCAAATGGTCGGTCCAGCTGCGTGGCTGACCGGCGGCGTTGATGTTGGTGCGGCGCAAAAAATAGGTTTGCACATCCATTTGCTGCAGCTGCAACTGCCCCGCTTGCACCCGCTGGCGCACCCACTGGTGGCTGGGGTTAAAGCGCCGGACCAACCCGGTTTGCGCCTGCAAGTCCACCAGGGCTTGGCCCTCGGCCAACACGTCGCACATGGGAATTTCTACTTGCACGTGTTTGCCGGCGCGCAAGCAGGCCATGGCTTGCTTGGCGTGAAGCTGGGTGGGTGTGGCCAAAATCACGGCGTCTACGTCGTCGCGGGCCAGCACCTCGTCAAGCTCGGTGGTAACGGTTTCTATGCCGTAGCGTTTGGCCGCCTCTTGGGTGGGCTCCAAGCGGCGCCCCACCAAAGCCACGGGTCGCACGCCCTGAATATTTTTCATACCGTCCAGGTGCTTAAGACCAAAAGCGCCCACACCGGCCAACGCCACGCGAATGTCTGAACCCATGCTGCTATGCCTCCTGCAAAATCAAATGACCCACCGCGGTGTTAGACGCCGGCACGTGGTAGAACCTGTGCTTAACCTGCGGCGCGGGGCCACCGGCGGCGTCGGCCATGGCGCCACGCGCAATCAGCCACATCACCAATTCAATGCCTTCGCTGCCAGCCTCGCGCACGTAGTCGATGTGCGGCACCTCGGCCAGCGCAGCGGGGTCGGCAATGAGTTGGTCCAAAAAGCGGTTGTCCCATTCACGGTTAATCAGCCCAGCGCGCGCGCCTTGCAGCTGATGGCTCATGCCGCCCGTGCCCCAGATGTGAACATTAAGGTCTTCGTCGTAGCTTTGCACCGCACGGCGAATGGCGCGCCCCAGTTCAAAGCAGCGCCGCCCGCTGGGCACAGGGTATTGCACCACGTTGACTGCAAACGGAATCACCGGGCACGGCCATGCCTCGGTGGCTGGGTTGCGCGCGCCACACATAAGCGACAGCGGCACGGTGAGACCGTGATCCACGTCCATTTGATTCACAATGGTCAGGTCAAAGTCTTGCTGAATCACGCTTTGCGCAATATGCGAAGCCAACAGCGGGTGGCCTTGCACCACCGGCACCGGCCGCGGGCCCCAGCCTTCGTCGGCCGGTTGATAGGCTGCCCCCGTGCCAATGGCAAAGGTTGGGATCATTTGCAAACTAAAGGCCGTGGCGTGGTCGTTGTAGATCAAAAACACCACGTCGGGTTGGTTGTCTTGCATCCACTTTTTAGAGGGCAGGTAGCCGTCGAATACCGGCTTCCAATAGTCTTCATGGGTTTTACCCAAATCCAGCGCCGCGCCAATGGCGGGCACATGCGAGGTAAATACAGAGGCGGTGATACGTGCCATGGGTTATGCCTTTTGGCCAGCTTGGCCTTGGGGTTGTCGATGGGCTTGGGCGTCGCCGTCTTCGCCCACGCGGCGGTTGCCTTGCACCGAGCGGCCACCGGCCACCATCATGGCACGGTACTCGTCTTCGGTCATGCCGGTCATGGAGCCCGCCATTTGCTGAAAGCTTTTGCCGTCGGTGGCGCCGATTTTGGCCAAGAAGTAAATGTTGCCGCCCAATCGAATGCACCAGTTCAGGTCGCGCGCCAACACCGCTTGCTTTTGCTCTTCGGTCATGGCCCATTCGTCTAAATAGGCGCGTTCGTCGGCTTTGAATCGCTGGCGGTTGTCGGCCGACATCAGGCTCATGCAGAACTGGTTCAGCCAATAGCCTTTGCGGCTTTGCTCGGTGTCAAAAATAACGGTGCCAGGAACGTCCAAATACGGTTTGTCCAGTGCCATGCTTCAGTTCTCCTCGGGCCAGTACAGCCGCATGGGGTTGTCCACCAGCAAGCGCCGCTGCAAGTCGGCAGTGGGCGCAATGCGCGGAATAAAGTCCACCAACAGGCCATCGTCTGGCATGTGGCTTTTTAAGTTGGGGTGCGGCCAGTCGGTGCCCCACAGCACCCGGTCGGGGAAACGCTGCACCAGCAACTGGGCAAAAGGCACCACGTCTTGATAGGCTTGACGCTGGCCGTCGAGCGCAAACGGCCCGGCCACGGTGAGTCGCTCGGGGCAAGTGACCTTGGCCCAAACGTTAGGGTGCTCGTCCATGAAGCGCACAAAGCGCGCAAACTCGGGGCCATCCACGGGCTGGGTCACGTCGGGGCGCCCCATGTGGTCGACCACCACGGTGGTGGGTATGGCGGTAAAAAAGTCCCATAACTCGGGCAAATCAACCGCCTCAAAATACACCACCACGTGCCAGCCCAAAGGCGCAATGCGCTGCGCAATTTCTAATAGCTCGTCTTTGGGGGTGAAGTCCACCAAGCGTTTAACAAAGTTAAAACGCACACCGCGCACACCCGCGGCATGCAGGCGTTGCAAGGTTTCGTCGCTTACATCGCGGCGTACAGTGGCCACGCCACGCGCTTGACCCCCCGCGGCGTTGAGCGCATCAACCAAGGCGTCGTTGTTGGCACCGTGGCAGGTGGCTTGCACCACCACGTTGCGTGCAAAGCCCAAATGGTCGCGCAGCGCAAACAATTGCGCCTTGCTGGCGTCGCACGGCGTGTACTTGCGCTCGGGGGCGTAGCCAAAGGTCTCACCTGGGCCAAACACGTGGCAGTGCGCGTCCACACTGCCCGGGGGCAAAACAAACTCGGGGGTGCTGGGGCCGTCGAACCAGTCCAGCCAGCCTGCGGTTTTTTCAAAGCCGCCTGTGGTGGGCTTGCTCATGCGGCCTCCGGCGGTACGTTGTCGATGTAGCGTAAGCCAGCCGCTGCCAGCGGCTCGCGCATGCGGTACATGTCCAGCCCCAGCACGCCCGCGGCCAGCTGCTCGCGTTTGGCGCCTTCGTTGGCCTCGCGCGCACGGGCGGCCTCGAGTGTGGCGGCTACCTTGGCGCGCGGCACCACCACCACCCCATCGTCGTCGGCCACCACGGCGTCGCCAGGCTGCACCCACATGCCGGCGCACACCACCGGTATGTTGACCGAACCGAGCGTGGCCTTAATGGTGCCCTTGGCGCTGATGTAGCGGCTCCACACCGGAAACTGCATCTCGGTTAGGGTTTTAACGTCGCGCACACCCGCATCAATGATTAAGGCGCGCGCGCCACGTGCTTGAAAGCTGGTGGCCAGCAGGTCACCAAAAAAGCCGTCGCTGCACTCGGCGCTTAGCGCCGCCACCACCACGTCGCCCGGTTGAATTTGCTCGGCCACCACGTGCATCATCCAGTTGTCACCGGGGTGCAGCAGCACCGTGACCGCCGTACCCGAAACCTGGGCCCCGGCGTAAATGGGGCGCATGTAGGGTTTCATTAACCCCACCCGGCCCATGGCCTCGTGCACCGTGGCGCTGCCCAACGCCGCCAATGCGGCGGTGGCTTGCGCGTCGGCGCGTTCGATGTGGCGATACACCACGCCCAGTTCAAACATGGTTCACTCCTTGGTTAACGGCCTTGGGCCTTCAGTTTGGCGTCTAGGCGCGAAAACACGCGCCGCGCATTGCCTTCGAACACCATAAAGCGTTGCGCCTCGCTTAGGTGCGGGGTGGCCAAAATGTAGCGCTTGGTGTCGTCGTAGTAGTGCCCGGTTTCGGGGTCAACCCCACGCACCGCACCAATCATTTCCGAGGCAAACAAGATGTTGTCCACCGGTATCACCTCGGTTAGCAAATTGATACCCGGTTGGTGATACACACAGGTGTCAAAAAATATGTTGTTCAGCACGTGCTCTTGCAGCAGCGGCTTTTTCATTTCTTGCGCCAACCCCCGAAAGCGGCCCCAGTGGTAGGGCACTGCGCCTCCGCCGTGTGGAATCAAAAATTTGAGCGTTGGAAAATCTTTAAATAAATCACCTTGTATGCACTGCATAAACGCGGTGGTATCGGCGTTGAGGTAGTGCGCCCCCGTGGTGTGAAAACACGCATTGCAGCTGGTGCTTACGTGAATCATGGCGGGAATATCGTATTCCACCATTTTTTCGTAAATCGGATACCAGTGCCGGTCGGTAAGCGGCGGGCTGGTCCAGTGTCCACCGGAGGGGTCGGGGTTCAGGTTGATACCCACAAAACCGTAGTCGCGCACGCATTTATCAATCTCGGCCACGCAAGTGGCTGGGTCAACACCCGGTGACTGCGGCAACATGCCTGCGCCAATGAACTCGTTGGGAAACAACTGTGCCACGCGCGCGCACAGCTCGTTGCAAATCGCGGCCCAGGTGGTGGAGGTTTCTAGGGTGCCGATGTGGTGCGCCATAAACGAGGCACGCGGGCTAAAAATGGTGACGTCGCTGCCCCGTTCGCGCATTTTGGCCAACTGGTTGGTTTCAATGCTCTCGCGAATTTCGTCGTCGCTGATGCGCAAAGCCTTGGGGTCGGCTTGCACTGCAGGGTCGGTCAGTGCGGCAATTTGCAAATCTCGCCATGCACCCAGCGCCGCTGGCGCCGTGGTGTAGTGGCCGTGAACGTCAATTACCAAGGGGTCGCGCTTCATCACTGTTTACTCCTGGTCAACGCGGCGCATGCCGTGTTGTTGCAACAAATCGCCGTGTATGGGCTGGGTTAAAAATTGCAGCCACGCCTGCACCGCCTCGGGTTGGCTGCTGGTGCTGGCCGTGGCCGCCGAAAAAATGGTGGTAATGGCCACCGCAGCGGGTAAATCGCCCACCACCTGCACCCCGGGTACCCCAAGCAGTTCACTGCGCTGCTGAAAGCCCAACGCAATCCGTCCTTGAGCCACCCATTGCGCCACCGGCACACCGGGCGGCGGCACCACCAGTTTGGTCGCAACTTCCTGGGTTAGGCCCCAACGCTCAAACAACGCCGCCAGCGCCTTGCCACTTGGGCCGGTGGAATAGCCCAGCGTGGCCGCTTCGCGCACCGTGGCGCGCAACGCGTCTTCGGTTTCAATCGAGGGCACAGCAGCGTCTTCGGCCACTGCCACCGCGGTGGGTGACGCCACCACCGGCACCAGGCTGTTGGCTACCAAATAACCTTGCTCCATCAGCCCTTGCATGGCGCCTTCACCCAGCGCCACCCAGTCAAACACCTCGCCGTTGGCCACGCGCTGGGCGGCGTCGACCCCGCCCACCGACTCCACCTGCACCTGCACCCCAGTGCGCTCGGTGTAAGCAGCCGCCAACGCACCCAACACGTGCCGGGTGGCCATGGACGATATGCCGCGCAAGGTGGTGCTCATGCCTCTATTGTGCTTTGCGCCACCGGCTCCAGCCCTTTAAACCATTGCCTAGCTGTTATGCGTTTGGCGCATGGGTTGACCTAAAGTATTTACAATTTGAAACATGGATCTCAAGCAACTGAATTGCTTTGTGCGGGTGGCCGAGCTGGGCAGCTTTACGCGCGCCGCCCAGGCGTTGGATATGACCCAGCCGCAACTCTCGCGCCAGGTGCGCGCCTTGGAACTGCGGCTGCGCCAGCCTTTGCTGCGACGGCACGGCCGCGGCGCCGAGCCCACGGCCGGTGGGCAACGCTTGCTTGAGCACGCACGCGCCATCTTGCACCAAATCGCGCGCGCCGAGGAGGACATGCTGCACCAACTCGACGCCATCCCCGGGGGTCAAGTCGCGCTTGGCCTGCCGCCCAGCGTGGCGCGGGTGCTGGCGGTGCCCATGATGCGGGCCTTTGGCCAAGCCATGCCGCAGGGGCGGCTGTCGATCTCCGAAGGCTTGTCGCATGCGCTGGCCCAAGAGGTCACGCAAGGCCGGCTGGATTTGGCCGTGCTGTACGCGCCTCGGGCCCAGCCCGCGCTGTTACTGGAGCCCCTGGCCGAGGAAGAATTGCTGCTGGTGGGCGCGCGCCCACGCGGCTTGGCCGAAGACCCGCCACCGGCGCCCATCACGCTGGCGGCTTTGGCCCACACGCCGCTGGTGGTGCCGCGCCTGCCCAACGCGGTGCGGGCCTGTGTGGAATCGGCGCTGGCCGCGCAACGCCTGCGCCCGCGTATTGCACTAGAAATTGACGGCGTGGCCGCCATGCTCGATTTGGTGGCCGACGGCGCCGGACATGCCGTGCTGTCACGGCACGCGGTGCTGCGCTCCCCTCGGCCCTGGGCCTACACCATGCAGCGCATTGGCGACCAAGGTCTGCGCATCGCGCTCAGCGTGGCCAGCAGCGCCTCGCACCCCGGCAGCGCGGCTCAGCGCGCCACCCTGCGGGTGCTGCAACAAACCGCAGCCAAGGTACTCGCGCCCTAGAGCTGGCGCTGCGCCAGCCAGGCGTCGGCGTGGTCTTGCCAACGCGCCTTGCTTGGCACTTGGTTAAACACGCCGGCCGCAGCGGCATCGGCCACGGCTTGTTGCTTTTGCGCGATGGCTGCGGCCATAAGCGGCGCAAAGCCGCCCTCTTGAACGGTTCGTGCCGCCTCTGTCATTTCTTCGGCGCGGCGCTTGCCGTGCTGCACCACACGCTGAAAAAAATAGTCGCCCTGCGCTTGCCAGTCCATGCCCGGAAAGGTCTCGGTTAAGGTGGGCAGCACCCAGTCTTCTACGCCGTAGGCACGGGCATTGGTGTAGGCCTCGATCACCAACGCCTCCAGCCCCTTAATCATTACGCTGCGGCTCATTTTGATGGCACTGGCCACACCCCATTCGGCGCTCACCACCCGAACCTGCATGCCCCATGCTGTTAATGTTGGCGCAAGCGCCTGCGCGTGCGGGCCGCTGAGCACCATGGGCACCCGCAAACCGTGTGGTGGCACCGAGGTCATTACGCCTGCTTCCACGTAGCGCGCGCCAACCGCCTCAAGATGCTGCGCACATGCTGCTTTGGTGCCCAGCGAAGCCGAATTTAAATCCAACAGCCACTGGCCCGGCTGCATCACCTTGGCCGCAGCCAACGCCACTGCCTCGGTATTGGCGGCGGTAACCGCCGAAATCAACACATCGGCCTGCTGCGCCAACTGCGCCAAAGACACCACAGGCTCCACCCCAAGCGCCTGCGCACGCGCCATGGCGGCGTGGGTGTGGTCACCCTGAGCAAACTTTACGTCATACCCCGCCACCGCGGTCACGCCAGGCTGACCCGCCAGCGCCTGCCCCAGCAACCCACCCACTTCACCCACGCCAATCCAACCAATTCGCACCGCAAACCCCCGTGTGTACCCCATTGCAACCCGCGCATGATAGGGGCAAGCCCAAGCTGCCAGTCTTAGGAATTGGATACGAAAGTCATTTGGTAATGATACTCATTCTCATTTAGAATAACTGACAGGGCCTATCCAAACAGGCTCCTTCAATCAAGCAATCAGGGAGAAAACCATCCATGTTCAACGTTGTCATGATCACCCTTAGAGAGTCGCTGGAAGCCATTTTGTTGGTTGCTTTGGCGGCGGTTTACCTTAAACGCGCCGGCAATGCCATGCTGCTGCGGGCACTTTTTAGCGGCGCCTTGGTTGCGCTGCTGGCCTCGGTTGCCTTTGGCGTTAGCGCCGCTGAAGTTGGCGGCTGGTCTACCCTTTACGCCGGCTGGCTGGCCTTGGTAGCCGCCGCGCTGGTGGCGGGTTGCGCGTGGCATATGGTGCGTCACGGGCCCAACATGAAAGCCCATATTGAATCCACTCTGGCACGCTTGCAAAACGCTGGCACGCGCGCCGCGTGGTGGGGCGTATTTGCCTTTGCATTTCTCACCGTGGGGCGCGAAGGCGCCGAAACGGCCACCATGCTCGCCGCACTGTCTGAGGCGCAAGCACCAGCGGCCATGCTTTGGGGCGGTGCACTCGGCGTGGCCTTGGCCTTGGCCGTGGGGTGGTTGTGGCTTACCTTCGGACGGGCCGTGCCCATAGGCCAGCTTTTTAAAGTCACCACCTGGTTTTTGTTGGCCTTTATGGTGCAGCTGCTGGTGTACGCCAGCCATGAATTTTCGGAGTCTGGCGCCCTGCCCTTGGTTAACAACGCCTGGTGGCATCTGGCCACCGAGGCCCTGGCCGAAGGTTGGGTGGCCCAGTGGCTCACCGTAGGTGCGGTTTTGGCTTCGTTGTTGTGGCTGTGGCGCTCCCAATACGGTCAAACCAAGCCTTAATCCATGGCGGTTGAACCTCTATTCCTTCACAAGGTTAAGTTGGTTGCTGCCCAAAGCCTGGTATTGCAATAGCGTGGGCTCTGGCGGGCAAATAAGCCCAAGAACATCCTTTGTTGCCCCCATGAGCCAGTCGTTTGCTTGACCATCCTGAATCGCAACCACGCTTCGTTTGTCTTGTTCATCGGGGGGGTAGTTTGGATCAGGCTTGTGCATTCTGCTCATGATGGGATGCGCGTCCGCGTTAACGGTGAGCATGGTGTAACTCTCCACCATCTCTCCGGTTTGC